>CAZLLG010000038.1:0-18252 GCA_964560275.1 uncultured Eubacteriales bacterium | reverse complement strand
ATCAGCCAACTGGGAGTGGCGGTCAAAGACCTTGAAGAATCACGAGAATTTTATCGCAAAGTTTTTGGTCTGGAATCGTCTGAACCTATCCTAGGAGGAGAAGGCACGATCAAAGTGAGTATGGTCGACACGGGGAATGTCATCATCGAACTCCTCCAACCCATAGGAAACGAAGGCGTGATGGCCAAATTTCTAGAAAAGCGGGGCGAAGGATTTCACCACATCTGTGATGAAGTCGATAATGTCGCCGCCGAAGTCGACTCTGCCAAATCGAAGGGGCTGGATGTTTTGGGAGAAATACGCCCGGGAGCCGAAGGAAAAACAGCGTTCCTTCATCCCCGTGATACGTTTGGTGTTCTCGTCGAATTTGTGGAAAAAGAGGATTAAAAAATGGATTTTGAAATTACAGAAGAACAGAGAATGTTCCGGGATATGGCCCGTAAATTTGCCGATTTGGAAATTTTACCTCCCCTGAAGGAAAACGAACGCCAGGAAAAATTTGATCCCGCAATCATAAAAAAAATGGCCGCCCAAGGATTGTTGGCCCCGCACATGCCTCAGGAGTATGGTGGATTGGGACTCGATTATATTACTTCGGCTTTAATTTGGGAGTCTTTATGCTCGGCCAGCCTGGCTGTAACACAAGCTGCTGTGAGCGGGCCCATTCAGCCGGGCACAAACCTGCTCGATGCTGGCAGTGAGGCCCAGAAAAAAAAATATCTCCCCCCCGTAAATAAAGGAGAAATCATCCTGGCTGGAGCTGTGGTGGAACCAAACGCAGGAAGCGACTCCTCCATGATCGAAACGACCGCAAACCGCAGCGGGAATCAATGGATCATCAACGGTACCAAGATTTTTATTACCAATGGTGAAATCGCTGATGCCGTCTTGTTCATTGCCCAAACAAACAAAAGTTTAGGTCTCAAGGGTTTGGCCACTTTTATAGTCGACAAGGAAACACCCGGATTCTCCACCACCGTCCAAAAGGGGAAAATCAGCTGGAGAGGCGGTAGCGAAGGCACTCTCAGGTTTATTGATATGGAACTTCCGCTTGAAAACCAGATAGGAGAGACTGGAAAGGCCCTGAGGAATGCTTTGCGTGGCATCGATACGGCACGGCTTTTCCTCGCAGCCGGAGCCGTAGGGCTTTCTCAGAGCTGCCTGGAGTCATGCATTAAGTATGCCAAGGAACGCGTGCAGTTCGGAAAACCCATAGGGGGGCACCAGCTGATCCAAGAGATCATCGCTGACATGGCCACAAAGATTGAAGCGTCCAGATGGTTGACCTATTTTGCTGCCTCTCTCAAAGACAAAGGCAAGCGCCACATCAAAGAGATGTCCTATGCGAAATATTTTGCCACCGAGACTGCACTCTGGGTTTCATCACAAGCCGTAAAAATTCATGGATCTTTTGGGACGATCGATGACTTTCCTGTGGGCCATCACTACCAGGATGCCATCACGGCCACTATTCTCGGAGGTACGGCTCAAATGCATCAACTGACAATCGGGAAGCAGCTTCTGGAGATAGCCGCTTTCCGGTAGGAAGCAAAAAACTGTGAAACAACACTTCGATGCCATAGTGGTCGGGGCCGGACCGGCAGGATGCGCCTGCGCGTTGACGCTGGCCAAGGCCGGTTTGAGTACCCTTGTTGTCGAAAGGGGGAAATTTGCCGGAGCTAAGAATATGTGGGGGGGAGTATTTTATGGGCCCCTTTTTTATCAGTTGTTCTCCAATTTTTGGGATGAGGCCCCGGTTGAAAGATACATTCTTCACCATAAACTCTCCTTCCTCACAGCTGATGCTGTTTTGTCTGCAGAATTCTCTTCGGTAAAATTCGGAAATTCGCCTTACAACTGCTTTTCTCTCCTCAGGGCTAAATTCGACCGCTGGTTTGCAGATAAGGTGCAACAGGCCGGGGCCATTGTGGCAGCGGGCCTTCAGGCCGATGACCTTCTCTGGGACGGAAGCAGGGTAGTTGGCATTAAGGCCGGTGGAGATGAACTTCCTGCAAGTGTAGTTGTGGCCTGTGATGGAGTCAATTCTATCCTGGCAGAAAAAGCAGGGCTCAGGAAAAGGCCCTTGCCTCAAGATTTAAAACAAGGTGTAAAGGAAGTCATCCAGATTCCTAGGCAGAAGCTGGAACAGCGTTTTAACCTTTCTGGAGATGAAGGAGTGGCCTGGGAATTTATCGGATCCTTCACCGAGGGAATTCCAGGCGGTGCCTTTCTCTACACAAATAAAGACAGCCTCTCCATTGGAATTGTGGTCCAACTCAGTACTCTGGTCAAAAACAAGGTCGAAGCCAATGATCTGCTCGAAGAATTCAAGAAGCATCCCGAAGTGGCCCGTTATCTGAGTGAAGGAGAATTGGTTGAATATTCTGCTCATCTCATTCCCACATCGGGCAGAGCCAATATACAGGAACTTGTTGCGAATGGATTTCTGGTGGCCGGGGATGCAGCCGCTTTTTGTCTGGTTACAGGATTGAATCTTGAAGGGAGCAATTTGGCCATGGCTTCGGGGATGGCAGCTGCTGAAGCCGTCATTCAAGCCAAAAAAAAGGAAGATTTTTCAAGAAAATCCCTGTCTTCCTATCATCATTTCTTGAATCAGAGCTTTGTTTTGAAGGATTTGGACACCTTTAAAAATGCGTCCAAATTTTTAGAAAATCCACGCATTTACAGTGTATATCCCAAGTTGGCCTGCGAGTTGGCGGAAAAAATCTTCACAAATGACGGCCAACCAAGGAAAAAAATCTGGAAGCAGCTCAAGGGTTCCATAAAAGGTAACGTTTCACTCCCCCAAATCGCATGCGATATTTATAATATAAAGAGGGCTCTGTGAATCCAAAAAAAATAGAAGACAAGCTGGCCGTGAACAAATTTGATGTGGATTCCGAAGTCCACATTCGAATAAAGGAGGACATCTGCAGCCAATGCAAAGATCTGGACTGCTTGTATGCCTGTCCGGCTGGCTGTTTCACAGCGGTCGAGGATCACATTACGTTCTCTTTTGAAGGATGTCTCGAATGCGGCAGCTGTAGAATAATCTGTGATAAAGAGGCTATAGATTGGACTCTTCCCAGGGCCGGCTTCGGTATTTGTTATCTGTATGGATAGCCATGAAAATTGTTGTCTGTGTCAAAAAAATCCCTGACCCAGAAATCCCTCCGGCCAAGTTCAGGCTGAATGAGGAATCGAAGAAGGTTATCCCTCCCGAAGGAATCTCCCCTGTGATGAGTCCTTATGATTTGCTGGCCGTAGAGTTGGCCTTGCGGCTCAAGGACACACATAACTCTGAAGTTACTGTCCTGACCATCGATGAAAATACCTCTTCTAGTTCCCCTATCCTCAAACATGCGCTGGCCATGGGAGCCGATGAAGGGATAGTCCTTTCTGATGAAGCCTTCGAAGGCTCAGACAGTTTCTCGACAGCATACATCCTGAGCCAAGCGATTCAAAAGATCGGGAATTTTGATTTGATCCTCTGTGGACGGCAGGCGGCTGACTGGGATGAGGGATTGGTCGGCACAATCCTTGCGGAATATTTGAGTTTGCCTCTGGTCACACTGGCGTACGACCTAGAACAGAAGGATGGGGAATGGCGAGTGAAGCGGTCCACTCTAGATGGCTATCAGCTTTTTGCCGTTTCATCTCCGGCATTGGCTACGGTTTGTAATGCGGTGGGACAGCCCCGTTTGCCTTCTGGATGGGGAATAATTGCTGCTTCACAAAAAAGTTTTCGTGTTTGGAATGCTTTAGATATCGGTGTCGATCTTTCCCGGACCGGATCACGGGCGGCTCGAAGAACGCTAGCCAAGCTGTTTATTCCCAAACAGGACCGGTCATGTGAAATTATCGAAGACAGAACAATTGAAGAAGCCTCGGGAAAACTAGCAGAAAAATTAGTCAAGGAAGGGATTGTACCGGTTTCCACCTAACCTAGAAAATCATGACAGAAAATCGAGGCGTTTTAATCTGCGGCGAAACCGTCGATGAACACTTGACGTCTGTAACGGCAGAGCTGATCCATATGGGGCTGAGGCTTTGCGAAGACCTTAAGGATGAGTTGAGTCTTGCTTTGTTTGGAACTAATCTCCAGGCCGTTGCAGATGAGGCCATTTCTCTTGGAGTACAAAAAGTCAATACCATCGAAGGTCCCTGTATAGCTGAAACGTTCCCCGATCGCACTGCCAATTTTATCGCCCAGCTGTCGGGACAAATCGATCCAGCCATCATTCTTTTTGGACAAACCGATGTGGGACGGGAAACCGCGGCACGCTTGGGTGCAAAACTCGACTCTTCTGTCTGTCTTGATTGTGTCTCATTGGACATCGATGATGAGACAGGATCGCTGCTTCTGACCAAGCCAGTTTTTGGCGGAAACGCTATGGCTGTTTGGTCCTCTGCCGATCCGGGTCCTCAAATCGTATCCCTGCGGCCAAGATCCATAGACCCGGCAACTCCCAAACCTTCAAGGATTGGGGATGTTATTGCGGTTGAAGTTGAAGGCCCAGAATCAAATTTGATGGGCCGGCTGTTGGAAACCGTTCAGGAAGAAGTCAAAGGTGTTAAGCTTGAAGAGGCGAATGTCATAGTGGCTGGAGGCGGAGGCATTGGAGGAAAGGAAGGTTTTCAACTGATTCAAGCGCTGGCCCAACAACTCAACGCTGCCATAGGGGTCAGCCGCGTCCCCTGCGATGAACAGTGGATGCCTAAGATTTTAGAAATCGGACAGACAGGCCATATGGTCAATCCCGATCTTTATATCGCCATCGGGATATCTGGAGCCCCACAGCATATGGCCGGATGCTCGGACTCCAAATTCATAGTGGCTATAAACAAAGATCGCGATGCCCACATTTTCAAAGAGGCTGATTTTGGAATCGTGGGGGATTACAGGGAAGCCCTTCCTTCATTTATCGAGAAAATCAAATCCTTGCTCGGACCTTAACTTTTCAGATTTCCCCGTAGTTTTTCGGTTTCTGTTTTGTTCACTTCAAAAGTTTGTGGATTTATCGCTACTCCATAATCTTCTTTGGCTTTGTCGAAGCTAATAATTCCATTTTTAACTTCTAAAGCGACAAGTTCGGAATCTCGTTTGAAGGGATTCCCGTATCCCCCTCCTCCACCGGCCTGCTGGAAGAGAACGGTCCCTTCCGGAACATCTTCGACCAGATCTTTGCTTGTCGTTTTGTAGGTTTTACCATCTTTGTAAAGGAGTTCAATCGAATTCAGAGTCGAGTCTTTCCCATCAAACAGCCCGAAGGCAGGTTCGACATCACCATCTCCAAAAGTGACAACCTTAGTTTTTTCCCCATTGATTTGAAAACGTGTTTCAACACCGAGTCCCCCTCTCCACTGACCAGCCCCAGCCGAATCGGCCCAGAATTCATGGTGGAGGAGCAGATGTGGAGTCTGCTGCTCGAACATCTCGTAATCCTGATCCAAAACTCCTCCTGAGGCATCGATCATGCCGATGTGATCGTATCCATCCACTCCTGATGTCGCTCCGGAACCCCCTTTTAAACCCATAAATCCTATATCGACATAATTGTCTTTTTTTCGGATATCAAATCCGCTGGTCAGATAGCACAAAAGTTGATTCCAGCCTGCCGTGACTCTTTCGGGGATAGCTGGAGACAAAGCCCGAATGATGGCATCGGCGTTTGGGGGACAGAGATGATTGCCGAAGGTCGTAGCCGCAGGATACTTGGCATTCAATATTGTCCCCTCCGGAATGACAATATGAACCGGTCTGACCATTCCGTCGTTGTGGGGAATATCGGGATTGACCATCTGGAGGAAAGTCAAAAGTGTGGCACTGGCCGATGAGGTGTAGGTCCCGTTAACAAAACCATCGGTTTGTTGATCGGTGTCCGAATAATCAAACGTGATTTCTTCATTTTGGACGGTAATCTTAACCTTAATTTTATACGTTGAGCCGGGTGTCTTGCCATCGAAATAGACGGTGGCTTCTCCTTGGTATTTTCCGTTGGGAATATCACGAATTTCGGTCTGCATCATCTTTTCAGTGGAATTGAATAGATATTCCTTATGAGATTCAAAAATGTCCAACCCATACTTTTCCACCAGCTTCAAAATCTCCCGCTCACCGACAACACACGAGCCTATTTGCGCTCTCATGTCGGCTGCGACAATATCGTACCGGATATTGGCAAAAATGAGGTTCCAGACATCCTTTTTGAAATTCCCCTTTTCATAGACTTTAACCGGTGGAATCCGGAGCGCTTCCTGCCAGACCTCTGTGGCTTTGGGATTGTAACCCCCGGGGACAGCTCCACCGATATCGGCCTGGTGTCCTTTGGCCGCGGACCAAGCTACAAGTTTATCTTTATAAAATATCGGCCTGTAGACGGCCACATCATTGTTTTGGTTCCCCATGGAAAAGACATCGTTATGAAAGATGACATCGCCGGGAAAGATTTCCTCTCCAAAATAATTGATGATGTACTCACAGACAGGCCCCAGAGAGAAGGAAAGGATAGGGAGGTTTTCGGTCTGTTCGAGCATTTTTCCTTGGCTGTCATAGAGGCCGGTGACAAAATCCTTTGCCTCACAGAGGATGGGCGAACGGGTTGTTTTAGTCAGGGCAATGCTCATCTCTTCGGTAATGGATTTAAACCTTCTTTGAAAAACAGATGCCAATATTTTGTCGATCATCCCCTTGAATCTCTCCTTCTTAACCGCCACCTAGTAATTTTTTTAGAATGTCGTCCTCTTTGTCTTTGACAAACATCGTATAGCTGCCATATCTATCGCAAAGAACGGAAAATTCCGAAAAGACCAGAGTCGTCGTGTTGACCTGTTCGATGATGGCAGGCCCCTCGACCCTGTTACCGTACCGAAGCCTGTGTCCGTCATAGACCGGGACTTCCTTAAACTCCTTCTCCATAGGCAAATAGATTTTTCTCTTTCTTTTAAAAGCTTTTGAAGGATTCTCTCCATCATAATGTTCCTGTTTAAATCTCGGTTTGTCCGTTTTCCCTACACTCAAGAGCCTCAAGTTGATCAACTCGATGGGTGTGCCTTCTTCTTCCAAAGAATACCCATAGAGACGGTTGTGTTCAGGATGGAATTTTTGGGCCACCCTGTCAATGTGCTCGTCTTCAATTTCTTCTTGACTTATTTTGATATTGACCTCATGGTACTGCTTGACATATCTCATATCCAAAGAAAAGACATGGTCAATCGAATTTTGGGGAATGAGCTCTGACTCGAGAAGCCTGCCGGCTTCCTCTTTCATTTCTCTAAACAAAGAACTGAACTTTTTTTTGTCAATCTTGGTCAAAAGCGCCGTATAGGTTTTGACAAAGTTGTGCTTTAAGTCCGACATCAACATTCCGGCTGCGCAGAAAATGGACGATTCCTTGGGAATGACCATGACTGGAATTTCCAATTCTCGGGCGATCATGCAGGCATGAACCGGTCCCGCACCTCCGGCTACAACCAGAGGAAATTCTCTTGGATCATGTCCTCTTTTGACACTCACTTCCCGGACTCCAGTGGCCATATTGACATTGATCACCCGGTACATCCCGGCAGCCGCCTCTTTGACATCCAGTCCCAACGGACCTGCAATTTTGTCCTCTATGGCCTTGAAGGCTTTCTTGTGATCGAGAGGAATTTTTCCACCGGCAAAAAAATCCTCGGACAGATAGCCCAGCACCAGATCCGCGTCCGTGCAGGTCGGCAGTTCTCCGCCCAATCCATAACAGGCCGGCCCCGGTTTGGAACCGGCGCTCTGCGGACCCATGCGCAAAAGCCCGCCTTCATCGACCCAACCGATGCTGCCTCCTCCGGCACCAATAGTCACTATGCCCAACATCGGGAGAGCGATACGGAGTCTTTCGATGGCTCCTTCGGTGGTCACAAGAGGAGTTTTGTCCTTGATAAGAGCTGCATCAAAACTTGTTCCACCCATATCGATGGTCAGGCAATCGGTGTATCCCTGAATCGAGGTGTACTCAATCCCGGCCACAGGCCCGGCCGCAGGTCCAGAAAGGAGGGTGACGGCTGCATTTTCGATAGCGATTTGAGGTGAGACCACACCTCCGTTGGACTGCATGATAAGCAGAACTCCCCCAAAGCCGATATCTGCCAATTTTTTTATAAGGCTTTGAAGATAATTTCTAAGAATAGGGCCCACATAGGAATTCAACACGGTGGTGGACAGACGATCATAGAACCGGATACTGGGCAGAAATTCAGACGATGTCGTTAGATAGACATCTGGCAACTGTTTTTTTAGAATCTCTGCGGCCTTTTTTTCATGATTTTCGTTGGAAAAAGAATTCATGAAACAAATGGATATGGCCTCTACGTCTTCTTTTTTGAAAAGCCCGGCAGCGTCGAGAACATCGGATTCTTGAAGGGGTGTGATCACATCTCCTTTATAATTCAGCCTCTCTTCGATGGGAAACCTCATGTATCGGGGAACCAGCGGTTTAACATTGGTGTACCTGTTGTTGTACTGTTCTTCCCGAATGCCCCGACGCATCTCCAGGGCGTCCCGCAGTCCTTTTGTGGTAAGAAGCCCAGTTTTGGCGCCCTTTCGCGTCAGAACGGCATTGGTTGTAACCGTAGTTCCGTGAACGATGGTTGTGACTTTTTGAATGAAATCTTCTAAGGAAAGCTTTTTTGACTGAGCCATTTCGGCTAAGCCGTATATCAATCCGATCGAAGGATCGTCCACAGTGGACAAGACCTTAAAAATCTCTGAATGTTCCTTTTCGGAAGTCAAAAGAAAATCGGTGAAGGTTCCGCCGACATCGATCCCTATTTTATATTCGGTCATAGTCCGATGGGCTCTTTGAATTCCCCAAAGACATCTTTTAAAACCTTGGTTATTTCCCCCAGAGTGGCATAAGCTTTAACGGCCTCGAGCATGAAGGGCATCACGTTTTTGCCAGTCTGGGCCGCCCCTCTCAATCCCTCCAGCGATGATCGAACCGCTTCGTTGTCTCTTTCGGTTCTGAGGCGCTGGAGCTTTTCCTTCTGCTTTTCGATCACTAAAGAATCGAAGGGATGAAATTCAATTTTTGCCTCTTCCGAGTCCATTACATAGCGATTCACTCCGATTTTTGGGATTTCTCCGGACTGGATTTTTTTTTCTCGTTTGTAGGCTTGAAGGCTGACTTCCCTCTGGATATGGCCCTCCTCTACAGCACGGATCATGCCGCCCATGGCTTCAACTTTTTCCAAAACTTCGACAATCCTCTGTTCCATCTCTTTGGTCAGCCATTCGATATAATAAGAGCCCCCCAACGGATCGACGGTATCCTTGAGTCCCATCTCATCGGCCAGAATCTGCATGGTTCTCAAGCTGAGCAGGGCCGCCTTTTTTGAGGGAATGGTGTAGGCCTCATCATAAGAACAGAGGGCCATGGTTTGTGTTCCGGACAAGGCCGATATCAGTGCATAGTAAGCCCCGCGAACAATATTATTTTCCGGTTGCTGCACTGTTAAACCGCCGCCGCCTCCGCCTGCGATCATGCGCAAAAGCATGGAGCGGGGATTTTTGGCTCCAAAACGGTCTTTGACGATTTTGGCCCAGAGCCTTCGTCCGGCTCTGAATTTGGCCACCTGCTCCCACAAGTTGCCGTGGATATCAAAATTAAAGGCGATTCTGCCGGCAAAACTGTCGATGTCCAATCCTCGATGGAGAATTTCTTCGATATAGGCGATGGCTATGGCAAAGGCATAACCCATTTCCTGATTGGGAGTCGCACCCGACTCTCGGATGTGATATCCGCAGACGCTGAAGGGATTAAATTTAGGAACGTCCTTTGTACAGAACTCGACCATATCTCCAATGAGCCTGATTGAAGGCCGGACTGGGAAAATCCATGTGCCCCGTCCGATGTATTCCTTGAGAATATCATTCTGTGTGGTTCCCCTGACTAGTTTCCAGGAAATCCCCTGTTTCTCTGCCACAACCAAATACATAGCCAGCATAACCGAGGCCACCGGATTGATAGTCAGAGCCGTGCTGATCTTATCGATTGGAATCCCAGCAAAGGCCTCTTCTAGATCTCTGAGAGTATCGATGGCCATCCCCACGCGGCCGACTTCCTCCTCGGCCAGGGGATCATCAGAATCCAGACCTAGCTGTGTGGGAAGATCAAAAGCCACATTAAGAGCGGTCTGTCCCTGGCTTAAAAGCCATTTGAACCGCTCGTTTGTCTCTTTAGCTGTACCGAAACCCGAATACTGGCGCATTGTCCATGGACGTTTACGGTACATATTAGGATGAATGCCCCGAGTGAAGGGGTACTCTCCCGGCCGGCCAATTTTTTCTTCAAAGGGGATATCCGCGATGTCTTCAGGTCCGAAGACCGGCTTGACCTTGATGCCCGATTCCAGAACAACTTCGTCCAGTTCTTCAGGTTTTGGCTTATTTGTCATTCTTTGACACCCGCTCACGGATGAAAGTTGTGATGTTTTCCAATCTGGATCCGATAGGGAAGACTTCAGCCACACCATAACTTTTGAGTATAGAAATATCACCAGGGGGAATATTCCCGCCGACTAAGATTATTTTATCAGAAATCCCCTTGTCCTTTAGGTTGTTGATTAACTTTTTGCTTAGAGGTAGATGGGCTCCCGAATAGATGGACAATCCAATGACATCGACATCTTCTTCGAGCGCTGTTTTGACGATCTCTTCGATGGTTCGGTGAAGTCCGGTGTAGATCACTTCCATTCCAGCATCTTTTAATGCCAAGGCGACCACTTTGGCGCCCATATCATGCCCGTCAAGGCCTGGTTTGGCAATGACAACCCTGATTTTATTCCCCATTAAAGTTTTAGTATGTCCCGTCGATAATCTCGGTCAAGATGCCGTGTGTGGCCGCAGGGTGAATAAAGGCAAAATTTCTCTTGTACTCGGCGAAAAATCTTGGCTTCTGGTCAATCAATCGGACTTTATTTCTTTTGAGCAGCTCAAGAGATTCCTCACAGTTGTCCACGTTATAGCTGATGAGCATCACTCCTTCCCCCGCCCTTTTGATAAATTTTGCCACCTCTCCGGTCCCGTCAAAATCCTCCATGATTTCTATGGCTGTTTGTCCGACCATAAAACCGGTCACTCTGATTTTTTCGGGCTCATCCACATAGCGGTAGGCCACATCCCATCCAAAAGCATCGACATAGTCTTTTTCGGCCTTTTTCACGTCGTTGACGGCGATGCAGATATGATCGACGAAGTTCGTATTTAGTTTTTCCGGCATCTCATTTTCTCCTTAAAATTTAGAAATATAGGGAGTATTCCCGGTTTCTGGTGAGCCGGGAGGGAGTTTGTAAATGAGGGCTCCCTCAACCGGACAGGCCTCAAAACATTCTCCACACTGCTGACAGAGATCGAGGATTATCACGGCTTTCTCTTTGTGCAGCCCAACTATTCCGGGTGGACAGGCTCTGGCACAGGCTCCACATCCGTTACAGCGGAAAGCATCGACCCATGGGTACAGTCCCAAATGGCTCGAGCCGGAGTGGGGATAGACGCTCAGTTGAGTCCCTGGAATCTGGGGTTTTGCGCTCGATATTTTTGGTAAAATCATGAATCACTCCTTTCTAGTTTCATATTTCTAAACCTTGTTGTTTTCTTAAAACCTCGTTCCCAAACGAAACCCATCCTGAATAGCATCGATGCCTCGTCTGATCCAGACACAGTCTCCAATCATGGCTGTATCTCCTTTGAATGAACCATAACCCAGTTCTTGATTGGGGATAAGAGTGGCTAGGATAACAGAGTCCGCGGGCACTTCCTTATCCTTAAATTCCTTCTTCTCCTTCGTCTTTCTGTCCACAATTTTCCAGTCGGCGACAACTGCATGATCTTTGATCTCTTTGACCTTTCCAAAGGTCAGCTGAAGAACTTTAGCTTTTTTCAATCTCAGCCGGTACCTCCAGATGTATGAGGGATTCACATCTGCGCCAAATCGAGAGGCCGGATCTATCATAGCCAGGTTGAAGTCATTTATCCTGTTCTTCTCAAACTTGTCGATGACAAAAAGAGCAAGAGAAATTGCGGCACCGGATCCGCCGAGGATGACCACATTTTTTCCAAGTTTCACCTTCCCTGTAAAAACATCAAACATATTGATCACGTGTGGATTATCTGCTCCCGGGACATCGGGAACCTCGGGTACGGCTCCAGTGGCAATGACCAGAGAGTCCGGCTTCTCTTTGTCCAGGAGCTCCTTTGTTACCGGTGTATTCATTACAAAATTCACCCCGTGCTTGTCGCACGAGGCCTTCATGTGATTGATCCATCTCATGAACTCTTGATCATCCCAATATTTTTCGGAGTCCTCTCCCCATGGATTTCGCGACGCATAATACCACTGTCCGCCAATGTGACCGGTTTTTTCATAGACCGAGACATCATGTCCCTTTTCGGCCGCAATCCCGGCAGCTTGGAGACCTGAGATTCCCGCACCGGCAATAAAAATCTTTCTCTTGATCTCAGCTTTGGGAAATCCGTAATATCCCCATTCGCGTTCACCCTCGTGTCCACATGATGGACGGACCGTGCAGGTGACGGGAGCGTCTCGGAAAAGCCGGGCTAGACAGACCTGACAGGCAACACAAGGGACGATGTCTTCCTGTCTGTCCCACATGATTTTATTTGGCAGGGCGGGATCTGCGATTTGCGGCCGGCACATCTCCCAGATATCCAGTTTTCCCTCGGCAATCGCCTGTTCTGGAATCTCAGGAACAAAAAGCCTGTAGGCCATGCTGACCGGTATATCGAGGGCTTTTTTTGTCCGGTCGGCCACATAGAGCCACTTCCCCATGGGAATATCCCTGGATATGACAGAACCGAGAGACTCCTGCCAGCCGACCGTGACACTGATGTAGTCACAACCTGCCGCTTCGGCAATCTTGAGAGATTCCATGCTCTCCTCTTCGGTATTTCCCTCCCTGTCGTCCAGCATCTCCCAGCCACAGAGACGGATACCGAGTGCAACATCCTGACCAATTTCTTTTCGAATGCCTTCCACGATTTTCCTCATGAATGTGCACCGGCCATGGATATCCCCCCCGTAGTCATCGCTCCTCCAGTTTGTGTATTTGGAGATGAAGTTGGAAATGAGATAGCCGACAATCCCTGAAATCTCGATAATTTCATACCCGGACTCGACTGCCCTTCGGGCGCCGTCGATGTGTTCTTGTATACATTCTTCGATCTCGGGAATGCTCATTTTTTGAGGGGGGCGAAAGCGCCTCAGTCTTTGTTTGATGGCTGAAGGCCCGACAGTGTAGGGAAGATTAATCCCTCCCACACGCCCGCAGTGCATCAATTGAAGACACGCCGCTGCATCTCCAGCATGAATAATATCAGCCATTCTTTTCAATCCTGGAATAAACTTGTCATCCCATATCCCCATCATGCCCACATAGCCCTGACCTTCGCCGCGCGGATCGGTGTAGGCTCCTTGAGTGGTCACGATTCCAGACCCGCCTCGGGCATGGGCCTCAATGTATGCCAGTTCTTTTTCAGAGACAAATCCGTCGCTGTAGTTGTAGTTTGTCTCGGTCGAGGCGTACTTGATGCGATTCTTGACCCAAACCTTCCCGATCTGGATCGGACTGAAGATATGAGGATATTTTTTTTCACCTGCTAACATAAACGTCTCCTTCCATTCTGATGAGTGATTTTTTCACTAAAGACTTCCTGTCATCTTCTGATTTTATATTGCTGCTGCCCATCATTGTGCGATACGGAAATTATATTGAAATAAATTCAATTTGCAAGAAATTGGTGAGAAAGGAGGCCGCTGGGCCTCATATGCCTCATGTGGATGGGGGAAAGGGCTGGACTAAGGGAGCCAAATAGAATAAGCACAGAGAATTATCAGCCTCTATTTAGAATGAATTTAAATCATTTTTTTGTTTTTTTTTGATTCGGGTCTTCTTTTCTTTTTCTCTCCTCTTCCATCCATTTTTGCATCACGGCCGGATTGTCCAGTTCCGGGGATTCTTCGATGGCATCCCAATTGAAGTGTTCATCAAATGGGCTTAGTGCTTTTTCCGGACGAAAAATACGGGGATCGACGTCCATGGCGCTGTAGGCATCAAAGTCGACTTGCTCTGTAAACATATCAGCCAGATCTGCAGCCCCGGCGTCATACTGGTTTAGATAGGGAATCCCAAGGATGTGCCAGAACGTCTTCATGATGCTGCCGAAGCTGGTGTGGACATGGCTGACATAGTTCTTTTTGGCGTAAGGAGAAATAACCATAAGCAAGCTCCGGTGGGCATCGACATGATCCACTCCGCCCTGGGGATCGTCTTCCGTAACAAAGACAGCCATGTTTTTCCAGTAAGGGGACAAAGAAAGAATTTCGATCACTTGACCTAAGGCAAGATCGTTATCGGCCATATAGCTTTCCCGGAAAGGGTAGCCATTCTCGGGAAATTCTCCGGCTCCGTGGTCATTGGGGAGATAGATGACCAGAAAAGGGGGGAGAGATTCGTTTTCGCCCAGCCACCTCTCTTCAAATTCTTGCTTAAACATCTTGACTCGGAATTGATCGGGAATTCCCATATTATATGTGGCAAAAACCTTGGACGTTTTTTCGAAGAGGGGAGCCGTCATAGGGTAGTTGATCACAAAACGAAGCCCGGTATATATGAATTCAGGTTTCTCGATATTGGGCGCAAAATCGAATCCGAGACCGAAGTTGAAAAAATCGATTCCATTTCGGTCAAGGTGGTCCCAGATTGTCCCGGCTTCGGTGTAGTCCTCTGGGATGGGAACGCCGGACGCCCCCGTGAATCCCAGCATCCCAGGAGCTTTTGAATCTAGGTTTTGCTGTCTTCCCCCGCCGTAACTCGCGGCGACATTTGTCTCTGTCCATTCATTGGGGTACACCCCGACCAGCCAGCGATGACCGTCTGCCGAGACGTCGGAATCACAATTGAAATTATCCGAGATGGCGAACTGTTCTGCCAGTTTTAAGTGGTTAATCATGACCGTAGCATTTTTGACAAATTGAGTCTCTTTTCTGTTGCTGAAACTGACCCCGGCACCGTATCGAGCCAAAGAAGGTTCCCCGAGGGCTCCTTGGATTCCTCCGAAGACCTCGTCAAAGGTGCGGTTTTCCTTGACGATGAAAATGATATGCTTTATAGGGGATTCCTTTTCTCCAGGATAGAGTGGAATAGGATTTTTTGCGCGGTCCTTAAACCGTGAAGAAGACGCTTTTGTGAACCGGAAATTGTTCGCCAGAACTTTCCGGGTTTCATTCCTTAATTTTCTTTTATTTGGGATGTCTAAGATGGATACAACACCATTCATCAGGTTTCCGATGTACTGTCCTTCGGGGCCCGGTTCAAATGCGGGGCCTCCATTAGGCCCGCTCCCGAATCCTTTAGCATTGGCGACAATGAGTTTTTTCCCATCCGTTGAAACAGCTACTTTTGAAGGGAACCAGGCTGTAGGGATATGCCCGAGAACCGTATGAGTCGATACCTCGATGACCGCAACGGCGTTGATGCCCGCTTCTGCCACATAGAGTTGTCCGCCATCTGGGGAAAGAGCCAGCCCGAAGGGGATGGCCCCGCGGAGATTGCCAAGGCGTGAGTCAATATTGAGTTTTATGGTGTCGATGACTTTGTCTGTCGAAGTATCTATTACAGAAATACTGTCAT
Source organism: uncultured Eubacteriales bacterium (assembly GCA_964560275.1). Lineage (GTDB taxonomy): Bacteria > Acidobacteriota > Aminicenantia > Aminicenantales > Aminicenantaceae > JAUWVG01. Next base: position 2,568 of record CAZLLG010000038.1, on the reverse strand, counting down.
TATTTCCATTGCTGACAAAAACCCGGTTGTGTGTGGCTACCACAGAATTTGGGCTGGCGCCTCCCACAGCCGGAAAATCTTCGACAACTTGTCCGACTAGAATGCCAGTCTTGATTCGGGCTGTAACTTTTACGTTTTCGAGATCTTCTATATCGACTTCCCACACAGAGAAGGATTCAGGGACATTCGGGTCTCCTAAACCGGGAACCTTCCATCCGTCTATATTCGCGCCCTCTTCCGCTTCTTTTGACAAATAGGCAAAAGGTGGAAAACGCAGTCCAATTCGTCCTTGTTCCTGGTCCTGCTCATGGGTATCGATAATCCGTCTGTATTCAAACATGCCGACATTGGCCACATAGGCATGAGTGTCATCAGGTGAGAGTGTAATCCCGAACGGATATCTTCCTACAGGAATGCTGGACACAATAATTTCTGATTGTGTGTCTATGGCAACAATCCGAAAATTTGTCTGGTCAACGGCGAACAAGGTTTTCCCGTTCTTGCTGAGCACAAGATCACCGATATAGCTGTCCGTGTATTCTTCTTTGTTGAATGGTGCATCATAGCTAAGTTCCCCCAGTTTTTCACCATTGGAAAGGTCGAAAACAAAAACCTTTCCCTCTTGGCCTCCACCCACATATAATTTCTGATTGTCTGGAGAAATGGCAAGTCCCATAAAAACAGCGGCCAGTATACCACTGTCGGTTTGAGCCCCCGGAGGAACTTGTTGTACAGATGGATTTTCACTTAAAACATCGCGAATAATGGAGATCGAAAAAGGCGCAACTCCGGAATTGGCTGTGACGGCGACTGTTCCGTCTGGGCTGAGGATGAGTCCGTAAGGGTGGGGGGCCACTTCCCTTAGAAGGCCAAGAGGAGAAATCAGTCTGCCGTTTGGGATAACGGTAGTCCCACTGCGGTCTATGGTTGTATATTGACTATCTGCAGGAGCAGATAAAATCCAGATGTCTTCAGCCTGATTTCCACAGTTCGTCAAGAGAAGGATCGAGATGAAGAAACACAACAGAACGTTACGGATGCGCATGAGAAAGCCTCCATTTCATAGAAATATTAATTGTTTTTGAGTGGACTATTTAATACGGTAAAACCACATGAGAGGGAGCCAGAGCTGGTGTCCATAAGGAAGTTTTTTGTGATTCACGAGGATCTCCGTTTTTTCCCACTCATGGACAAGGTTAAAAAGGGTAAATAATTCTTCTGCGTCCACGGGGGTGAAGGTTGCAGAGTGGCGGATCCAATCTCCACTTCCTTCTTCACTATAAGTGGGTGTTCTTCTTGCGAGATCGACGGCTTTTTCATAGTTGGGAGAGGTCTTATATCCAAATTCAATGGTGATTTTAAATTCTTTAGCTTTTGTACTGGGGTGAAGAATCGAATCCAGCTTTTCTTCCTTGACCTCTTCCTTTCCGATATTTTTCCACTCTGACATTATTTTTCTCTCCCCCCAACATTCTATACAAAAAAAGGTCACAATTCTAGTTAAAGGATGAGCATGCAGTCGCCGTAGCTGAAGAATCTGTAATTTTGTTCGACAGCTTTTATATAAGCTTTTTTGACAAGGTCGAGCCCTGCAAAGGCCGAAACCATCATCAGAAGAGTGGATTTCGGAAGATGAAAATTTGTTAGAAGTCTGTCCGTGATTTGAAAAGAAAATCCTGGGTAGATAAACAGATCCGTATCCGAGGCACCTGACTGAACTTGTCCTGTTGTGCCTGCACTTTCCAGAGTCCGAACCGTAGTTGTTCCTACGGCGACTACAGGCCGGGATTCAGCTTTGGCGGCGTTGATGACTTGGGCGGCTTGTGTGCCGATTGTGTATATCTCTTTTAACATCTTATGATTTTCAACACGGTCTTCACGGACTGGTTGAAATGTGGCCAATCCTACATCTAATGTGATTTCTGCCACACGGACCCCTTTAGCCCTAATCGATTCCAGCATGGGTTTGGTAAAATGAAGCCCAGCTGTTGGAGCCGCTATCGATCCTCTTTTTTGTGCAAATACAGTCTGGTATCGCATGAGATCGAGACTTTTTTTATCCAGTTGGCTTGCTTTTCGTTTTATATAGGGAGGAAGAGGCGCATATCCGATTTTATTCAGTTCCTCAAGTACTGCTCCAGATGAAAAATGGAGATGCCGCCTCCCTTCTGCTCTCACCCCAATGACTTGGCCTTTAAGGTCAGGAGAAAAAATAATTTTTTCACCCATCTGGACTTTTTTTGCAGGGCGGCACAAAACGTCCCATGTCTCTTTCTCTATCTCTCTAAGGAAGAGAAATTCTATCGTTGAACTCCCCTTTTTTCCCCATGTGCGGGCAGGGATTACGCGTGTGTTATTGAGCACAAGTGTATCTTGTTTTGAAAGATAGGAAGGGAATTCTCTGAAAAATGTATGGATAATTTCCCCTGTCTTTCTATTAAGAATCATCAAACGGGACGAATCTCTGTCCTGCGTTGGTGTCTGCGCTATGAGTTCGGAAGGGAGATAAAAATCAAAATCAGAAATCCGCATGGTGTTCCTAAATCACTTCTTAAAGAGCTTTCCCTG
>CAZLLG010000037.1:0-18605 GCA_964560275.1 uncultured Eubacteriales bacterium | reverse complement strand
ACAGGCGGCACTCGCGCCAATATCCTTGCAGAAGAAACCGTCATGGAGGGGACGGTTCGGACAATCAATGATTTCAACAGGGATAGAATCGAACAAAGCATTAAGAATGTTGTCAAAAGTACGGTCACTTCATTCGGAGCAGATTATGCTATTGACTACAATCGGGGGCCACCATCCCTTTACAACCATCCCGAATTGGCAAAGAAGATGTCGCCCACTCTTGTCCGGGTAGTCGGACAACCTAATATTGAGATTATCAAGCCACAGATGGTGGCAGAAGATTTTTCATATTTCTGCAAAAAAGTTCCTGGCTATTATTTTATGCTTGGAGTCAATGATCCTCAGAACAATAATCCAGCACCTCTTCACAATCCTTCTTTTAATCCGGATGAAAGGAGCATTCCACTAGGCATAAAAATCATGTCGCATCTTCTCCTTGACTTCCTCGATCAGCAGCAGATGGACAATCCTCCCCACCCGTAATGACATACCCCTTTCTTTTTTTAGCCTTGTTTTTAGCAGCAGGGATTTTGTTTTCATCTTTAGTCGTTCTGCCCCTCCCACTTCTTTTATTTTTGCTCATTCTATCTCTGATGATGGCCTGGCTCTTTTTCATTATCCGAAAATACAAGCTAGTTTTTTTCGTTATTCTCCTGTCAACTTTTCTATTTGGTTCCAGTCACTATCGGTATACGGATAGTAATTATGAAAATAATAGTCTCCATAAATTTCAAGCTTCCGATTATGTGGATTTCTATGGGACGCTTTACAAATCCCCAGCTCCAGGCAAAGACAGAGATACTCTATATTTAAATGTTGAGAAGATTTCCCATCAAAACAAAGAACTTGAAATTCATGGCCGTTTGCAGGTTACAGTGGCTCGTCCCTCGTCACCTTATAATCCTCTTCATCTTCTAATCCGGGACAAAATAAAAGTATCGGCACAGATTAGTTCTTCGAGGGGTTACCAGAATTTTAATCCCGCCATTTTTGAAAGGCTAAAAAAAAATAAAAGAATTCACAATCGCGCCTATTCTAAAAGTTCACTTCTTATTCAAAAGATTTCTTCCGGCTCTACACTCTCTCCTATCAGACAGCTTGCAGAGTTCAAACATATCCTTAGGCGGAATATCGAAAAATTTTTCCCCGCCGCGGACAATTCCCTGACAGTTTCCTCCCAAGGCGCCGTGCTTGAGGCTTTGCTGCTGGGAGATAGAGGGCGAATGGACGATTCCGTTTCACGAGCCCTACAGGATGCAGGGATATTCCATCTCTTTGCGATTTCAGGAGCTCACATTGCCTTGATTTCCTTTCTTCTTTTTTTCTTCTTTCGTCTCGTGAGAATATCCACGCGTTCCTCTTACGTTTTGCTCATGTTTTTCCTTATTGTTTATGCTTTTCTAGTAGAGGGAAGGCCATCCATCCTTAGGGCAACCACCATGACGTTAATTTTTCTGCTAGGGAAACTTATCTGGAGAGAGACAACTCTTTTGAATACCATTTCTATCAGCGCTTTTGCCCTCCTATGTTTCAATCCCTTCAGTCTTTTTGATGCCGGATTTCAGTTGACGTTTGCGGCAACCCTGTCCATCGTCATTTTTTATCCAAAATTCATCAAATATCTGCCTAGGTGGCCATTTAAAATCAGCGAAATTTTTGCTCTCTCCGCTACATCCCAATTAGGTGTTCTCCCCATCATGGCCAAAACTTTTAACAGGATTACATTCTCTTCTCTTTTTCTTAATTTTGCCGCTCTTCCTCTAGTTGCCCTCATAATGATCAGTGGATATATTTTTATTTGCTTCTCATTTATATCACCTGTTGTGGCTAATTACCTTGTTCAGTTTGTTGTTTTTCTTATCAATTTACTCATTTCCATCTCCCATGTTTTCGATGGGTTTTCCTTTTTATCATTCCGGATTCCCACGCCCCATACAATCACAATTGTCGGATACTTTGTATTCCTCTTTCTTTTTTTGCTCCCTTGGAAAAAGAAAAAACTAAAACGGATGGCCTTTGCTGGATTTCTTCTCTTATTGGCCGTACTTGTCATCTATCCTTTCTCATCCACATCCAAAGACCTGAAAGTCACTTTCATCGATGTCGGTCAAGGGGATTCCATCTTGGTGGAATTCCCAGGTCAGAAGAAGATGCTCATAGATGGGGGTGGATTTTTTTCAAGTGGTTTTGATATCGGCGAAAGAGTTCTCTCTCCTTTTCTCTGGAAGAAGGGAATAAAGACAATCGACTATTTAGTGTTGACTCATCCCCACCCCGACCATATGAACGGATTAATATCTGTGGCTCGCAATTTCAGAGTCCTGGAGTTTTGGGAATCACTGAGTCCGGCAGCAAACAAATCCTATAAGGAACTGCTGCGGAATCTAGCTCCATCCACACAAAAAAAGAGGATGTTTAGAAATGACTCGCAGCACGTGGATGGCATAGTTATCGACATCCTCCATCCAAAAGAAAGCCGTCTTTCATTCAGCTCTAGTGAAAATGAATTATCTATGGTTTTTAGACTTTCATACGGCCAGACGTCATTCCTCTTCACCGGAGACATTGGACAGATGGCAGAACAGAATATCTTGGAGAATTGGGGGCCCATCCAAAGCGATATTCTAAAGTCTCCTCACCATGGCAGCCTCTCTTCAAGCACGGATGAATTCCTGAGTGCGGTCAATCCCTCGGTCATCGTAATTTGTGTAGGGGAAAACAACAGATTTAATTTTCCGGACCCAATAATCCTAAAGAGGTACAGCGATAAAGGTGTAGATCTCTATCGTACAGACACACACGGTGCCATCGAAATATCCTCAGATGGTAACGGGTACAAAATAAAGACAGCGTTAGATCCACTGCAGTAGCTGCAATCCAGAATTTGTTCTTCCTTAACCATCAAAGAGCCGGACCCGTGACCCATTACGTATTCTGCCCCCATCACATACGAATGTGGATGGTGACAGAAATACGACGTCCCCGTGCAACTCAGTTACAGGTTGAAGAAGAGTCCCGGTGACATCAATGTCCATCTGAGGAGAATCCCCTAAAAAATCTAATCACTTAAAGAATTAATCTCGACGAAGATGGAGCATGATGCACCGGAATCCTTACGCTCTACTCTGTTGACACATCAAAATGATTTTTTTATTATAAAAAGTGTCTATTTTCATGAAGATGCTCTCCTTTTGTGCCTTTATTCTTGTTTGCTTCACATCATGGGCATCATCACAAAGCCTCGTTGAATTATCCAAAAGGGAAAAAGAGCGGCGGGCAAAAATCACCCAGAAAAAGGTCACTGTTATAAGAAATGTCGATCTGATCAAAAAAAAATTGACGCCAGCCCTGGAATCTTTGCCAAGCAAAAAAATTGTCCCTGCCAAAGCGGATTCAATCACAAATCCGGAAGGCGAGGTAGCGGAACCAAAAGAAATTGATACGGAAAATCCAGATCAAATCGAAGGAGCAGATATGGCCCAACTCGAAGAGAAATGGAACAAGTCAGAAGAATTTGTTTCTCTGCTCTCTCTGAGAATCAGGGCACTCCTGCAGGGTTTCTACAGTACGGGAGACGCCCAGTTGAAAGCAGATATCCAAAGACAGATGAACACTATTTCTTTGCGACTGGAAAAAGCTAAAATGGATGCCGAAAAGGCCAAGGAAGAGTACGACACGGCCAAGGAAGCATTAGAAAAAAAGAAACGTTCTAATCCCTAACGAAAATAAACGAAGGAGATCTGAATGCCCAGATCCCTTTCATCGGTTGAATCTGGATAAATTTGTGCGGGAATAAAAGATTTGTCTACTTCAAAAGTCAAATAAAACTCTTCTTTGTCGCCCAGCATTTCTTTCTTGATATCAAAAGATTTCTCAAAAACATCTTTATCAGGAACAAACTCATCTAAAATCATATCATTGATTTTGAAGGTGATTTTTTGTCCAGGACCAGCTGCTGGATTAACTCCCCCCTTGATTATCAGAAGGGCATCACGAAAAGGATTGTCAATGATGCACCTAGCACTTTTTGTTGTCCATCTCCACTGCTTGAGAAAAGCGTCCGGATTAATTTCTAAATCATACCAACCCTCTTCATAAACTGTTTCAGGTGTACCAAAAGGAGGGGGGAAAACTTTTAGTTTTTCTTCTAAGATTTCCTGTTTTGATTCCCCAGTTCTGTCATAGGGGGAAAAGAATCCAGTCGAAAGTCTAAGGGTTTCATCCCCTTTAAAATTTGGATCAAACTCGTCGATAAAGGTGGGGATATAGATTTGCCGTGAATAGACATATTCTTTATTAGGTTCCCATTGAGATGTCGGTGTCTCTGGAGTGTGTGGATCTTGAAACAGAAGATTGCTTTTATGCCAGAAATGTACAAAAACATTAAAATCTTGATCCACTTTCACGAATTCATCATTCGTTTTCCATAGGTACTGAATATCCGTAACAAGGTTATCCGACAAATTTTCTTCGGAAAAAGAAACTTCGAGTTCCAAGCCTTTAATGATCGCACTTTTCTTACAGCTAAACGTAGCCGCAGATATGAATAGAACCAGTAAAATAATCGAAATTTTTCTCAACATCATTTTCCTCCAGATGAAAATCAAGGCTTATTATAAATAATCAGAGGAATTAAGTAAAGATTTGACCCCTTTTAGAGGAATAGTGTATATTTCCAGATACATGTCACGTTTCCTTACTCCCCTATATTTTCTGTACAAAACAGGAGGTCAAATCAAAAGCGCTCTCTACAGGAGGCAAATTCTCAGGTCAAAGGAGGGCCCACTTCCCACAATCAGCGTCGGGAACATCGCCTTTGGCGGCTCCCATAAAACACCATTATCCATGCATCTCCTGGCAATATTAATTGAACAGGGGTACAAACCTGCTTTTGTTTCTCGAGGATATCGAGGAAAATGGGAACGGCGCGGGGAGATTCTCTCAGATGGCAAAAATTTGTTTGGACATTGGAAGCAGTCAGGAGATGAACCCTACATGGTTGCCCAGAATTTTCCTGAAATCGGTGTTTTTATTGGGAAAAACCGTCTTATGTCATGTCAGAAGGCCAAAATCCTTGGATTCGATGTTGTTGTCCTAGATGATGGTTTCCAACACCAGAAGCTAAGGAAAGATATCGATATTGTGCTATTTGATCCCCGAGAAAAAAAGGCCCTGAGAGAACCTCACTCCTCCTTAAGCCGCGCCCATCTTGTTCTCGTAGAGGAAGGACTTTTTTTGCAGTCCGAAAAACACATCAATAATAAGTCTCCTCATGCAAAAATATTCACTTATTCAGTTATTAGCAAGGGATTGTTTAAGATAAACACCAACTCAACAGAATCCCTCACCCAAGTCGAAAGCAAAAAAGTTCTGGCCTTATCCGGAATCGCTAAACCAGAAAGATTTTATTCCCTCCTTCAAGAACAAGGGATAAAATACTGTGAATCTCTAAAATTTCCTGATCATTTTTCCTATCCAAAATCATCCGTAAAAAAGATAATGAATGTTTATAATAGACACAAAGCGGACATGATCATCACGACTGAAAAAGACTCTGTTAAACTTCAGGACATTAAGGATTTTAGCAGCATACCTGTTTATTTTTTAAAAATTGATCTAAAGACAGAGGACGGTTTTTATGAGAAAATTCTGATGTCTTTAGCAGATATTCAAAAACAACCTTAAATGAAAAAATCTGTCGATTTTTTGATATTTCTGCTGTTTAAACTGATTCAAGCGCTTTTTTTTCTTCTCCCAAGGAAATTTTGCCTTGCCCTGGGCCGATGGCTGGGATTCCTCTTTTACGTCTGCGATAACAGACACCGGCATATTGCCCTCTCCAATCTTTCAATTTCTCTGGGAAAAAATCACTCTCTGAAATCCCTCAAATCTTTAGCCAGGGGTTCATTTTCCCACTTTGGTGAGGTCATGTTGGACCTCATAAAATTCTCCACACTTAAAGAACACAAAAAATCCCGACTCATTGATGTCGAAGGAGCAGAACATATCCAGAACGCGCTGCTGGAGAAAAAAGGTGTTCTACTTTTTTCTGCTCATTTTGGAAATTGGGAAATTGCACCTTACTTTGTCTCACGGTTGGGGGCCTTAAAAGTCATGGCCAGACCATTGGATAATGTTTTTTTAGAAAAAGAACTTCTTAAGATGAGGTCTGATCTAGGAGAGAAAGTCATCTACAAACATAAAGCCGCACGCGAGGTTTTCCGAGCCCTCCGCATGAATGCAATGGTTGCCATCCTCATCGATCAGAACGTTCTGGACAGTGAAGCTGTTTTTGTCGATTTTTTTGGAAAGCTAGCCGGGACTACCCCAAGTCTGGCCACATTTCACCTCAGAGCACAGGCCCCAATCATTCCGGTTTTTTCTACTCCCACTCCAACACATACGTTTCACATCAAAATCCTTCCTCCAGTGAAAATTTCACCATCAGGTGACCTTGAGCAAGATATATTGAAAATAACTCAGATTTGCACTAGAATTATTGAGAATCAGATCCGGGACAAACCAATATTTTGGCTTTGGTTTCACAACAGATGGAAAACCCGGCCGGAATCAGAGACTCAGTCAGCAAATCGTAATCAATAGTTGGCAAATCCGTTAGAATAATGAATAGGAGGCCCAAAATAGCCAAGGAACACAAAAAATCGATAAGGCCCAAAGAAAGATCTTCAGACAGGCTGAGGCCGGTAAAAATTATCCCTGACTATCTCGAGTTTGTTTTGGGCTCTGCACTAATAACTACCGGAAAAACAAAAGTGATAGCCTCGGCTTCTGTCGAAGAGAAAGTTCCTCATTTTTTAAGAGGTTCCGGATCAGGTTGGATCACGGCTGAATATGCCATGCTACCCGGCTCAACTGAAAAAAGGACCGATAGAGAAAGACACCACAGACGGCTCTCGGGGCGAACCCAGGAGATCCAACGACTTATCGGCAGGTCCCTCCGGACATCCACGGACCTCAATGCCCTGGGTGAAAGAACCATCATCGTCGATTGTGACGTTATCCAAGCTGATGGAGGGACAAGGTCTGCATCTATTACAGCCGGCTGTGTTGCGTTGGCTTGTGTTCTCAACGACATGCTGGAAAAAAAGATTCTCGAAGAGATGCCCTTGAAGCATCTAGTAGGCGCAACCAGCGTTGGGATCGTAAAAGGAGAGTTCCTGCTGGACCTTGACTACCATGAAGATTCTAGTGCCGATATCGACATGAATGTCGTGATGAATGATTCAGGCCAAATCATCGAAATCCAGGCGACCGCAGAAAAAAAGCCTTTTTCAAAAAGAGAATTCGATCGGCTCCTCGCTCTGGCAGAACAAGGCATATTGGATCTGATCCAATTCCAGAAAGACGTGCTAAAGAGAAAAAGCCTCCTCTTCATGGCCTACGGTTCAAAACCAAAAGGAGACAAGACATGAAACGTGCTTTGGTCACAGGCGGCGCAGGTTTTCTAGGAAGTCATCTCTGCGAATCTCTCCTAGAGAGAGGATTTGAAACGATCTGTGTGGACAATTTTTTTTCAGGGAGCAAAGATAACATCCGACATTTGCTCTCCCACCCTCATTTCGAACTCATCCGGCAGGACATCATACATCCTCTTTTTGTTGAAGTGGATCATATCTATCATCTGGCCTGTCCGGCTTCTCCCTTACACTACCAATACAATGCAATTAAGACCGTAAAGACCAATGTTATGGGAACAATAAATATGCTTGGCCTGGCAAAAAGAACAAAATCCCGATTCCTCCTTGCCTCTACCTCAGAAGTTTATGGCAATCCGGAAATCCATCCTCAACCTGAAACATATTGGGGACATGTCAATCCAATCGGTCTGCGCAGTTGCTATGATGAAGGGAAACGTGTGGCAGAAACTCTGGCCATGGATTATCACCGTCAAAACAATGTAGACATCAGAATCGTACGCATTTTTAATACTTATGGCCCGCGTCTAGCCCTAAACGATGGGCGTGTGGTCAGCAATTTGGTGATTCAGGCATTAAAAAACAAACCTTTGACTATTTTCGGCGACGGTTTGCAGACAAGATCTTTTTGTTATGTCTCAGATCTTATCGAAGGGCTTATTTCGATCATGCACACGGATAATGTCCTTGGGCCATTAAACCTGGGAAATCCCGAGGAGCACACCATCCTTGAACTCGCAGAAATCATTCTCAAGCTCACTCAATCCACCGCAACCATAGAACATAATCCCCTGCCATCAGATGATCCCATCAGGCGATGTCCTGATATCTCCTCCGTTAAAGAAAAAATCGGCTGGGCACCAAAAATTGGACTGGAACAAGGCCTACAAAAAACAATCGAATATTTCAAAGAAAAACTCATGGTTAAGAAAGGACGCTAAACGATGAAACTCTCTATCATCATTCCCGTTTACAACGAAAAGAATACTGTGGAAGAGATCATTCAACAAGTGCAGGATGTCGATCTCGAGATGGAGAAAGAAATTATTCTTGTCGACGATGGCTCCTCAGATGGAACACGGGACATTTTAAAAAATCTTGAATATCCAAATGTAAAAGTCAAATTCCACGAAAAAAATCAGGGGAAAGGAACTGCGCTGCGGACTGGATTCTCATTCGCCACAGGAGATTTTGTCATCGTCCAGGATGCCGATCTGGAATATGATCCCCGGGAATACCCCATACTCCTCACACCACTACTCGATGGTCGGGCCGATGCCGTGTATGGATCTCGTTTCCTCGGAGGTCCTCACCGTGTACTCTTTTTCTGGCATTTCATCGGAAACAAAATGCTCACAACCCTATCCAACATGCTGTCCAACCTCAATCTCACTGACATGGAAACTTGCTATAAAGTCATTCGTAAGGAAATTTTAGACAAGATCACCCTCAAATCAAAAAGATTTGGAATCGAACCGGAAATCACTCTCAAGCTTGCCAGACAAAAGTGTCGAATCTACGAAGTGCCAATTTCCTACTCGGGAAGAGATTACAGTGAAGGAAAAAAAATTGGATGGAAAGATGGAGTGGCGGCAATCTTCCATCTCATCCGCTTCAAATTCTTCGACCGCTCCTAACAAAATCCTTTTCATAACCATTTCCATTTAGTGATATTAAGAAAAGAAGTTCTGTGACTAGGAAGGCATGATAGAGAAATCCGTACGGGGTGGCCATAGAACATTAGGGGTGGATGGCGTGGATGTATCTTATCCCGGAGCTTATGGTGGTGAGGGAGCTAGAAAGACGGGTTTTCGCGTAGGGACAAGATACTCCGCGCGTTTTTGCGTGGTGCCGCATCTTAATGAAAAACGAAGCGTGATTTCGAATCGACTTGCCAGTTTACTAAACTTTTTCTTGATATCACTGAATTCACCTTGAATTCACTCATGAGAAATGCTTGAAAATTGTTGCACTTAAGTATAATATATCAGTTTCCAAAAAATTTTTCGCGAGAGAAGAGAGAGCACTCATAATATAAATACAATTAGGATCGTCTTCTCTCAACAGGGATTTTCCCAAGGAGGTAATCATGAGCATGTTATCTCTCCTCATTTTGATTGGTATAATTCTCGTCGTAGTGGGCCTCCTCATTTTTCTTTTCGCAAAACAGTACAGAAAAGTAGGCCCCAATGAAATTCTCATCATTTCTGGTGGAAAAAAAAGAACAAGTGTCGCGCCGGACGGCACAAAATCCAAAATCGGATACCGGTACCGCGTCGGCGGAGGAACATTTGTCTTTCCTTTTTTCGAAACCGTCGATACTCTCCCCGTGGAAGTTCTGACATTGAACATAAGAACCCCTGAAGTCTTGACAAACGGCGGAGTTCCTCTGATGGCGGATGCCGTGGCCCAGATCAAGATTGATTCCTCAGAGCAGGCGCTCCATATAGCTGCCGAACAGTTTCTGGGGATAGGAAAGGAAGGAATCCGAGAGGTGGCGGAATCCATTCTCGAAGGTAAAATGAGAGCTGTAATCGGGACTATGACCGTTGAAGAGATCTACAAAGGACGGCATGAGTTCTCGAAACTGGTCAATCAAGCCGCCCAAACCGATTTCTCCAGGATGGGCCTGGTTTTGATGTCCTTTGCGCTTAAGGATATCCGAGACACTCAAGGATATCTCGATGCTATTGGTAAACCTAAAATTGCAGCGGCCAAAAGGGATGCAACCATCGCTGAAGCCGAGACTGAAAAAGAAGCCATCATCAAGTCCTCAGCCGCACGAAAAGAGGGAGAGGTCGCCCGCCTTGCAGCCGAAGCCCTTATTGCAAAAGCACAGTGGGAAAACGAGGCAAAAAAATCCGAATCCCAAGTTCTTGTCAATGAAAAAAAGGCAAAAGCTGATTATGCCTATGAACTCGAGCGTTCAAGACTGAACCAGGAGATCAAAAAGGAAGAATCCAAGGTCAAACTCATCGAAACACAGGAAGCCATTAAAATAGAAGAACTCGAAATCGCCCGAAAGGAAAAAGAATTGAATGCGACAGTTCTTAAACCCGCCGATGCCCGAAAATACCAGATCCGTGCCGAAGCCGAAGCCGAAGAATACCGCATCCAAGCCGAAGCCAAGGGAAAAGCCGAAGCCCTGAAGTATGAGGGCCATGCAGAAGCAGAGAAAATCAAACAAAAAGGCCTCGCCGAAGCGGAAGCCATGTTGAAAAAAGCCCAGGCCTGGGAAAAATACAATCAGGCAGCAATTCTGGAGAACTATCTTCAAATTCTGCCCGAATTGGCAAAATCAGTCGCGGAGCCCCTTTCCAAAGTAGATAAGATTATTCTTTTTGGAGGAGACAAAGGGCTTGGTTCGTCAAAAATCACGGCACAGGTCGGAGAAGTGCTGGCGCAGCTGCCCGATGTTGTGAAATCAGTTACCGGAGTCGACCTGAACAAGTACCTCAAAGACAAGCTCAATCCAAAAAAAGACAGCAACAAAGAGTAGTCCGAATTTTTACTCAAAAAAGGTAAACCATGGTATCAGACAAGGCAAATAAAATCGGCGAGTCTCCCACTTTTAAAGTCAATGCCAAGGCTTTAGCCATGAAGGCCCAGGGTATTGATGTCATCGACCTAAGTGTCGGAGAGCCGGACTTTCCTACCCCCTTAAACGCAAAAGAAGCGGGACACAAGGCCATCGAAAATAATTTTACAAAATACACCCAGATCGGCGGTGTCCCTCGATTAAAGGACGCCGTCATCAACAGGTTGAAGGAAGATCACGGGCTCGAGTACACAAAGAAAGAAATACTTATATCGACAGGTGCCAAGAGCTCTCTTTACCATCTCATGCAGGCTCTTATCAACGACAGCGATGAGGTTATCGTTCCGGCTCCTTATTGGGTTACCTACCCCCACACTGTCGCTCTGGCTGACGGTAAATCCGTGATTGTGCCAACAAAAGAAGAAGATGGATTTCGACTGACTCCAGATCAGCTCAGAGCCGTCGTTTCTCCAGCAACCAAAGCCCTCTTGCTGAATAATCCCTCTAATCCCACTGGAACAGCTTATCCTCGACATGAACTCGAGGCCCTGGCAGATATCCTTCTGGAAGAAGATATCTATGTCGTCGCAGATGAAGTCTATGAAAAACTTATCTATGATGACTTCCAGTTCACAAGTTTTGCTTCTTTAGGGGAAGATGTCAAAAGAAAGACCATCATCATCAACGGCGTTTCCAAAGCCTATTCCATGACAGGTTGGCGTATCGGATACGCCGCAGGCCCTGTGGATATCATCAGTGCCATGAACAAGATTCAAAGCCACACCACATCCAATCCCTGCTCGATATCCCAGATGGCAAGCCTTGAGGCTTTCACCGGGCCGCAACACGAGATTTCCAAAATGCAGGCAGAATTCCAGAGGCGAAGAAACTACGCGCACATGAGACTTCAATCGATCCCCGATGTGTCCTGCTATAAACCCCAAGGCGCATTTTATCTTTTTCCGAATGTATCCGCTTTATACAAGAAAGAATTTAACAACACGCTGATCCGCAATTCCTACGGCCTCGCCTATTTTCTCCTGAAAGAGGCCAATGTGGCCGTGGTTCCCGGAGATGCGTTTGGCATGGACAAATGTATCCGTATCTCCTATGCCACGTCTATGGATGTTTTAGAAAAGGGATTGGACAGAATAATTGAAGCCCTGTCTCAGCTCAAAACCGCAAAAAAAATCAAGCGCATCTCCTTGAACAACACAATCACACACCACAAAGGTTCCGTCCCGGTCGATTCTTCCGTCTCTATCAGCATGCGGGATGCTCTAGTTGCAGAGATGGAGAGCTTTTCGAGTTATGAAAACTATTTCGAGTGGAATGCCAACATCAATGGTGTCATTGTCCAGCTCCGGACAAACGTCTCTCACCTCAACGACTTCTGGATGGAGAATTGGTACCCGGCCCAGTTGGAGGCCGATCTGGAACCCCATGGGATCATTTATGCTATTGATGGAATCGCCGGCCGTGAGTCCCGTGCTTTTTACAACACGGAGACTAAAACAGGAATTCTCGTCAATACAGACAATTATGCTCCCCTGAGAAGTTTGGCACTTGGACTTGTAATGGATGTCTCTGAAGGTTTGTTCAACGTCTTTGCCCTGCGCGGCAAAACAGCAGACTACAATGGAAAAGGAATAGCACTGATCGGGCCAAAAGGCACGAATAAAACCGAACTTTTTAATGCACTTCTTCAAGACAACGGCGTCCGGCTTCATTCTAGCGATATAGCCTTTGTTCGATTTTCTGGAGGAACACCTTTCGCAAACTCCGTGGAGCGAAAACTGTTCTTACCGACGGATACAGTAAAATCCTATCCGGTTTTGGCCCCTCTCTTCGACAACAGCAAGTGTGAAAACGTCATCATCCGAAAAGAAGACTGCTTGGATGAAGATTGCCAGAGAATCGATGAGTGCCGGTTGGATCGGGGATCCCCCTTCTGTTATAGAGCCTCAAAACACGCCCAATCACTTTTGGATCCGTATTGGATAGACGGACCTGCCAAACATATCAAACGGACAGCTTTAAATTGGCTATTTATCCTGCGTTCGGACGCTACGTCACCCCCAGTCGTCAAGATGGATCCAGAGGACGCCCTCCGTATTTTGGAGTCGGGTGAAAATTTAGGATCCAGGGGAAGCATCGGCCCGATGAAAAGTGAACCGTTTTTCAATCCCCACCTTCTCCATACATCTTCAGGCAGATTAGACCACCATAGAAACTTTTTCCGGCATCTCTGTACAAACATTCCCTGCTATTTATTCAACAGTGGAGTTGCGAAAAAGGAAGATATTCTGAATATTGTCGTTGGGGAAGCCCACAAAGAAGAATCCCAGGAATAAGAATCCGATGAGCGGAACGAATTTATATAATGAAGATGCCTACAGGAAATTCGCCGAAGAATTCCATAGAATTATCAAAGGTCCAAATTTCCGCTCTGTGGATCTCAAATGGTTAGAACCTCGAGCAAAGTCTGTCGGGATCAAAACTAAATTCGGATCTTACGGCTGGCGGTCGGCCATCTCGAGCCGGATTGCTCCCAAAACAGTTTACCTTGGAAGTGAAAAGGTCCGGATGTCCAGCAAAACTGCCGATCAGAACAATCTCATCGCAAATGCTCCTGAAGAACTGGATAAAGTCCTCCACCTGCTGCGCACTTTTCCGTTCTATCATCTCCGCAGGCAGATGGGGAACAATGATTCTTACAATCCTATTTGTAATCTTATCGTCTCAGAGGCAGATATTATCAACTACCGCCTCGGATACATGTGGGGAAATACTTTATTCAAACCTGGAAAAAGACCCGGTCCTGAATTTTTTATGGTCCATATTCCCGAAGAACACCCCATACGACAGCAGGTCCTTGTGATTCCTGAACACAACATCAATCTTGCCCTTGGCACAGATTATATGGGAGAAGATAAAAAGGGCTTTCTTCGTCAAGCCATGTGGGAAGCCGATCAGGAAGATAAACTCGGTCTTCATGCCGGGACCAAACTCGTGACCGTTAGAGATCCACAAAACAAGCTAAAAACATATGGAGTGTTTTTGTTCGGGCTGTCGGCAACCGGAAAATCCACATGGTCCTGTCATCAACTGGGACTTGACCACAAAAAAGGAGAAAAGACTTGGGTGACTCAGGACGACATCGTATTCCTGAATAGGGATGGATCAGCCCTGGGCTCAGAGGATAACTTTTTTGTTAAAACCGATGTAGAAAAAAAATACCAGGAGGCCATGTACAACGCTCTTGTTGATAAAACTGCTCTTTACGAAAATGTGATGATCAAGGCCAATGGAGATGTCGATTTTTTAGACGAATCTCTTACGGCCAATGGAAGAGCAATCCTCCAGCGGAAAAAACTTTGGGTTGACATTGAAGGCAAAAAAGTCGATATCTTCACTAAATCCATCGATTTGCCGCCCCTTGATGAGTTAGATGGAATCATATTCGCTTTTATCACACGAAGAAACACCATCATGAGTTTCTCTCAAGAACTCACACCTGAGCAGGCCGTCCTCGCTTATCTTTGGGGGGAGAGCTCGCACAGCTTTGCCAGCCAGCCGGCTAAAGCAGGAGAATCCGTTCGCATCGTCGGTACAGATCCGTTCATCATCGGATCACGTGCTCAGAAAGTGAACAGATTTTACGATATCATTATGACCCTGGCCGCCAATTATCCGGGAAAGCTCAAATTCATGCAGTACAACACAGGGGGCACGGGTGAGATTATCAAGATGACCGAAGAAAACGGGAAAAAAACCAAAAATCTCGTTAAGAAAGTCAACCGTGTACCCATTGACTTAATGGCTCAAATCCAGAGGGGAGACCTCCGGGGAACAAATCAGTACGAGCGGGGGATTCTCGGCACTAGGGAAATCATACGATGTGAAGGGCGTTCCCTCCAAGAGTGGGACAACCAAAACTATTATACGACCGATCAAATCCAAAATTACATCGCTGATCTAGTGGAAGGGCGGGAGGCCTATACAGAAGAGATCGCTAATGAGGGTCTTCGAAAAGAAGTGATCTATGCAGCAGAGAAGTCTTTTCAAAACGCAGGTCACAGGAAAAAAAGATCCGATCAAGATCCGGAAAGCCCGGAGCCAGAAGAATCTCCAGAATTCTTGGAATTTAAATCAAGACCCCGCAGAGAAGGATTCTGGAGAAACCGTTAACTGAGTCTCTTCTCGATCTCCTCTGCTAAGATATGAAGAATCAGGAGATGCAGCTCCTGTATTCGAGGCGTATCATTTGAAGGCACATCAATAAGATAATCACTGACAGACGCCATTTTTCCTCCGCCATGTCCTGTGACCGCAATGGTTTTTAGTCCCTTTTTCCTCGCCGACTCGAAAGCGAAGATTATGTTTGGTGAGTTTCCACTTGTTGAAAGGCCTATGGCCACATCTCCCTTCTCCCCTAGTGCTTCAACCTGCCGGCTAAAGACAAGATCGAACGAAAGATCATTTGCGATAGACGTGAGTGCCGACGTGTCGGTTGTCAGAGATATCGCAGGAAGAGGAGGCCGGACTTTTAAAAATTTATTCACTAGCTCGGCAGCAAAATGTTGGGATTGCGATGCACTCCCTCCGTTCCCGAATATAAGGATTTTCTTCCCGGATGAAAGCCTCTCAAACAAAAGAGCTATCACTTGATCAAGTGTCTCCGCCCTAGTTTCGAAAAACTGCTCGGTTGTTTTCTTTAAATCATTGATCAATCTAGAATAGTCCATGGCCTCTCCCTTTATACTGGATTGTTATTCTCCTCTTCAAGACCCGAGGCGATTGCATGCCTGACCTTTTCTAAAAGATTTGGCAGGCTGTCCACTGTGTAATCTTTCATAGAAATCGCCCGATGAAAAACGACCATGATTTTGCCTCTTTTAACAGAAAACTGCCCCTTTGGCATGAGTTTAAACGTCCCTTGAATAGACACCGGTACGATATCTGTTTGGCTGTTAACAGCTAAAAAAAACCCTCCCCGTTTTAACGACTTCAGTGTTCCATCTAGGCTTCTTGTCCCTTCGGGAAAGATTAAGAAATCATAGCCCTTCTCACGCATCATGTTGGTCGCCCGCTCGACACTTTTTTTTCCCCCTCGGAGGCCCTTTCGATCGACAGGAATAAACTCTGCGATTTGCATGGCCCATCCAATTATGGGGATACGGAAGATCTCCTTCTTCAAGATGATTCGCACATCACGGGGAAGAATCATAAACATCAGGGGTCCGTCTAGAAAACTCAGGTGGTTGGGCATAAAAACATAGGCTTTTTTTTGGTCGAGTTTGTCGAGTCCAACGATTTGAAGCCGAAGGCCAAGTATCTTTTGGCCAAGTCGTATCGCTGACCTGCCGAGGATATAGAGTGGTTTGGCTGTTCTGAAAAGATGACAGAATACAACTACCGGGAAAAGAATAACAACAAGAATCAGATAGAGAGCCAAAAGGAAAATTGTTCTCATTTGGGAATTCTCTGATTATACCTGAAAAAAATTTAACAGGCAAAAAAAAAGGCAGCGTATTGGCTTCACGCTGCCTCTTTCCTAACGCGTCAAAAAAATATGATAGCGTTTAGGTTTTGATCCTTAGCTTCCAGTAGAAGCTGTTGCTGGCCGACAGACAAACATTCCATTCCAGGTGACCAAGTCGTTATCAAAATCAGACATGGCATCGATTGTATAGAAACTTGTACCTGAGGAATAATCGAAACTAAAAGTTGTGTTTCGTCCGGGTGAGCCTACAGCAAATTGATCTGTTGATCCGCTGGGGGGTGTCATTCCCAACCAGGCGGAAGACCAGCTGGATCCGCTGTTGATGACGAGATTGTTTCCCCATTGGTCAGCTGTGGGAATGGCTTTGGCATAGAGGGGAACCAAATCCGTATACACCGAGGATGAGGCCGTGTAGGCCGCGCCGTCCCAAGCAGGAGCAGAACCACGGTCAGTGGTGTAATCCATCAAATATGTGGCGACAGTCAAGAGGTCCTTCATCGTTCCTTTCTGCCTCGCCTTCTGCATCGCATTCATCGCATTGGGAATGAGCAATGTGGCCAGAATCCCGATGATCGCCACAACAATCAAAAGTTCAATCAACGTAAACCCTTTTGTTCTTTTAAACATATGTTTCCTCCTTATACGTTTCCTTTTTTTACATACCTTTAATTGAGTCGTTCAAGCTTTTTAAATATTGACATCATTTTATTTATAGCAATTTTCGTGCCAACTCTCAGTTCGTTTTAAGCTTCTGATATACAACAACTTACAATCCATCATATTGAATCCAAATCGAAAATTGACAATATTTGTCGTTTTCATGACAATATTCGTCACAATTATACCATACATATCTCTCTTCATCTTAATGGTTCTAACTGATCGCTCTATCTGTATCTCTCGTTCTCGTGTTCCTCAAATTGAACTTCTCGATGAGATATCTGAGTGAGCGGTAATTGATCCCAAGATTTTCAGCAGTCTCTTTCAGGTTGCCTCTGGACACAAGCAGTGCCTCTTGCACAAAACCTCGGGAAACTTCATCCAATGTTTCATTTAGGTTAAATCCAGGTTTCATCATATAATGAGTTTCCTGAGGCGAACGCGTTGAAAAAAATGTATCAGGCAGACACTCTTCGGTAATTGTCTCTCTCTCCTCAATGGCCACTACTCTCTCTATCACATTTTCCAACTCTCTGACATTTCCAGGCCAATTGTAAGATTCCAAGACATTGATGACACCTGGGGTTAACCTCTTAAGCTTTTTTCCCATCCTGTCACAGCAATTCTGGAGGAAATGGGCAGCTAGAAGCGGAACATCTTCTTTTCTGTATCTCAATGGAGGCATCTCAAAAGAAATGACATTTAACCGGTAGAACAGATCCTCTCTAAACATGCCCTCTTTAATCCTAGCCTCTAAATTTTGGTTCGTGGCAGCAATAATCCGTCCTCCAAGAGGAATTTCAACTGTCCCCCCCACCCGTCTCGCTTTTCTGTCTTCTAAAGCCCGCAGCAGCTTCACTTGAGTCATGGGTTTTATCTCACCGATTTCATCAAGAAAGATGGTTCCCTCTCCAGCCATTTCGAACATGCCCTTTTTATCGACGATGGCTCCTGTGAAAGATCCTTTAACATGCCCAAAAAGCTCACTTTCTAACAGGTTTTCGGGTAATGCACCGCAGTTTATGGAAATAAAAGGATTTTCCCGACGCCGGCTGTAAAAATGGATAGCTCGTGCCGCCACCTCTTTTCCTGTCCCACTCTCTCCTGTTATGAGAACCGTGGATTCGACCATGCTTATTTTTTCAATGAGGCCGGAAATTTCATTTAATGCCTGGCTTTTGCCTATCATATTCTTCAAGCTGTATTTTTCTTTCAGTTCACTTTTTAATCGGATGTTTTCCTCTTTTAATCGCTCTTTCTCCAGCCCTTTGGCTACGACAATTTTGAGTTCTTCAACATCAAAAGGTTTCACTACATAATCCATGGCCCCAAACTTAAAAGCCTCGACTGTCTGTTTTATCGTCCCAAAAGCGGTCATCATAACAACAGGAATCCCCGGTTTTTTCTTTTTGACAAACTTCAAAATGTCCATTCCACTCTTCTCGGGAAGTTTGATGTCTGTAAT
>CAZLLG010000036.1:0-18635 GCA_964560275.1 uncultured Eubacteriales bacterium | reverse complement strand
ATTTTGATGTTGCAATTGATCCCGATGGATTTCTCTGGGCGGCCAACACGGGGCGTCATTCGCTTGAAAATTATACACTGGATGGAGGTTTCAGGACTTCTTGGGGTGAATTCTCCATGGATATAGAAGGATTCTGTGGATGCTGTAATCCATCACATTTTATTTTCCTGGAAGATGGATCCTTTGTCACAAGTGAAAAAGGCATAGCCAGGGTTAAGGTCTACAATCAGATTGGTGAGATGGTGTCTGTTGTGGCCGGTCCAGATAAGTTTATCGAAGGCACGGTTGGGTTGGATTTAGCCGTGGATTCAGCCCAAAGGATACTTGTCTTAGATCCTAAACAAAAACTCGTGCGAATATTTGAGAGAAATCTGGAGTGAAAATAAGGAGAATAAGTGAATGATGGAGGACACAAAACTTAAAGACAGGCGTGAGTTTATTAAGGATGGACTACGGGCTATTTTGCTAGGTGGGGTTGTATTTTCTGGATTGTTCCTTGGTTGGAGAGGACAGGCAAATTCTGGAACAGAAACCTCATGCTCTTTAGATTTACCCTGTAGAAGCTGTTCGAAAATTACTAGCTGCATAGAACCTCCGGCCATTCAGGAAAAAGATAAAATGTCGGAAACTGGGAGTTTTAAATGACTCGAACTGAACAGAAAAATCCGATAAACCGGAGGGATTTTATCCGGAAAAGCTTTCACTCGGTTGCTGGTCTGACAATTGGAGGCCTCGCCGGGATACTGTTCAGCAAGTCGTCTTCTGAAGAGATGGTATGGCAGCTGGATCCCAGCATCTGCATCCAGTGTGAAAAATGTGCGGTCAATTGTGTGCTCCCTCATTCTTCAGTGAAGTGTGTCCATTCCTATTCGATGTGTGGATACTGTGATCTGTGCAGTGGATACCTTCAGCCGGGGGCCAAGGACAGGGATACCGGAGCGGAAAGCCAGCTCTGTCCATCTGGCGCGATCACTCGGAATTTTATTGAAATCCCTTACTTTGAATACACCATCGATGAAAAATTGTGTATTGGCTGTGGCAAATGTGTCAAGGGATGTGGTTCTTTTGGGAATGGATCCCTTTATCTTCAGAACAGGCACGACCGCTGCCTGAACTGCAACCAGTGTTCCATTGCCCGCAGATGTCCTTCTCAAGCATGGAAGCGTGTGCCGGCCAGTCAGCCTTATATTCTTAGAGGAGATGAGAGCCAAAGATTTCTCAAAGACTGAGAAAACATGAAACAAGGCAGAACTAGAAAGGGAAAAATATTCATTACTATCTTCCTGCTGTTGTGTCCCATGCTCTGTCTGGCGCAGATTCAGGAGAGATTCCCCAAACCCGATTTTGAAACGGATTATGTCCGGCCCGACCTGCTCACTCCAATACCCCGTGCTACGGCATGGGAGTACATCGATATTTTTGTTTTAGCTGCGGCATTATTTTTGGCTACCTATTTTGCCTATAAACTCCGGTCGCGGCGGAGTGTATTCCTTTTGATGGTATTTTCTCTAGCCTATTTTGGATTTTTCAGGAAAGGATGTGTCTGCTCGATCGGGGCCATTCAAAATGTGAGCCTGGCTCTCTTCAATCCGGCGTATGCCATCCCATTGTCTGTCATCGTCTTTTTTGTTCTCCCACTCATTGTGGCCCTATTTTACGGCAGAACATTTTGTGCGGCTGTCTGTCCTCTCGGAGCTGTTCAAGATGCCGTTGTTCTCAAACCCACAAAAGTCTCAAAAGGATTGGAAAATGTCTTGGGTCTTCTTCCCTATCTTTACTTGGGTTTGGCGGTCCTTTTTGCTGTCACCGGAACAGGATTTATTATCTGTCAGTACGATCCATTCATCGGATTCTTCCGGTTTGGCGCGGATTTTAATATGGTTATATTCGGTATGTCCATGCTTGTCCTTGGTACCGTAGTGGCCCGACCCTACTGCCGGTTTTTGTGCCCCTACGGAGTGCTTCTGAACTGGATGTCCCGGCTGTCAA
The DNA here is from genome assembly GCA_964560275.1 of uncultured Eubacteriales bacterium. GTDB lineage: Bacteria > Acidobacteriota > Aminicenantia > Aminicenantales > Aminicenantaceae > JAUWVG01. The sequence continues at coordinate 16,646 of CAZLLG010000036.1, read as the reverse complement.
AACGGCATGTGAGAATCACGCCGGATGAATGCAACAACTGCCGGTTGTGTGAAGAATCCTGCCCATTCGGATCTATAAATAAACCTGATGAGGCCGCACCTCCAGCAAATAAAGAATCGGACATCAGGCGGGTGGCCTTGGTCCTTGTTCTGCTTCCTGTCTTGGTGCTTGGAAGCGGCTGGGTGGGTTCTCATCTGAATATTTCTCTTTCCCGCCAGCATAAAACCGTAGCCCTAGCCGAGGAAATACTCTTAGAGAATTCCGGACAACGAACAGAAATGACAGACGAAACCATAGCCTTTCGTGCTTCTGGAAAACCGACAGAAGAACTTTTTTCTGAAGCGAAGGCCGTCCAGCAAAAATTCAAAAGAGGTGGATGGATTCTGGGAGGATTTATCGGTCTGGTTATCTGCCTGAAGTTCATAGGGCTTTTTAGCCGGAGAAGACAGCTCGAATACGATGTGGACAAAGGAACATGTCTCAGCTGCGGCCGTTGTTTTTCCTATTGTCCCTATGAACAGGTGCGTCGGGGTCTCCTCAGCCCGGAAGAGGCCGACAGGTTGGGAACCAAAGAGAAAAAAATTAAACAATTTAGGGCTTGAACCAATGAATTCTCAAAAAGAAGAACAAACAACAAAGAACCCGTCACTTTTTTGGTTTGGCATTGCCAAGAAAATTGTAATTTTTGCCGCCGTTTCCGCTGGAATTCTCAGCATATTGATGATTGCCAACTATCTGCAGACGAAATCCAACGATCCACTCAACAGTCAGGTGATCACACAATTGATCGCTCAACTTCAGGATAATCCTGAAGATACGGTCCTCAAAGAACAGATCCGTGCCCTCGATCTTTTGGCAAGAAAAGCCTATTTTACCTACCAGTGGCAAATCCGGACCGGGGGTTATCTCCTGTTTGCCTTTGTGCTTGTGCTTGTGTTGGCCCTTAAATTTTTGAGTTCGTTTCAATCCCGCCTGCCTGACTTGAATTTTGGGCCCCGCTCAGAAGAGGCCTGGGAAAATAAGCTTCTGTCGCGTAAGTACATTCTCTTTGGTGGATTAGGTGTCTTTATCCTCGCGCTAGTACTTGGAATGGTCTCCCAATCTGAATTAAAAAATATCGGTCTCTCCCAAAGAGGTGGCCCTGAGACAACAGATTTTGCCAGCATAAAGAAGATGAAAGAGAATTGGCCCGGTTTCCGGGGGCCACAGGGGAACGGTGTGGCTGTGGATATGAAATTCCCCGTGGAATGGGATGGCAGCACCGGAGAAAACATTCTTTGGAAAACCTCTATTCCCTTACCCGGCTATAATTCTCCCATTATCTGGGAAAAAAAGATTTTTCTTTCGAGCGCGGATAGAAATATCCAGATTGTCTATTGTTTTGATGCCGATTCAGGAGAGATCCTCTGGCAGACAGAGCTCAACGACATTCCTGGCACACCTGAAAGGCGGCCTGATGTTGGCCATGATACCGGGTATGCTGCTCCAACGATGACAACAGACGGCAAGAGGATTTTTGCTATTTTTGCAACAGGAGATATTGCTTGTCTGGATTTTGATGGAAAACGTTTATGGGCCAAGAATCTTGGAGTCCCAGAGAACCATTATGGACATTCTTCCTCACTTATCACCTATGAAGATTTGCTTATCGTTCCGTTTGACCAGAATACCGGAGGGCGTCTATTGGGTATGAGGGCAAGATCAGGCGATGTGGTATACGATGTGATGCGGGATGTCGATATCTCCTGGGCCTCTCCGATTCTCGTGGACACGGGAAACCGGTCTGAACTCATTCTCAATTCCAGTCCATATGTGATGTCTCATGATCCTCGAACTGGATTGGAATTATGGAGGGTGAAGTGCATGCTGGGAGAAGTGGCCCCATCTCTTGCCTATGCAGACGGAATGGTTTATGCCGTCAATGACTATGCCCGTCTTGTGGGAATCGAGCTCAAAGAGACACCCGAAGTCATATGGGAATATATCGATGATCTCTCAGAAGTGGCTAGTCCCGTGGCCACAAAAGAGTTCGTTTTTATGGCAGCAAGTTTTGGGACGATCTCTTGTTTTGACAGCAAGACCGGGGAGAGATACTGGTATCACGACTTTGACGAAGGATTTTATTCGTCCCCAATTTTAATTGGAGACACTATCTACTGTATGGATATGAACGGCGTTATGTCTATCTTTAAAGTCCAGAAGGAATTTGAACTCATCAGTCAGAATGAGCTTGGAGAAGATGCGATGACCATTCCCGCTTTCATGCACAACCGCATCTATATTCGTGGAATGAAACATCTGTTTTGCATTGGAGAATAAAATATTATGAATTTGGAAAAGGACAGCATCCAATCTTTCATTGACCGGATTGTCGATGAAATCGGTTCTGATAATGGCGCTGTCATTCCCCTTCTTCATGCCATCCAAAATAAATACAACTATCTTCCAGAGCTAGCCCTCCAGCAGGTCTGTGAAAAAACAGACATCACATCCGCAGCCATTTTTGGTGTGTCGACGTTTTATTCTCAGTTCCGCCACACCCCAGTCGGCCAGCATATTATCCGGGTGTGTACGGGTACGGCCTGTCATGTCAAGGGATCAGGCCTGGTTTACGAAACATTCCTCCGAGAATTGGATATTCCTGAAGATCGGGATACCGATCCAGAAAGTCTGTTCACTATACAAAAAATCGCCTGTCTGGGCTGCTGCACGATCGCTCCTGTTGTTCAGATCGATGAAGTGACGTATGGGCATGTCCAAACAGATGGCGTTGCGAATATCCTCAATGATTTTCTTTTGAATCAGGGACAGGAGACAAAAGGCTCTGCCCAAAAGAAATCCAAGTCGGATAATGGAGGAGAGATAAAGATAGGATTGGGTTCCTGCTGTGTGGCCTCTGGAAGTAGCCAGGTGCAGAAGGCTTTGGAAGAAAGCCTTCGTGAAACCGGCATTCAAACACAGGTCAAAAGAGTTGGATGTGTGGGGATGTGTCACAGGACACCTCTTCTTGAAGTGAGTGCCCAAGGTGAAGAACCAGTTCTCTATGACAGCGTTCAGCCTGCCGATGTTAAAAACATCATTCTCAGACATTACAAGCCGAAATCTCTGCGCCAACGTCTAAAGAATGCAGCCTACTCTCTCATCGAAAATGTGCTTGAAAGTCCTAGCACCAATGGTTTCACGCGCCACCCCCTGCATGTCAGGGACAAGGAGATCCAGGCCTTTCTTGGGAGACAGAAGCACATCGCCACTGAGTTTTCTGGCCAGATTGATCCTCTCGATCTAGAAGAGTATCGGGCAAAAGGAGGATTTGAAGCTCTGGACAAGTGTCTTAGTGAATTCTCTCCTGAAGAGATCGTAAATCAAATAAAAACCAGCGGCTTAAGAGGCCGTGGAGGAGCAGGATTCCCTTCATGGCAAAAATGGGATATCGTCCGCCAATCTAAAGACGAAAAAAAATTCATCATCTGCAACGGAGATGAAGGGGATCCCGGGGCATTTATGGACCGCATGATTCTGGAATCCTATCCTTTTCGGGTTATAGAAGGCATGATCATTGCCGCATATGCTTCTGGGGCTCATGAAGGGTATTTTTATATCCGGGCCGAATATCCTCTGGCTGTCCAGCGTGTTAGAGAGGCGCTAAAAATATGCCGCGAACAAGGGCTGCTGGGTTTGGATATTTTGGAGAAAGGATTCACTTTGGAATTAAAGATTTTGGAGGGAGCCGGAGCCTTTGTCTGTGGAGAAGAGACGGCACTCATTGCCTCTATTGAAGGGAAGCGGGGGAATCCCAGTTTTCGCCCTCCCTATCCGGCGCAAAAAGGACTCTGGGGCCATTCAACCTTAGTTAACAACTGCGAAACTTTGGCCACTGTTCCCTGGATTATCCGGAACGGACCAGATGAATTGGCGAAATTAGGGACAGCACAGAGCAAGGGGACAAAGGTCTTTTCTCTTGCTGGGAAAATTTCCAGGGGCGGGCTTATCGAGGTTCCTATGGGCATCTCGATCCGGGAGATAGTCGAGGATATCGGAGGAGGTATCGAAAACGGCAGAGAATTTAAAGCTGTTCAGATCGGGGGACCGTCGGGAGGATGCATTCCGGCCGAATTGGCTCATACGCGGGTGGATTACGAGGATCTCACCAAGGTCGGTGCTATGATGGGTTCAGGGGGGCTTTTAGTCATGGACGACTCGGACTGCATGGTGGACATCGCCCGCTATTTTATGGAGTTCATCTGCAGTCAATCCTGTGGAAAGTGCACATTCTGCCGTATTGGTACAAAACACATGATGCAGATACTCGAGGACCTCTGTAAAGGAAATGGAAAAGATAAAGACCTAACAAAGTTAGAAGAGATTGCTCATAAGACGAAACAGGGCAGTCTCTGCGGGCTGGGAAGAACAGCGCCGAATCCGGTCCTTACGACACTGATGTATTTTAGGGAAGAATACGAGGCACATTTAAAAGGTCAGTGCCCCGCCAAACGCTGCGAAGCCCTTATTACCTATTCTATTGACGAGTCATGCATAGGTTGTACAATCTGTGCACAGAAATGTCCTGTGGGTGCTATTCAAGCGGTGCCCTACCAAAGACACATCATCGACCAAAGGGAGTGCATTAAATGTGGGACATGCAAGCAGGTCTGCCAGACTGATTCTGTGAAAATATTATGAAGAACGTCAACATCACTATCAATCAATTGGATGTGTCTGTCCCCAGTGAAAGCACGATCCTTGAGGCCGCTGCAGGCATGGATATTCACATCCCCACGTTGTGCCACCTTAATGGATACAGTCACACGACTTCGTGCATGATATGTGTCGTTCACGATATCGAGGCGGACCGTTTGATCCCTTCCTGTACGGCCGTTGTGACTGAAGGTTTGAAGATCGAAACCGACAGCGAAAGGGTCAGGGAGACCAGGAAGGACACCTTAGATTTTTTGTTGAGCGAACACATTGGGGATTGTGAGGCCCCTTGTTTTCGTGCCTGTCCAGCCCATATGAATATTCCACTTATGATTAGGCAGATCGAAAACGGACAGTTTGAGGATGCAATTATCACCGTCAAAAAAGATATCGCGCTTCCAGCGGTTTTAGGGAGGATATGTTCCGCTCCTTGTGAGAAGGGGTGTCATCGAAAGTCTTATGATGACTCAGTCTCGATTTGTTCTCTCAAACGGTATGTGGCCGATGTGGATCTAGCTCTACCACATCCCTTTAGTCCAAAGAAGAAGAACAAATCCGAAAAGACTGTCGCCATCCTTGGTTCTGGGCCTGCAGGCCTTTCTGCGGCTTATTATCTTGCTCAATATGGCCATGCCTGTTTTCTCTATGACAGAAATCCTCTGCCGGGAGGAATGCTGCGATATGGAGTTTCAGAGGATATTCTGCCCAGAATGGTGCTTGATGCTGAGATCGAGTGCATTGTCGAATTAGGTGTCGAATTTTTTTTGGAACACTCCCTTGGCAAGGACCTGCATTGGGATAAGTTAAAATCAGATTATGATGCGATTGTGTTGGCAGTTGGGTCCATTGATCCCGAATTATTGAGAAACACCGGAATCTCTTTATCCGGCAAGGGAATATCAATAAATCGGAAGACTTTTGAAACCAGTCTACCTGGTGTTTTTGCTGGAGGGAATACTGTTTCAGAATCCCGGATGGCCATCCGTGCTTCTGCGCATGGAAAATTTATCGCAGAATCTGTCAACCAGTTTCTTAAAGAAGAAACGCAGACCGGCCAGTCCAGAGGTTTTAATTCTATTCTTGGAAAAATCAGTGAAAATGACACGGCCGAACTCCTCAAGGAGGCGCAAAAGCATAAACGGATAACATATAAGGACGGATTTGAGAAAGGGTATTCAAGGGAAGAGGCTGTCCTGGAGTCCTCTCGCTGTTTTGGCTGTGACTGCCGGAAGCCCAATTCATGCAAATTGAGGCAGTATGCGGAAGAGTATGGTTCAAACCAAAGGCGGTTCCATTTTTCTCAAAGAAAAAATCTCAGGAAAGTTATTCAGCATGATCTTGTGATCTATGAACCGGGAAAATGTATCAAGTGCGGTTTGTGTGTGCAGATCACCAAGAAATCTGGAGAACATCTCGGACTGACCTTTGTGAACCGCGGTTTTGATGTCCGTGTGGCCACACCGTTTGAGAAACCGCTTAGCGAAGGGCTTGAAAAAGTGGCCAAGGAATGTGTTGCGGCCTGCCCCACAGCCGCTCTCTCCTGGCGCGACAGAACAAAAGAATGAGAATCTCGAAATTTAATAAAATGAAAATAAAGCTCAGGGAATACAGTTTTCACTGTACACCCCTACACTATTATTTTCCTTTTATCAAAGTTCGAAATTTCTCTAATTAAGGATAAATGAATGAGTGAAGTTAAATATATTGTTATGGTGTTGGTTCTCCCACTGTTGTTGTGCACGTGTGTAAAAAAAGAGTTAGGGGAGAGGATACTGGATGTCGACGGTGTGAGCTGGCCGATTTTTCGAGGGGATCCGGCCTTGACTGGGATAGCAGAGGATCGAGTGCCGGATGAGCTGACGCTGCTCTGGTCCTTCAATACAGAGTCATACATCATTTCGTCTCCTGTTCTCGGCAACGGGAGTGTTTATATCGGATCCACGGATGGAAAGGTGTATTCACTCGATCTTCTTACCGGCCAGGAGATATGGGCTTTTGACACGGAAGATGATATTGAGGCCTCTCCACTTCTGTTTCAAGATGCGGTCTATATCGGAAATTTGAGCGGGGCCTTTTTTTGCCTGGATGCCCTCAACGGTCAGGAGCTCTGGAGATATAAGTGCGGCAGCTCAATTTATGGATCAGCCAATTGGGTGATTGATCCACGCAATCAAGAGGCAAGAATTCTTGTGGGCAGCTATGACAACAGGATGTATTGTTTGAATGCAATCACGGGAGTGCTGATCTGGGAATATGAAACCGAAAATTTTATCAATGGTGCTCCGTCCACAGATGGCACACATGTCATCTTTGGCGGGTGTGATGAAATCCTTCATATTATCTCTGTATCCGACGGGACAAAAACCGGGGAAGTTTGGGCGGGTTCCTACATCCCCGGTTCGGCAGCTCTTGTCAACAATTTAGCCTATCTTGGACATTATGATAATCAATTAGTGGCTGTTGATCTTTTTACCAAACAAGTCATATGGACATATGAAGACGAGGAGCATCCCGGTCCATTTTTTTCTTCCCCGGCCGTCACCAAAGACCGGGTGATCATCGGCTCCCGTGATGGATATCTTCACTGCGTGGATAGGAAACAAGGGGAAAAGTTATGGGAATTTCAGACATTGGATGAAATAGACGGTTCCGCTGTCGTATCGGACGATAAAGTCATATTCGGATCGATCGACGGCAGGCTGTACATCTTGAATCTTAAGGATGGGACAAAAATCTGGTCTTATGAAATTGGTGGGGCCATTATAGGATCTCCTGCTGTGGCTGGAGGATTCGTTGTTATCGGATCGGAGGATGGCCGGATTTATGCTTTTGGAGAACAATCATGAAAATTGTGTATATTACACCAGGATCGGGTTTGACATTTTACTGCCAAAACTGTTTTAGAGATATAGCGCTGCTCAAATCGCTTCTCTCTCTGGGTCATGACGTTGTCAGAGTACCTATGTATCTCCCATCAAATCTGGACAGCGGCAGTAAAATTACGGGTACACCTGTTTTTTATGGCGCGATCAATGTCTATCTAAAGGAAAAACTGCCGTTCTACAGGCATGCACCAGTGTGGTTGGAGAAATTTTTTGATTCCCATGTTTTTCTGAACATGGCGGCAAAAAAGGCCGGCTCTACTCGAGCCTCAGGACTTGAGGAAATGACACTCTCCATGCTTCATGGTGAAATGGGGCGGCAGGCTTCGGAGTTGGAGCATCTTATCCAGTTCCTTAGAAATGAAATCGCTCCCGATGTTGTCCATATCTCCAATGCCCTTTTGCTCGGGCTGGCACACAAACTCAAGAATGACCTTGGAGCCAAGGTTATCTGTTCACTCCAGGATGAGAATGAATGGGTGGATCTGATGGAAAAACCCTATCAGGAACAGGTGTGGAATCTCATGGCAAAAAAAGCCGAAGATGTCGATTTATTTGTGACTGCTAGCCAATACTATTCTGAGAAGTCTCAAAAGCAGTTGAAAATTCCTGCAGATAAAATAAAAGTAGTCTTTGGTGGGATATGCCTGGATGGCTATGTGAAATCTTCCCTTCCTTTTGATCCTCCGGTCATTGGGTATTTGTGCAGGATGTCGGAGTATTTTGGTCTTGGGATATTGGTTGATGCTTTTATTCGACTCAAAAAAGACAATCGCTTTAAAGACCTTCGACTCCACCTGACAGGAGGATATTCGAGTGATGACAAGTCTTATGTAAACGCACAATTAGATAAAATTTCGAAGAAAGGATTCGGAAGCGATGTCCAAATTTTCAAAGACTTTGAAAAAGACAGCCGTGTTCAATTTCTCAAAACTTTAACTCTGCTCTCCGTTCCTGTTCCCAGCGGCGAGGCTTTTGGTGCCTATCAGGTCGAAGCCCTGGCAGCCGGTGTACCGGTTGTGCAGCCAAATGTGGGCTGTTACCCGGAATTTATCGAAGCGACAAACGGAGGTATCCTGTACGATCCGAACACCAGTGAACAGCTGGCCGATGCCTTGGCCTTTCTGCTTGTCGATCCGGAGAGAATCCAAAAAATGGGAACAGAAGGGCATCGTGTCGTTATGGAACAGTTTTCTATGGACACAATGGCGAAAAACATAGCAAGGATTTATGACGATGTTGCTTAAACTCAATAAAATCACAAAATCGTTTGAGGGACAGTCAGATCAAAAGGCGTTGACAGTTCTGGATAACATATCCTTTCAAATAGGAGGGGGTGAATCTATTGCCGTAGTGGGGCCCTCCGGATCAGGGAAGAGCACTCTACTCAATATTATAGGTGTTCTGGATAGACCCACATCAGGTCAAGTTTTTTTTGAAGGAAAAAACCTGGAAAATCTAGATGACGCTGAACTCTCGGCAATCAGAAACAGGGCAATTGGGTTTATTTTTCAACTCCATCATCTTCTCCCTCAGTGCACTGTTTTGGAAAATGTGCTCATCCCAGCGATACCTTTTGGAGGGAAAAGAACAGATGAAGAGGTCGTGAACAGAGCCAGAATACTTCTTGAAAAAGTCGGGCTAAAAGAACGTTTGAACTTTTTTCCGGCCGTGCTGTCCGGAGGGGAGATGCAGAGAGTGGCTGTTGTCAGGGCTCTTATCAATACACCTAAACTGGTCCTTGCTGATGAGCCAACTGGATCTCTAGATAAAGACTCTTCGGAGAAACTAGGCCATCTCCTAGTGGATCTGAACAGGGAGGAAGGCATAGCCCTTATTACGGTCACGCATTCAATGGAAATGGCTCAGCTCATGGGCAAGGTTTATAACCTTCAAGATGGTCAGCTAAAACGAATATGAAAAAATGAATTTAAAAAAACTTATAGTCCGCAGCCTGATCCACTATCGTCGGAACCATCGATGGGTTGTGTTGGGATCAATGGTCAGCACCGCCATCCTGGTGGGGGCATTTGTCATTGGGGATTCTGTCCGCTTCAGTCTCCAGCAGATCGTATTGGATAGGCTTGGAAAAACTGAATTTGCTCTATCAACCGGGGACCGTTTTTTTCGGATACAACTGGCGGATGATCTTTCCAAAACTCTCGACACCCCTATGGCTCCACTGCTTCAAACAAGAGGAATCGCTGTTGCCGATGGTGGGGCTCGTCGGATTAACCGCATTCAAGTTTTAGGTGTAGATGCTCGTTTTAGTCAATTGAGCACTGGACAAGATATTTATGGGGCTCTCTCTCCGGAGGAGGCGGTTGTCAACCGTCAACTGGCAGATCGATTGGAAGTCCAAGCTGGTGATGAGATCCTGTTGCGTGCGGAAAAGCTGGATGCCATGCCAAAGGATGCTCCCCTTGCGTTGGATTCTGAGTCATCGCTTGCAAGACGTTTCCGGATAAAGGCGGTGGCTTCGGATGAAGAATTTGGAAGGTTTCATCTCAGAGCAGATCAAGTTGCCCCTTTAACCGTATTCGTGTCGATCTCTTTTTTGTCTCAGGAAATGGGCTTGTCAAATCGGGCAAATGTCTTGCTTGTGGCCGAGCGAAAAAGCAATCCGCTGGATATCCCAACACTCAAAAAGACGTTTAAAAAGATATGGACCCTGGATGATGCCGGCCTGGAGGTGCGTCAGGTTTCTGAGTCTGATATTTTAGAACTCAGATCTAATCGAATTTTCCTGGATTCCAATATCGCTGAGACGGCCCTGCAACTTTTTCCCAAGGCCCGGCCTGTACTGACCTACTTTGTCAATGAAATACGCTATGGAGCGAAAGCGACACCCTATTCATTTGTGTCTGCTCCAGGAGGGTCTCAAGTTCTGGCTGATATGGGAAAGGATGAAATTATCATCAATAAATGGTTGTCAGATGATATTTCTGCTGGTGTTGGAGATCTTGTTGAAATGACCTATTTCGTTTTGGGACCAAGGCGTGATTTGGAGGAGAAAACGTCAACCTTCAAGGTTAAAGCCGTTGTTCCCATTCAAGGATTTTATGCAGATAAAGATCTCCTGCCTGATTTTCCAGGATTGGCAGGAGAGGACAACTGTCGTGACTGGAATCCTGGGATTCCCATTGATTTGGATAAAATTCGAGATAAGGATGAGGACTATTGGGACGACTTTAGGGGAACTCCAAAAGCCTTTGTGTCTCTGGATGTCGCACAAAAGATGTGGACCAACAGGTTTGGAAGTTTCACTGCCGTCCGATTTCCGGAGTTAGATGAAAATAATCTCGTATACAAACTGAGAGATGCCTTGGATCCGGCCAATCTTGGATTTGTTTTTCAAAAGGTCAAAGAGGACGGTCTTCAGGCGAGTTCACAATCAGTAAGTTTTTCTCAACTTTTTCTAGGTTTGAGCTTTTTTATCATTTTCGCTGCATTGCTGCTGACGGGATTGCTGTTTGGCTTTAATACAGAGAAAAGATCGGAAGAAATTGGTCTATATCTTGCACTGGGATTTGCGAAAAAGAGCGTGAGACGACTGGTGCTTTGTGAAGGTTCCGTGCTGATTGTTTTCAGCAGTATTCTTGGTATTCTGCTGGGAGTTATCTACAATCAGATTGTTCTTTTAGCGCTTAAGACTGTGTGGCAGGCTGCCGTGGGAACATCTGTGCTTTTTATTCATCTGAGAGTGTTTTCCATTCTATCCGGCGTTTTGATTGGGAGCGTTGTCGCTTTTTTGACAATCTGGTTAGTGACCAGAAGACAGATCAGACAATCTGTGGCCTCACTGCAGAGAGGCCAAGCAAAGATTGACAACTTGGGTAAAAAAGGACCGAAAAAAAGTTTGGTTTTCGGATTGGGCTGCTTTGCAGCGGTTTGCCTCCTTTTATTTTTAACGAATTTTGGCACGGGAGGAAAGGCGTTTGCCGTGTTTTTTATTTCGGGAACGCTGCTTTTAACCGGAGAAATGGCGCTGACGAATGCCCTGCTGTTAAGGATTGGTCGACCGAAAAAGTCCTCTCGGCTCAGTCTTTTGCGCATCGGGATCCGAAATAACGCCAGAAAGCGCCTGTGCAGCGTCACTCTGATCGGGCTCCTTGCCTGTGGATTGTTCATTGTCTTTACAGTCGGGGCCAACCGGCTCAACTCTGTCAAGGATGCCGACAGAAGAGATTCCGGAACTGGCGGATTTGCTCTTTTTGGGGAAAGCTCTCTTCCGATTCTGTATGATCTTAACACCGCAAAAGGACGGCAGTTTTACGGTTTGGAACGCATGTCATCCGAAGATGTCCAATATGTACAATTCCGGGTGAAAGAGGGAGATGATGCGAGCTGCCTGAATCTTAATCAGGTTACAAATCCACAGCTGATCGGAGTCAATCCTAAAGAACTCGAGGATAGAGGGGCCTTTACTTTTGCCGAAACTTCGACTGATGTCGATCCGGAAAATCCTTGGTCAGTTCTCGAAAGACAATTGCCTAATGGTTTTGTGCCGGGGGTTGCAGATCTATCGGTCATTGTTTGGGGATTAGGCAAATCCGTAGGCGACTCATTGTCCTATGTGGATGAAAGGGGGCAAACTTTCCAGATCAAATTGGTCGGGGGATTGTCCAATTCTATTTTCCAGGGGAATATCATCATTTCTGAGGAGGCCTTTATCCGGAAATATCCTTCAATCAGCGGGTACAAGATCTTACTTGCCGACATTTCAACCGGGAATAGTAGGAAATCTTCGGATGAGTTAGCCTGGGCCATGCAAGATTTGGGACTGGATATTGTGTCTGCGCCAAATCGATTGGCAGAATTTAATGCTGTCCAGAACACCTATCTTGCCATATTTCTTATCCTTGGGAGTTTTGGCCTTGTGCTGGGGAGTTTTGGATTGGGGATTGTCGTTTGGCGCAATATCAAAGAACGCCAGGGAGAATTGGCCCTCCTGCGTGCTGTAGGATTTTCGAAAAAATCGATTCAGACCATCGTTTTGTCCGAGCATATAGGACTTCTAGCGGCAGGTATTTTAAATGGAATTTTGGCGGCAGGGATAGCGACTCTGCCATCCCTGTTGACACCGGGGGCTGAAATCCCTTATCCTACTATACTTATAATATTTATTATTGTTGGTCTTAACGGAGGAATTTGGACATATATGGCCGCGAAGATGGCCTTAAAAGAAGATCTTTCCCCTGCATTAAGGAAGGAATAGGTCTTATCTTCGTCTAAATAGAAAGTGTTTTAAAATGAAAACAATTTGGAGGAATATTATGAAGAGATTGCTATTGATCCTGACTTTGACTGTGGCTGTTGTTGGATTCATTCAGGCGGAAGAAAATTGGCCGCACTGGAGAGGACCTCTCCATAACGGAATCACTGCTGCCGCAAACCTTCCTATGAAATGGAGCCTCACTGAAAATATTGTCTGGAAAACCGAGCTGCCTTCTTGGAGTGCGGCGACTCCAATCATTTGGGGCGACCGGATATTTATTACATCTCCATCCAAAACTGAGCCCAAACCAGAACCCAAACCTGAACCAACCGTACAGCCAGCCCAGAAAGAACAAACTCAGGGCCGCAAAAGAAGCCGCAGGCCCAGCCGGGATCCTGGCGGCTCAAAACTCTTTTTGTTTTGTATATCCAAAATTGATGGAAAAGTTCTCTGGCAGAGAGAACTGGACGACAAAAACACAATACACAACAAACAGAATGATTCCACGCCATCCCCGGTGACCGACGGCGAAAATGTGTGGGTTGTGACAGGAACGGGAAAAGTCACTTGTTTTGATATGGAGGGACAGTCGATTTGGAAAACAGATCTTCAAGAGGACTATGATCCCTTTGGACACAATTGGGGATATGGATCTTCGCCGCTTCTTTATGACGGAAGCCTTATCGTGGAAGTTCTTCACGGTATGCGCACCGATGATCCCTCCTATATCGTTTCCTATGAGGCAAAAACCGGAAAAGTCCTGTGGCGTCAAGAGCGCCCGACGGATGCAGAGAGAGAATCCCCAGATGCCTACACAACTCCAGTTGTTCTTAAACACGAGGGTCAGACACAGATAGTCATCTCAGGAGGGGATTATGTCACTGGACATGATTTTAAAACCGGCAAAGAGATTTGGCGGGCCGCTGGATTAAATCCCCTGAAGCGGTCAAATTACCGCATTGTTCCAACTCCTATTGTTGTGGATGGAATCATCTACGCCCCCACAAGAAAAAAACCTCTTATCGCCCTCAAGGCTGGAGGGATGGGCGATATCTCGGAGAGCCATCTTGTCTGGAAATACGAAGGGGCAGCCGGCCCGGATGTTCCCTCGCCGATTTGTGATGGTAAATATTTTTACATGGTCGATGACAGAGGCCTGGTCTCGTGCCTGGATGCAAAAACAGGAGAACAAATCTGGGGACCGGAAGCCACAACCGAAGCTATCGTGAGCGCCTCTCCCATTCTTTCGGATGGCAAACTCTATATCATCAATGAAAGAGGCGTGACGTCCATTGTCTCTGTTGGAGAAGAATTTAAACTACTCGCTACGAATGAACTTGACGGAAGCTATACATTGGCGTCCCCAGCCATTTCAGGATCACAGCTTTTTATCCGGACATCAACCCATTTGTACTGCATTGCAGAATAGATACACAATACAGAAGGAGATCCAAAAAATGAAAAAATTTGCTTTGTTGATGAGTCTTTTATTTGTCTGCTCGAGCTTTTTTTTGGCTTTTGAGAATTCTGAAGACTTCGAAAATAACTGGCCACAGTGGCGGGGTCCTCTTGACAATGGCATCTCTCCCAATGGAAATTTCCCATCTGAGTGGAGTGAGACAAAAAATATCAAGTGGAAATTCGCTGTTCCTGGGAAAGGCCATTCTACCCCTGTCATCTGGGGAGATAGAATCTATTTATCTACAGCTGTTGAAACCGATAAAGAAGGACAACCGCCAGTCCAAAAAGTAAACGCTAAGCGCGGACGCGGGATGCCCTCAACACAGACCAATAAAATCCATAAGTTTGTGGTAATGGCTTTAAACAAAAGTGATGGTCAGGTTCTCTGGCAGACCACAGTTAAGGAAGAGTGGCCCAAGGAAGGTACACATGAGTTTGGCAGTTGGGCTTCAAATTCTCCTCTAACTGACGGTGAAAACATCTATGCCTACTTTGGCTCCCGTGGTCTGTATTGTTTGGACATGGAGGGTACAGTCAAATGGGAACGGGATTTTGGCCAATTGAATAAAAGGATGAATTTTGGTGAAGGGAGCTCTCCTGCTCTCTTTGGCAATAAAATTGTAGTCACTTGGGACCACGAGGGACAATCGTTCATTATCGCTCTCGATAAAAAAACCGGTAAGGATATCTGGAAAGTCGACCGGGATGAAGGAACTTCCTGGGCTTCGCCTTTCATCGTTGAAACCAATGGAAAACATCAGGTGATAACAAGCGCAACAAGCCTTATCCGCAGTTATGATCTTGCCACAGGAGAGCTGATCTGGGAGTGTGCCGGAATGACGGCTAACGCAATCCCACAACCGGTCGAAGCCAATGGTATTGTCTATATCATGACCGGTTTTCGGGGGAATGCACTGCTGGCCATTCGCCTGTCCGAAGCCAAGGGGAATATCACTGATACGGATGCAATTATCTGGAAATTAAATCAAGATACGCCTTATACTCCATCTCCTCTTCTCTTTGAAGATCATCTGTATTTTCTCAAAAGCAATAATGGAATCCTCTCTTGTTATGACGCAAAAACGGGAAAGGTCATCTACAGCAATCAGAGACTCGAGGGAATGGGAAATATTTTCACATCTCCTGTTATAGCCAGCAACAAGATCATCATCCTTGGTCAAAAAGGGGTAGCCTATGTGGTCAAACACGGCTCAACTTTTGAAATACTGTCAAAAAACCAGCTGGATGATAATTTTAACGCATCACCCGTCGTTGTGGGAAATCAGCTGTTCTTGCGTGGATACAAAAACCTGTACTGTATTGAAGGAAATTAAAAAAAAACTTTGTTTTTAGTAAATGAAACGATTGTATTTCCTTTCTAAACGTTTCATAATACGACTTCATGTTTGCCTAAAAGTCCATTCCAAAAAAAAATAAAAAAGAATACTATGAAAATTCCGAAATTAAAAATCGGCTCCATAACCGCTGATATCCCAATTATTCAGGGAGGGATGGGCGTGAGAGTTTCTCTCTCTTCACTCTCAGCGGCTGTGGCCAATGCAGGGGGGATAGGCACGATTGCCAGTGTTGGTCTTGGGGATATAGACGCCGGAGCAAAAGACTATGAGCGTGAATCTCGAGAATCACTGATCAAGGAGATTCGCAAGGCCAAAAGTATGACAGATGGCCATTTGGCCATCAATGTCATGGGCGTACTCAGCAATGCAGATGACTTGATCAGAGCCGCAGTCAGGGAGGGCATTAAAATCATCATTTATGGCGCCGGACTGCCCATAAAGCTTCCAGAAACGGTCGATGATCCTTCGGTTAATCTTATTCCGATCGTGAGCTCAGCCAGAGTCGCCAGGCTTATTCTCCAATCCTGGGACAAACGATATGAACGAATCCCCGATGCATTAATACTCGAAGGTCCTCTTGCTGGAGGGCATCTCGGATTTTCTGTGGAGCAGCTTGAGAAGCCAGAAGAATATTCGCTAGATGTACTTCTTCCTGAGATTTTGGAAACCATCAAACCCTTTGAAGATAAACGAGGAAAAAAAATTCCTGTTATCGTTGCAGGTGGAATTTTTACCGGAAAGGATATTGCGAAGATGCTTTCTCTTGGTGCTTCAGGTGTCCAGATGGCCACACGTTTTGTTTGCACTGAGGAGTGTGATGTTTCTCAGGAGTTTAAACAGGCCTACCTTGATGCCACCAAGGAAGACATCTGGGACATCTACTGGAAGGCCTACGAATACGGCTGTAAGGGCGTCACGGTTTACCGCGATGGTTCCAAAGTTTCTCAGGTGCTGTGTACTGCTGACGATGAGAAGAAAAAGAAGGAAGAGGAAGAGGCTTCCTCTATCGTTCAGGATCGCCCGGACGTCATT
>CAZLLG010000035.1:0-18896 GCA_964560275.1 uncultured Eubacteriales bacterium | reverse complement strand
GATGATAAGAACGTCGGCCTGATTGAAAGCTGTCCCGAATTCTTTCATTAAAAAAGAGAGACGGGAATATCGATGAGGTTGAAAAATGGCAACAATTCTTCTGTCCCAACCGCTTTGTGCAGCTTCGAGAGTCGTTTTTATCTCAGTGGGATGATGGGCATAATCTTCGATGACCATGATGTCGTCAATCGTCGTTTTAAGTTCGAAGCGACGGCCAATACCGCTGTATTTTTCCAGCGCTTCAAGGATTGAGCCTATGGGAATATCTAAGTCGATTCCGACGGCAACAGTTGCCATAGCATTCAAGATGCTGTGTACGCCTGGTACATTCAATTTGAGCAGACCGATTTTCTCTCCTTTATAAAAAAGAGTCGATGTGCTGGAAAAATTCTTAAAAACTGAATCTCTAGTAAAAAAATCAGCCTGCGCGGAAAATCCGTAAGTAATAACTCTTCGCTCCAACATCGGGATAAGGCTCTGGAGATTGGCATCGTCCAAACAGAGAACAACTGGACAGTAAAATGGCACTTTATTGGCAAAATTGACAAATGTATTTTTGATTTCTTCTACGTTTTTATATTGATCCAGATGTTCCTCATCCAGGTTGGTCAAAACGGCAATAAAAGGGGAGAGATAGAGAAAAGATTTATCGCTTTCGTCGGCTTCGGCTACGATAAAATCCCCCTCTCCAAGCTTGGCATGCGCTCCAATTGTATTCAGGCGGCCCCCAACAATGATCGTAGGATCAAGGCCAGCCGACTCTAAAACATGAGCGATCATGGATGTTGTTGATGTTTTGCCGTGAGAACCTGCAACGGCGATTCCGTTTTTCATTCTCATCAATTCAGCCAGCATTTCAGCCCTGGGTATAATGGGTATCTTTTGCTTTTTGGCTTCCATGACCTCAACGTTTGTATCTTCGATGGCGGATGAGGTCACCACAACATCTGCTCCCTCGACCTGATCTGTTTTGTGACCAATCGAAATATGGGCTCCAAGTTTATTCAAACGGCGAGTGGCCTGGTTTTCCATCATGTCTGAGCCTGAAACTTTGTATCCCCTGTTCAGAAGCACTTCTGCAATTCCATTCATCCCGGTCCCGCCAATTCCAATCATGTGAATGTGTTTAAGTTTGTAATAACTTCTTTTTTTCAAGATTGTGCCTCCCCTTGTCCATTGTCCATCAGGTCCCAACACAGTTTTGATATATTTTCAGCTGAATTTTCTTTTTTCAGTGAAACTAGGTTTTTTTCCATCCGGTCCAATTTGTCCTTGTTATCCATGAAATCGATGATTTTTTTTGCGAAAGACTCAGGCAGAAACTCTGATTCCATGATAATTTCTGCACCTTCAACCCTTTTTAGCACCAAAGCGTTTTGAACCTGATGATTATCCGTCGCTTTTGCAAAAGGGATGAGCAGTGCCGGTTTGCTAGAGGCAATGAGTTCGGCGACAGTCGTGGCTCCTGCCCGAGCTACGATGAGATCGGATTTTTGAAAATAATCAGGCATATCATAAAAATAAGGAGCAACCTCCACATCAATGAAACTGTTTTTGGAATAGGATTGCTGAACCCATTCAAAATCGCTGCTGCCTGTTTGATGGTAAATTTTGAGATCATTTTTTTTGTCTTCTAAAAGAGGCAGAGTTCTTGTGATATTCGTGTTCAAGAAATGTGATCCCTGACTTCCTCCAAAAATGAGAAGGCTCAACTTGCTGTTTCTCGTTTTAGGATCAAGAGCATAAAATTCCGGGCGTGTTGGATTTCCGAGAAAGAGCCCTTTCCCCTTGAAGTGGGGGAGTGAATCTTCAAAAGCGACAACAGCCTTTTGAATTCTAGAGAGAAGAGTTCTGTTTGTGAAGCCTGGGAGGAAGTTTTGCTCCAGAATAAGAGTCGGTATCTTTTTTAGAGAAGCAAGTAGAACAATGGGACCTGAACTGTATCCTCCGAGACCGATGACCAAGTTTGGATTAATGCGTATCAAAAGGACAAAAGATTTGATAAACGCAAAAGGAAGAATAAAAAGAGATTTGAAGATTTTTATTCCTCTTCCTTTCAAACCTTCGATTTTAAGCGGTATAAAATGAACTCCGTAGCGGTCCATTATATCTTTTTCTAGCTTGCGGTTTCCTCCCACGAATGTGATTTGAATAGCTGGGTATTTCTCCTTTAATTTTTCGCTCACCACCAGCCCGGGATAGAGATGTCCGGCAGTCCCTCCTCCACAAAAAATCAATCTCTTTTGTTTCATCGTTTCTTTTTAAATGCTTTCCTCCTTTGAGAAATGTGGAGTAAAATTCCGACACTCAGTAGCGTAGTGAGAAGAGAGGAGCGTCCAAAGCTTATGAGAGGAAGAGGAAGACCTGTTGAAGGCCCCAGTCCCAAGACTATAGTGATGTTGAGAAGAGCTTGCATGAAGATGCCAAGTGTGAGACCTGCCGCGGCTATTTGACAGAATAGATCGGGAGCTCGCCATGAAATGAGAAGGCCTCTCCAGAGGAATAGGACAAATAGTACAAGAACAGAAAGAGTTCCAAGAAGCCCGAGTTCCTCGCCGAGGATAGCAAAGATGTAATCCGTGTGTGCACAAGGGAGGAAGAAGAGTTTCTGTGTGCTTTCACCCAAGCTCACTCCAAACAGCCCTCCGGATCCTACAGCAAGCCTGGATTGAATAGGTTGAAATCCGCTGCCGAGTGGATCTTGTTCTGGAGAAATGAAGGAAAAAATTCTTTCCATTCTGTAGCTGGCCTGGAATAGGTAAAACACAAAAACCGAACTTGATGCTATTCCCAAATAAATCAAATGTTTCAGTTTAACTCCTCCAATGTAGAACATGACCGTGCATAGAGCGAGCACCAGCAAAGCTGTACCAAAATCAGGTTGCTTAAGAATGAGGAGGACAAAAAGACCTAGAATGGACAGCGGAAGGACAAGGATTTGCCATTCTCTAATTTTGTCCTGCTTGCGGGAAAAATAGTAAGCAAAAAATAGGATAAGGCTGATTTTCGCGAGCTCTGAGGGTTGAAATCGAAATCCGGAAAAGAAAACCCAACGGTTGGTGTTTTCAATAGCAGGCATAAAAAAACACAGCGCTAAAAGCCCAAAGGAGATGAGGAGTAGTCCGTAGATGAAATATGGATCCTGGTAGAAGAATTTCTTGGCAGCAAGCATAAAAATGAGGAGAACAATTCCCAAACCTGCGCCAATGACCTGTTGGATGAAAAAATAGAAGGAATTCTGATATTTTTCGCTGGCTAAAATAGCCGAGGAGCTGAAAACCATGATCAAACCGAAGGCAATGAGGATGAGAACAATAATCAGTAAAGGTTTGTCGAATCTATAAGGTTTGAAGAGTTCTTTAGAATGTTCTTTAGGCATTATGGATCTTTTCCTCAAGGGAATAAACTTCCTCTTTGAAAATTTTACCTCTTTCTTCAAAGTTGCTGAACATATCAAAACTTGTGCAGGCTGGCGCCAGGAGTACGATATCTCCCGGACTAGCCGAGGCAAAACCTTCCGAAACAGCCTCTTTAAGAGAAAACACATAATTCATCGGGATATCATTCATGAGTGCACTTTTGATCTCTTCCTTTGCTTCACCAAGAAGGAAAACCTTCTTCACTCTTTCTTGAATCGGTTTCCTGAGTTTCTTAAAATCACCTCCTTTGTCTCTTCCGCCGAGGATTAGTACTATGGGTTGATTGAAGCTGCCAATAGATGTGATGGCGGCTTCTACATTTGTAGCTTTTGAGTCATTATAAAACTCTACACCTCCGATTATTGAGACTTTTTCTAAGCGGTGTTCTAGTCCTTGAAAGCTTTTTATAGAATTCCGGATCGAGGAAGCAGGAACAGAAAAGAGATGTCCCACCAAGGCTGAGGCCATGACGTTTTCCAGATTATGAGCACCAAGAAGAGGAATCTCTGAGATTTTTATTATCTTTTCTTTTGTTCCGCCGTTAATAACTATCCAATCCCTTTGGATCGAGCAGCCGTTTTGTATCTCCCTTTGTCGGCTGAAAGCAAAAACTCGAGCAGGTGTTTTCTCGGCCAGCCCCCACACAGCGGAATCGTCTCTATTGAGAATGGCAAAACTACTCTCTTTCTGGGCAAGGAAAAGTTTCTTCTTGGCTTCAAAATAGCTTTCATGTGTTTTATGCCAGTCGAGATGATCAGGGGAAAGGTTGAGAAACACGGATACGGATGCAGAAAAACGTTCGATATGTTCTAGCTGAAAGCTTGAAAGTTCTGTGACATAAATATGATGATCTGCGCTTTTGTCGACAAAAGAAATGAGGGGAGTCCCAATATTGCCGGCTAAGAAGGCCTCAAACCGTGCGTCTTTAAGGATTTTGTGTGTGAGGGTGGCGGTCGTTGACTTTCCGTTTGAACCTGTGATACCTACAATTTTACCCTTCAGAAACCTCGAAGCGAGCTCTGCCTCCGATAATATTGGAATGCCGTTTGTCCGGGCTTCTTCCATTTCCGGAAGCATCGGAACACCTGGACTGGGAATGATCAGATCAACATTTAAAAAACTCAAGCGGTTAGGTGGTCCGGTTTCGACCGTCAAATTTTTTCCTGCCCAGAATCCCATGTCACGTTCCAGATTTGCTGAAGGATTTTGTTCGCTGACTAAAACAACAGCTTTGCGTTCGATCAGGAAATTGGACAGTGCTTTTCCTGTTTTTCCCAATCCGATGACTAAAATTTTCTTTCCTTCTAAATTCATTTATCTAATTTTTAGAGTGGTTAGGCTGAAGAGGGCGAAGATGATGCCGGCTATCCAGAATCGAACCACTATTTTTTGTTCGGACAATCCCATAAGTTCAAAATGATGGTGGAGGGGCGCCATTTTGAATATGCGTTTTCCTCCTGTGAATTTGAAGTAGGACACCTGAAGCACAACCGAGAGGGCTTCGATGATGAAAACGCCGGCCACCATAAACAAGAGAAATTCCTGTTTGATCATAATAGCGATGATCCCAATCGTTCCTCCCAAGGACAGAGCTCCCGCATCTCCCATAAAAATCTGGGCTGGGTGGGTGTTGTACCACAAAAATCCTAAGCACGCGCCGGCCATCGCCCCAACAAAAATTGTCAATTCTGCAGCTTGAGGAACATAGAAGATATCCAGGTAATCGGAGACGTCAATTCGTCCAATGAAATAAGCTAGAGCAGTAAAAGCGGCGGCACTGATTAAAGTTAATCCGATGGCCAGTCCGTCCAGTCCGTCCGCCAGATTGACCGAGTTTGATGAGCTGATGAGAATAAACATAATCCAGGGGAGATAAAACCAGCCTAGATAAGGTGTCCACTCTTTGATGAAGGGGACACTGAGCAAAAGTTTAAAATCTCCTCTCATACCAAGATAGACAAGCATGAGACCCACAGCGGCGGAGAGGACGATCTGCAGGATCAGTTTATGTCTCATGATGAGTCCCGATGATTTTTTCATTTTGATCTTGAGAAAGTCATCCCAGAATCCCACAGCACCAAATGACAGCATGGTGCCCATTGCTATCAAAACGAAGGTATTGTTGAGATTTCCCCAGAGCAGAGTTGGAAGAATTGTGGATCCGATGATCAAGATGCCTCCCATGGAGGGTGTTCCCTTTTTATCGAGATGAGATTTGGGGCCATGAGATCTTATCTCCTCTCCAATCTGAAATTTTTTCAGGATTCTGATCATAAACGGCCCCAGCAGCAGGCTTATCAATAGGGCCGATATCCCGGCCAATGCGGTCCGGACCGTGATGTAACTAAATACGTTGAAGAAAGAAATCTGTTGCTCTAAAGAGAGAAAAAGCCAATACAGCATATTATTGCCTCTGCAGTAAAATTTTTACGATATTCTCCATCCTTGTTCCCCGTGAACCTTTTATCAGAATGAGATCACCCGTTTGGATGAGTTCCCCAATTTTTGCAGCAGCCTCCAAAGAATTGTTGAAGGATATGATGTTTTCTTCAATCAATCCCTCTAAGAGTGCACCTTCTGCCATATATCTGCCGAGGGGCCCTACCGTGATGAGCAGGTTCCAGTTGTTTTTGACAACGGCCCTTCCTGCTTGACGGTGGAACTCAGCCTCTTGTTTTCCGAGTTCCAACATGTCTCCAAGGACAGCGACTCTCCTTTGGCAGGGTGAAACACCCAAGCTTTTAAGGGCGGTTTCTAGAGCGGCTGGATTGGAATTATAGGAATCATCGATCAGATGGATGTCCCCTTCGAGCCGGTGATAAACTCCTCTTTGGCGGAAGGGTTCGAGGCTTGGAATAAGATCGAGTATGTTTTGTAGGGGAACGGAATAAACATAGGCTACGCTTAGAGCTGCAAGAAAGTTTTCTAAATAGCTGTCCAAGACGAAAGGCAGTTTGACTTCGGCCGAATCTGTTCCGTAAGAAAGTCGAAAAACCGTCCCTTCCAATCCTATTTTTTTTATTTCATTTGCACGGATATCACATTGGTCGGTCTGACCAAAGAGAATTTTTTTGCCTGTCCAATCTTTCGCAATTTCCAATACACGTGGATCGTCAGCGTTGAGAACGGCTGTTCCGTATGTGTGAGCCCCTTGCAGTATTTCCTTTTTTGCTGATGCGATGTCCTCGATGCTTTCAAAAAATTCGAGGTGAACGGGTTTAATATTTGTGATCACGGCCACATCAGGAGGTGCGATCTGAGTCAGTGTCTGAATTTCACCTTGTTGGCTCATTCCCATCTCAAGAACCGCAATCTCATGCTTACGAGTCAGATTGAGCAGCGAGAGGGGAAGACCCAGATGGTTGTTGAAATTTCCCTGTGATTTGAGAACCGTGTATTTTTCTGCAAGCAGTGAAGAAGTGAATTCTTTTGTTGTCGTTTTTCCGATACTGCCGGTGATGCCCACAACTTGACAATGACTTTCTTCGAGGACTTTATGTGCCAGGATTTGCAGAGCTAAAGTGGTGTCCTTGACACGGAGAAGAACAAAATCTTTGTCAATAGAAGGAATATCCTTTGATAAAACAGCTCCGTTTGCTCCATTTTTTAAGGCATCTGGGACAAATTGATGCCCATCTCGTTCTGCCGATAGGGCAAAAAAGAGGCTCCCTTTTTTCGAGTTTCGGGAATCGATACTAAATGAGCTGAACGTCTGAGAAGAGGATCCCTGCACAATGCTTGCATTCATTTTTAGTGCGAGTTCAGCCCCACTTAATTCAGCCAAGATTATGGCCTCCCTTGGATTTTAGGATTTCGTGAATCACGTCTTTATCGCTGAAGGAGATAACCGTATCTCCTAAAATTTGATAGTCTTCATGACCTTTTCCCGCGACCAGAATCATGTCGTCTTTTCTGGCAAGAGATAGGGCCTTTTTAATGGCTTCTTTCCTGTCAGGGAAAACGAAATATTTTTTTTGGCCGGTTGTCTTTATCCCCTCTTCAACGTCTGAAATGATGGCCGATGGAGATTCTGTACGTGGATTGTCTGAGGTCAGGATGATGAGGTCGGCCAGTTCTCCTGCAATCGCTCCCATCCTGGGCCGTTTTGTCTTGTCCCTGTCGCCTCCGGCACCGAATACAAGAATGATTCTTTTTTGCGCCATTTCCTGCGCTGTCTCTAAAAGATTTTTAAGTGCATCATCCGTATGAGCATAATCGACATAGATATGTATCCCCAGTGAATTTTGAACTCTTTCGAAGCGGCCCGGGATTCCTTGCAGAGCGGCTATACCTTCTTGGACGGCGTTCATGCGGATATCCAAGGCAAGCGAGACAGCGAGAGAAGACAGAATATTGTAAACATTAGGTTTCCCTGGAAGGTGGGACGATATCTTAATTTTTCCTAAAGGGAATTTGGCAGTCAACTTTGTCCCATTCATATCGAATTCAAATTTTTCAGTGTGCACCATGGCAGGGGATTGAAGGCCGACAGTTAGAAACGGTATGGATATCTCCGTGATCAATTTTTTTCCCCAGTCATCGTCTGCATTGACAACGGCGGTCCGTTGGTTTTGACCTACATGGAACAGTTTTTTTTTGGCTTTAAAATACGAATCCATGTTTTTGTGATAATCCATATGTTCCCCACTCAGATTGGTGAACACCACCACATCGAACTCTATTCCGGTTACTCTTTTGAGTTCTAGGGCATGGGAGGACACTTCCATAATGCAGTGAGTAGCGCCTCCGTCAACCATATGTCTGAGCATTTTCTGCAGGTCGCTTGCTTCAGGAGTTGTGCGTTCCGCGGATATATCAATATTAGGTCCTCGGTAGGAGATCGTACCAATGACTCCAGGGACAAAGTTCGCTTTTCTTAAGATCTCCTCCAAAATGTAGGAAATGGTCGTTTTCCCTTTTGTTCCAGTGATACCTACGATTTTTATTTCTTTGGACGGATGGCCATAAAAGTTTGCTGAACTTTGACCAAGGGCCTCCCTTTCATCAGGAACTTGTATCCAGACCTTTGGGAAAAGATCGGGTTTTTTGCGGCTAGAGATGACGGCTTCTGCTCCGCCCTGTAGCGCATTCTCGATGAAAGTAAAGCCATCCATTTTTTCTCCCTGAATGGCCACAAAAACAAATCCGGATTGAATTTTCCTGGAATCATAAGTGATTCCGGTTATGTTTACATCCAATGGTCCCTGGAACACCATATCGGAGATTCCAGCGAGAACTTCACGAAGTCTCATCGATCTTGTGTGCTCCTGTTTTCAGCAGTAATGAAAGTTCTTTGAGGAACTGGTTTTGGAGGAATGCGGAGATATCGGAATATCTGTCTGCCGATTTCTTGAAAAACGGGGGCCGCAACCAGACCGCCGTAGTAGAATCCTTTGGGATTATCGATGATGATCACTATGGAAAAAAGAGGCGTCTCAACCGGAGAAAACCCGACAAAGGAGGCTGTGTGTTTGGTCGATGAATAACTCCCGAGCTTTGGATCATATTTTTGTGCTGTTCCTGTTTTCCCGGCAGTCGAATACCCCTCGATCTGGGCAGCTGTCCCCGTACCCACTTCTGTAACCTGTTGGAAAACATCGATAAGTCGAGTAGCGATGTCTTCAGAGATAACTCTTCTGTATTCGTAAGGTTGTTTTTGTATTTTTTCAGGACTAAGAACAATATTTTTCACAACCATTGGTCTAGTTGCTATGCCTCTATTGGCGATGACATTGATAGCCTGAAGCATCTGGATGGCTGTCACGGAAATTTCATACCCGATCGAAAGGGCGGGCAGTGATCTGGACGACCACTCTTTTATGGGATTCAATATCCCATTCTCTTCGGCGGGAAGATCAATCCCAGTTTTCTTGCCGTAACCATAGGTCCGGATCATGTTGTAAAGGTTTTGTTCTCCAATCCGAAGAGCGATCTGAATGGTGCCGATATTAGAGGAATGGATGATGACGTCCGGGAATGCCAGCATCTCGAATTCCTTATGGTCCTTAAACATTTTTCCGCCATGTTCCGGAGTTTTGGAACAATCGAAAACATCGGAAAAACTCACACGGCCGGACTCCATAGCTGCTGATGCCGTAACAATTTTGAACGTTGAACCAGGGTCGTAAAGGTGTTGGATGGCTTTGATTTTGCTCCATTTTTCGCTTTCCGAGGGGGGATGATTGAGGTCAAAGTCCGGATAATTGGCCAGCGCCAAGATTTCACCCGTGCCCGGATGAGAAACAATGACAACCCCCCAGTCTGCGCTGTGAGTGGTTACGGCTCTAACTAGCTCCTTTTCGGCGATGTATTGAATGGTTTCATCAATAGTTAAAATCAGATCTTTTCCGGGAATGGGCTGCTCTATGATTTCATCTTGATAACTTCTTCTGTTTGCATCTCTGAGTAAGAGCCGCTTACCTTCAAATCCAAGAAGAACGGAATCGTATTTGTATTCAATGCCGCTCAGTCCGCCATCATCGATATCGACTCTACCGATAAGATGAGATGCGAGCTTGCCTTGGGGATAGAACCTTTTATTTTCTTCTTCTAGGAAGACTCCATTCAGTTGGAGACTCATAACCTTGTCGGCTTTCTCAGGGTCGATTTGTCTCTTGACCCAGATAAAGGTTTTTTGCGCCTCAATTTGAGTGCGGATGGTCTTCAATTTTCCAGGAGACAAGCCGCATATTGAGGATACTTTATTTATTTTGTCCAGTTGAGAGTTAATGGTTTCTCCTTGAGGAGGTCGATAAGACAAGGAAGGATTCGGCATGCTTCTCGCGAGAATTGTGCCGTTCCTGTCGAATATGGTGCCTCTCTTGGGTGTGATTTTGATAACGTTTTGATTTTGGTTGATTACGCGGCTTCTGTATTGATCGGCATTTATGACTTGGAGTTGAACCAGACGAAGAACAAGAACTCCCAACCACATGAGTGAAAACATGACCAGGAAAATAGTTCTTTTTTTAATGCGTTTCTGCAGAGAATCTTTCATTGGCTCTGCTATCTAAAATCTTTTTCGCTTTTTTCGAAAATGATTTGCTTTTCACTGGGGAGAACCATCCTCAATTCCTGCTTTGCCATCTGTTCAACTCTGTCAAGCGAAAGAAGATCCGCTTTATGAGTCTCTAATTGTTCAATCTCTTTTTTGAGACGATCGATTTCATTCTCCAGATCTTTAGTCTTATAGCCAATGCTGACTGATTCTGCTTGATGCCA
Source organism: uncultured Eubacteriales bacterium (assembly GCA_964560275.1). GTDB lineage: Bacteria > Acidobacteriota > Aminicenantia > Aminicenantales > Aminicenantaceae > JAUWVG01. The sequence goes on along the minus strand of CAZLLG010000035.1, from coordinate 8,256 downwards.
GATGTAGAACGTCAAAAAAAAGATGACAAAAAAACCAGCAAAGATGCCCATCGCTAAGTTTTTTTTATTGACCTTTTTAGTGATCATTCAGATTCTTTCTGCCGCTCTCAGTTTGGCCGATCTTGCTCTGAAATTAGCAGCGATTTCTATTTCAGAGGCCGTGATGGGTTTTTTTGTCAGAATTCTTATGGTGGCAGGGTGGTCATTCAGGGCGGCCAATCGGACAAAAGTCTGCTTGACAATTCTATCCTCCAGGGAATGAAAAGAAATGACGAGCATTCGGGCAATTTTAGGGCATTTCAAAATAATTCTTTCAAGAAAACTCGAAAGATTCTTAAGCTCCTGATTGACTTCGATCCTGATTGCCTGGAAGACGCGCGAGGCAGGATGAGATTTACCCTTTTGGGGGCGCCAGCGGCATACGTCCTCAATAACCTGAAAAAGCTGTTGGGTTGTTTCTATTTTATCTCCCTTTCTTCTTGAAACGATTTCGTGTGCTAACCTTTTTGCCTGCCTGAGTTCTCCGTAATCCCTAAAGACATGTGCCAATTTTGGTTCTGAATATTTGTTGATGACTTTTGAGGCAGTTATTTTATTCCTCTGATCCATTCTCATATCCAAGGGACCGTCATGGTGGTAACTAAATCCTCTCTCTGGGGAATCAAGTTGGAAAGAAGACATCCCGAGATCGATCAATATCCCTCTAATATCTGAAAAATTGATATTTAGATCAGGGATGTAGCGGTAATCTGAGTGATAGAGGCTCAAACGTTCTGCGAAAGGCCTAAGTCTTTCTTTTGCAAGGATAAGTGATTTTTCGTCGATATCAAAGCCGATAATGTGTGCTTTTGGATTGGCTTGGAGTATTTCTAGGGAATGGCCTCCCAAACCTAGAGTGCAGTCAATATAGACTCCTTCCCTTTGAACATCCAAGAATTCCAGCACATCCTTGAGAAGTACTGGAATGTGTCCATTTCTGCTCATTCCGTTTTGACCTTGTTGGCAAGATTTGAAATCTGTTCGAAATCTTCATCGGTTAATGGATTCTTATCAAGAATTTTATTGAGGATATTTCTATTCCACACCTCGAGGTGGTTATTAAGGCCGATAACTTCGACCTCTCCCTCGAGTTGTGTTTTTTCTCTCAGAACCGGATTTATCAAAACGCGTCCTTTTAAGTCAATCTCATGCTGTCCTCCTTTTAGATTGACTCGTCTCATGAACATTTTGACATCAGGTTTGAGGTGAACAAGTCCTGTCTCTGTTATTCCAGCAAGCTCTTCCCAGACCTGAAGTGGATAGATCTGAACGGCTTGGTCGCTCAAGGAAGTAATGAACAGTTCCCGTCCATATTGTGTTTCAATAGTCGTACGAAATTTTTCAGGAATTTTTATTCTTCCGCTTTTTCCGATGCGGGCTAGATAGCTTCCTAGTAAGAAATTTCCCATATTGTCCCGTTTTGTCCCATTTCTTACTAAAATTATATTAAATCAGTTGTTGATGTCAAGGAAAAACTCAAAAAAAATAGGGTTTATTTTTTTTGTTTTCACCATCTTTCTGCATATTGTGGGGTGAAGGAAATGGATACTAAATGTGCAAAAAAACGGTGTTAGTTTTGCGGCAAGTTTAAAATGATTTATGTAGTGTTGGATGGACGTCGTATGTCTGTCACCATACACATTCGTATGTGATGGGGGCAGAATACGTAACGGGTCACGGGTCCGACTCTTCAGAAGGTAAAGGAGTGTTTAGTGGGTTTCGATGAGCTCTTTTGCGAGTTCGTAGTCAGTCTCATCCACGAAGATTTTTATTTCTCCCAAGCCGTTTACTGAGAATGCGTGGATCGACTGAACAACCAATCCCTTAAGGATGCAGTCAATTCCCTGGCTTTCGAGTAGGCTTTTGATCACCTCAGCTTCGACCGGGCCCCAAACCTTATGGACAAGCTTGAGCCGTGAATCAGGTGTGATTTTTTTATCGTTTTTGTTTTGGGCTGTCATTATCTCTGATTTTTTCTCTTCTTAGGAAATAGTCTTCCAAAATTTTGGAATGGTCGAATACCAATGGAAAATTTATGTCCTTCCTGGAGAAAATTCCAATTTCAGCAGCGTCATCTCTTGCCTCTGGAGTCCCCTTGGCCCTGGCAATATAGACTGTCGAGATTGTGTGAAACCGAGGATCTCTCTCGGGATCCGAGTATGTGAACATCTGATTAACAAGTTGGATATCCAGAGATGTTTCTTCTTTTGCTTCTCGTTTGGCTGCCTGCTCAAGCGATTCGTTATAATCGACAAAACCTCCGGGCAGGGCCCACCCATAGGGAGGATTTTTTCTTTTAATGAGCACGATTCCTGGTTGTCCACCGGAAAGATCCATTTCAATAATGATATCTACAGTGGGAAACGGATTTTTGAATTTATTCATGAGATGACAGAAAACAGCAAGCAGAAGTCGAGTTTAACCTTTGTATGTGAATTTTTTTTCGAGTTTTTCGAGTTTTTCGACTATTCCTCCGTATTCCAGTTCACTGTAAGGAAGCATGGCCGGTCCGGAAAAACCTTGTTGTCGTATATCCACAGCTTTTTTTGAAATTTCAAACCGGACATAATCCCAGAAGGGATGATCGAAGACGTCAGCCGGTTCTGTGAGTTTTCCATCGTTGACACAAAATGCAGCACCAGTCACAACAGGGGGTCCGTCAAAATACGAAATTGTGGAGTTCAACTTGCAGGGCATAAGAGGACCATTGTGACTTCCTCGCATAAAACCGGCAACAAGATGTCCAATCTGAAATGGTGCAAGCACTTCACCTGTAGCTGGAAATTCTCCTTGAACTCTAACTAAGGCAACAGGATCATCCTTCCCCGTATACTTTCCAGCGATGTTGTGGAGACGGGTTGTAGAAATGGAAACAGCCTGGCTTCCTGAACCGCGAGCAAAGATGCTTTCAATGACATACCTTTCACAATCTCTGAGGAGAGCGGCGATGTCATAGATTTCTTCTGGGGAGTTCAGGTCGATAAGTTTGTCTTTTTCTGTGTGTACGACATCGATTATACGAAATGTAAATCCATCACTCATCTTAGGGCTCAGAATTAATCCAGCGCAGTACATGGGATCTGCAAAACCGAGATAAAATGGCAGACTGTAGCAGCCGGGATCTGTCTTGTCTGCCGCAAAAAAGATAAATGGTTCATTGGGACGCTCATCGAATTCCATCTCGGCTACGGCTGGCCCCATTCCTTTGATGTTGCCGCTGAAAGCATCTTTGAGCAGGTCCTGACCTGCTCCATAGAGACCTTGTTTTTTTGCCACTGCTGTTCCGGCAAGAAAAGCATCCCATGCCAGCTTATGGATTTTTTCATCTTCAACGCCTCTATCATGTGTGCATAAAATCGCTACATCGTCTCCAGTATGGCTGATGTAGGAATCGATTATTAGGTCTTTTGCTTCTTCTTTGACAAAATTATTGACTTCATCCAGCAGAGCCTTGCTGGGAATGATATGACCGCCAATACTGCCAATATCTGCTTTCAAGACACTTAAAGTGACTTTCATGCGATCCTCCTAATAAATATGATTATGACTAACGTTGCCATTCTAAATTGCCATTTTTACAAAGTCAACATTTTCACCAATAATATCAGAATCTCCGTTTCTGTGATTCTAAAATTGAGTCCTCCGAGAACTAGCAAGTCGATTCGAAATAAGGATTCGTTTACTTTAAGGAGCGGTACCGCTCAAGTTTGCGCGGAGTATCTTTCCCTGCGCGAAGACCCGTCTTTCTAGCCACCTCACCACCATCGCCTCCGCGTGCTCCGGGAAAAGATACATCCACGCCATCCACCCCTTATGCCCAAAGCCATCCCATGCGGATTTCTCCATCATGCCTTCCCGGAACTCAAGAATAATCAAAGATATGGAGATGCATCTGAGATGGTGTGTTGGACTGACACAGGAAAGGGACAGATGTACATCATATGAGACAAGAAAAAGAATAAAACTTAAATTTGTCCCAAGAAAGAATTGGCATAAAGTTTGCTTAAGAGTATAATAGATTCACGGAAAGGAGATGGACAAATGAGAAAAATAATTTCCGTCCTTGCCTTAATTGTTTTGATCTCCAGCTGTACTATAATCGATCCCAGTGTAACTGGCAAAAGGATTGTCACAGAACCCAGGGATGATTATGGTTATTCTCCCACCTACAGTTCCTATGGCTCCTATTACAGTCCCTACATGTGGTCGGGCTGGTATGGATGGTGGAATCCATTTTGGCTCTACGGGTACTATAACTATTATGGTCCTTACAATCCCTATTTCTGGGGCTGGTATTCGTACGGATCTAGAGGCGGATACACCGGCAAATCAGTTATCACAAAACGACAGCTTAGCAAAGGGACGACTCGGACGCTATCAAAAGGGAGAATCATTAAAGGCACGAGCCGGACCGTCCGCTCCGGTGGCACACGTTCAACAATATCCCGATCTGGCTCCAGCAGAACAAGGTCATCAGGGACTCGCTCGACAATATCCCGATCTGGATCCAGCAGGTCGACGTCATCTCGCTCCCGTTCATCCTCTTCCAGAGGAAGCAGTTCCAGCCGGGTTAAGAAGTAATTTTTCAAGTCCGTATTTGTACTTGTAAGACTGTCATATGCGAACAAAGGGGGCGTTTCGTGACAAAAACAAGCATCACAAGGGGGTTTGAGCTATGAAAAGTACAATTGTATTCTTTTTATGTCTGTTTATTTTTTGTCTGAGTTTCTCGGATTCAATGTTTGCACAATCCCAATATCGATTCATTCGAGATCCCAATACCGCGGTGTACTTCGGCCATATTAGCTACACAGAGGCTCAGCATGATGGCAAGGATCCAGTCGTTTTAAGAGAGGGAAACACGACACCGGAAGTTGCGGTTCTGAATTTCCCAATCGCTCCAGGGGACACGGTCATAACTCCTGCCGATCGCAGGTGTGAGATTCAGTTTGATACCGGAACGATTGTCCGGTTGGATACAGACACCGAAGTTAAAGTCGAAACCATTCTTGCCTTGAGTCTCACAACCCCATCCAAACTTACGAATTTTATTCTCAAGAGAGGGCAGATTTATGTGATGTACAAACAGTATTCTCCCTCCGAGGTTCTCCAAATTCTGTTTTCAAACGCCTCAGCCAAATTTAAACACAACTCTGTCTTGATGTTGAGGGCCAATACGGATGGCAGCACAGATGTCAGAGTCGACACAGGAAAGGCTTCCCTACTTTTTGGTCCGGATGAGCGGCATATTAAAAAGATCGATCTTAAAAAATTAGAAGAAGTGACCATATCGGTTCACAATAAAATTCTTTATACCAAATATGACGGGAGTGTGGATTTTAGTCTATGGAACCAGGAAATGAACAAGAATTTTTTGGCTCTCCATAAGGGAATATCCAATCTTCCCAAACCCATCCAGAGAATGTCTCCAGCAGTCTTCAATTTTGCTCAGAAATTTTCGAATTTATTCGGTGAATGGCTGTGGGACGATATATACGGCTACGTATGGCGTCCATTCATCAACGATCATCGGTATCCGTCGGGTGACTGGAAGCCCTACTATTACGGACAGTGGAGAAAAATTAATCAAGATCTTTTCTGGGTGCCCCAGGAATCCTGGGGATGGGTGCCTTACCATCTCGGAGTTTGGACCTGGTCCAAAAATAAAGGATGGCTGTGGATTCCGGGGGGTGCTTTTGCGCCGTCCTGGGTATCTTGGAATTTCTATATGGGACATTTTTCCTGGAGACCCTTGACCCTATGGGATTATGTTTTTACCCACGGTTTATACACAGCCTATATGCCATGGCATTATTATACTTATTCTGGAGATGATCCGAGCAACGATAATATTGGGTCGTCTGGAGGCAGCTCGAAAAAGAAAGTGATCCTTACTAAAATCAACAAGAATCAGCTGCAGAAAAAAAGTACGGCCCCTGGCCTTCCCTCAAAAAATATACGGAAGATTCTGACAAGATTGGTTGATGCCTTTCATAGGGGAGACATGGATGTCATAGAATCCATGAAGGAGACGCCAAAAACGATGATTGCTGTCCGAGGAGATCAGCTCAGTTCTTCCTCTATCCAAAGATGGATGCTGGAAATGGATCAAATGTCGGCTATCATCCAAAACGGCCTGATGGTACGCGATCCTTCAGTGAATCCTCTTGGCTATGCCAATATGGCTTTCCGACGCAATGACTATATCGCTAATCTTGCTCTAAACATCCTCGTCACGGAGCCGGATTCTTTAGGTGGGATGGCCATACAGAGCCGATCGATCCAGCCTTTTGTCTGGAGCTCGGAGGGGATAAACGATCCGGTCAACAGTCAGCTGTCTTATGAGAAAAATGAGTCAGGAGGATTTGAGCTCCAGCCCGGTCGTCTTTCTGATCTAAAACATTCTTCTAGTCGTTTCAGAGATTGGAATCCCGATGTTAAAGTGGCGATTCGCAGTGGATTGACCATTACATATTCTTCCCTGGAGAATGCGGTTCGCGTTCCTGAACTGGATCGGACTTCCGGTACTGGAAGAGTGGGGGCATTCAATTTATCTCGAGGCCGTTCATCAACAATATCCAGTTTTTCTTCAGGAAGCGCCTCGAGTTCGTCTTCATCATCCGGCAGCTCGGGTTCAAGCAGCACCGGCTCGTCGAGTTCAAAGGGCTCCAGTTCATCCAGTCGGGCGGGTTCGGTATCCAAAACGATCAAGTAATTTTAATCTATTGACCAAAAGATGTAAGAGGGCTGCTGAATCTGGAAAAAACAATCAGCGGAGCCTGAAGAAATAACAGAGATTGCTTGGCTTTCATTTGAAAATCCTCTTTAAACTCCGCGCGCAGGGGTTCAACCGGATCAAAAATGGCTGACAGAGGATTGATGTATTTTCCTCTGTGCTTAATTCTGTAGTCTAGGTGCGGACCCGTAGATTCCCCGGATGAACCAACCCTTCCGATCGTCTGACCTTGTGTGACCTGTTTTCCCTTCCGTATCCCGGTGGCAAAACTTCTCAAATGGAGGTACATGGTTTCGTAGCCTTTTTTGTGTTTGATTCTTACCATGCGGCCGGAAGCGCCGTTCCACCCGGCAAACGTGACTGTGCCGTCAGCAGTGGCCTGGACAGGAGTTCCTGGACTTGCCGCATAGTCCACTCCCATGTGAGGGCGGTAGACTTTTCTTATGGGATGAAGGCGACTGTAGCTGAACCGGGAGGAGATGCGTGTGAAGCTAACGGGGGATTTGAGAAATTCTTTTCGTGATGAATTTCCCTCAAAATCGAAATAATCCGATTTTTCTGTGTCGGGATAGGTGTAACGAAAGGCCTGGAATGTTTTTCCCAAATTGGAGAATTCTGCGGCAATGACATTCCTGTAGCCAACAAACTGGCCATCCAAGTATTTTTTCTCAAAGAGAACTTTAAAAGAATCTCCCTTCCTGATATCCACATAAAAGTCAATGTCCCAGGCAAAAATTTCAGCTAAAGCGTTGGCAAGATTAGCTTTTTCTCCCTGTTTCCTGACAGCGAAGTAGAGGTTATCCTCTATTTTTCCCCAGATCATCTTGAGCTTCACGTCATACTCGAATTCTTTAATTTCGGCTTTGTAGACATCCTGATCTTTTTGAATTGTCAGGTATTTTCCATTGCTGATGTTGTACTCCAGAGACTGAACTTGTCCGTCCTCTGAGGTAAAAACTCTAAATTTGTTGCCGGCCCTGATCTTTGCCAGGTCGTAAACGGGTTTGACGTCCTGCCGAAGCTTGTGGATATCTACAGAGGAAAAATCATAGGCAAACAAAATATCTGACAACGTGGTTCCCCTTTGAATGGTCTCCTCATGTTCTCTTATCGGATTGGTTTCAAGGAGTCCTTCCTGTTCAGGCAGGGAAACAAATGTCTCTTTGCTGTGCCTTTCCTTTGGCATGAAGTTCAATATGAAAAAGAGAATCATTGTGAACATCAGGAAGAGAAGGAGAGTGAGATTGCGCGGGCGTTTTTTTCTTTGGATGTGGATGTTGACTCTCACGAAACTAAACCAGTACGTCTTTCAAATTTTAACTCAATTTGTAGAAAAATCGTTGCAGTAAGAATTTTTGGCTTTCATGGTCCGCTAAGAGATGCACCTTAGCCTATTTTAAAATCGAAGTCAAATTTTCACCTTAACATGTAAGCATCCTGATTTCCGTGATGGTACTTAAGCTGCATATCGTACCAACTCT
>CAZLLG010000034.1:0-19042 GCA_964560275.1 uncultured Eubacteriales bacterium | reverse complement strand
TTCTGTGAGGGGCATTAAACCAAAAGGAGGTTGAAAATGTCTACTCGACAAAAAAACATATCTTTGAGTCTCCTCTTGTGTCTTACAATGGGTTTTTTGATTTCTCCGGCCTATTCTCAGGATGTCAAAACAATTATCGACAAGATCATCGATGCTCAAGGAGGCAGAAAACTTCTCGAGAGCATTAAGGATTCAACCTCGATTGCAACAATGGATCTTCCTTCAATGGGAATGAGTGGGACAGGAACTATGTACAACAAAGAACCGAACAAAATGCGCCTCGATTTGGATATAATGGGGATGATCATAACCCAGGCCTGTGATGGAGAGACAGCCTGGGAGTATAATTCGCAGATCGGAGTGTCTGAGCCCCTGACTGGAAACATGGAAAGTGTGTTTATAAACAGTGCCTATGGGAATTCAGCTTTTCTAGCTCCTGAAAAATACGGGATAAGTTATGAACTCAAGGGAAATGAGACTATAAATGGAAAAGAGTATTTGCTCCTGGAAAGAATTTATCCGGATAAATACACGATCGCTATTTATATCGATCCTGAAACCTTTCTTATTTATAAATTCAAACAAGAATCTTTTGACGAGATGCAGATGGAGGTTCTTGAGGAATCCGTATTTTCCGATTATAAAAAGGTCGATGGTGTTATGACCCCTTTTTCCATCACAATTCTTCACGATGGAGCAGAATTTGCAGTCCTGTCCGTTTCCGATGTGCAATTCAATACTGGATTAGATGACTCTTTCTTTAAGATGAGTCCATTGACCTGGCGCGAAAAATAAGGGAGAAAAAAGATGAAAACCGGAAAACTTTTGCTCGGCTTGGTGATGTTTATATTTTTTTTCTCCATCCCTTCGATTGGGAACAGCCGCTTTAATTTCCTAAATCAGGAAAAACAAGGGTATGATGCCATTATTGGGGATTGGGAAATGGAAACCGAGTTTCAAGGCAGTCTGATTCCCGCGGTTATGACCCTGAGTGTAAAGGATGGGAAATTGACAGGTGTTTGGGTGAGCATGGATCAGGAAATGGAATTGATCGACCTCAAATTTGATGGGAAAAACCTAAGTTTTAAAAGGACTATGGGGGTGGGTGGTTCTACCATTGATTTTGAAGGCATCGTTAATGGAGACAAAATCGGCGGGAAATACACGAGTCCGATGGGCGGCGAATACGAGTGTTTCGGCCAACGCAAGGGATTTTAAAAACTTATAAATTTTATACGTCTTCTTGTTGATATCATAGAATTCAGCCGTGTCCGTCCGCTTAAACAAGGAGAACTGGAGCCAATATGAAAAAAATATTGTTTTTAAGGCTTGTCCTCAGTCTTTTGTTTTGCTGTCTGTGTTTTAGTTGTTTTTTATTATCTCAAGAGGCCACGGCAAAAGAAGAAAAACGCCTCATGAAGACCTACCCTTTTGGCGATCCTAATCCAATGGCCAACATCGGCAGGATCTACCCCTATTTTCGTTTTGATGGGTACAGCGCCAAAAGCAGCGATTTGGAATGGAAGACGGTTGTTCTTGAGAATCCCTACATTAAACTCTGGGTATTTCCGGAGATCGGTGGGAAACTCTGGGGAGCTGTAGAAAAGTCGACTCAAAAAGAATTTATCTATTTCAATAAAGTGGTCAAATTCAGAAATATTGCCATGAGAGGGCCTTGGACATCTGGGGGAGTTGAGTTTAATTTTGGCCTGATTGGTCATGCGCCCACAACAGCCAGTCCGGTCGATTATCTCTACAGGGAGAATCCCGACGGCAGTGTCAGCTGTATCATTGGTGCTATGGATCTTCCATCCCGAACGCAGTGGAGGGTCAACATACGACTACCCAATGACAAAGCCTTTATTTCAACGGAATGTTTTTGGTTTAATCCCACACCTCTCCATCAGCCTCTATACCACTGGATGACGGCAGCCGAGGATGTGGGAAGCGACCTGCGCTATTTCTACCCGGGGACAAACTATATAGGCCACGGGGGAGATGCTCATCCCTGGCCTATCCACGAAAACGGCCGGGATGTTTCCTTTTATAAAAACAATGATTTTGAATCCAGCAAATCCTACCATATTCTTGGAGAGTACGATGAGCATTTTGGCGGGTACTGGGAAAGTCAGGATTTTGGTTACGGCCACTGGGCTCTTTATGATGACAAGCCCGGCCAGAAACTCTGGCTATGGTCGTTGGCCAGGGATGGAGGTATCTGGCACGACCTGCTGACAGATAAAGAAAACAACAGACAGTATACTGAGCCTCAGACAGGTCTGCTTTTTAACCAGGAGGCCGCGTCGAGCAGCTTTACGCCCTTTAAACATGCCTATTTTGAACCGCTTTCCGTAAACTGCTGGCAGGAGATCTGGTATCCCATTAAGGACATAGGTGGTCTTGTGGACGGATCACCCTACGGATCTTTAAATGTGGTCCGGGATGGAGACAATCTCTTGCTAGGAATTTGTGCCCTGCAGAATCTGAACGAAAGTCTGGTAGTTAAAGTCGGGAAGGATGAGGTTTTTGCCCGAAGAATTTCTCTCGAGCCGATGGACGTATACCAGGAATCTGTCCCTCTCCCTGAGATCCAAGGCATTATAACTGTTACGGTGGGGGAGAAAAAACTCTTTTACAGCAGCAACAGGGAAACCAACAGGCTTCAGCGGCCTCTCACGATGGACAAGGAATTCAACTGGGACTCTCCGGAAGGACTCTATATCGCCGGTGAAGAGTTTGCCCGTCAGAGAGATTACCTGACGGCGTTGACCAAATTTGGCGAATGTCTCGAGAAGGATCCCTCCCACATCCGGGCCAAAACACGGATAGCTGAATTGTACTTCCGCCAATCCAAATATGATTTGGCCTTGAGATATGCATCCCAGGTTCTTGCTGTGGATGCATATAATCCCGGCGGGAACTTTATATACGCCCTCGTTTGCAGCCAGCTTGGAAAAAAGGTCGATGCAAAAGAAGCCTTCGGATGGGCTGCGCGTTCTATGGAATATCGGTCTGCCGCTAACGCGCAATTGGCCATCATCTTTCTTCAGGAAAACGATATGTACAGGGCGGAGGAATATGCCCGCCGTTCGTTGGATTACAATGCCTACAATTTGACCGGATATCAAATTTTGGCTGTTGTATATCGTCTCAAAGGGAAGATCGACAAAGCCGATTCTATCCTGACACGTCTTCTTGACATCTATCCCCTCTGCCATATGGCCCGGTTTGAGCGCTATCTTCTGGATGAGGAGCCCAAAAGCCTCGATGCCTTCACATCGTTGATTCGCAATGAATTCCCAATGGAAACCTATTTGGAAACAGCCCTCCTCTATATCCAACTTGGCCAGGAAAAGGAAGCCGTACAAATTCTAAAGATGGCTCCTACTTATCCTGTTGTTGACACATGGATAGCCTGGATATACCGGGTAGAAGATCCGAACCAAAGCCGTAATTATCTTAAGAAAGCCGAAACGGCCTCTCCTTATCTTGTTTTTCCATTCCGGCAGGAATCTCTGCCTGTCTTCGAATGGGCGGCCTCACAGAACAATAATTGGAAATTCCGCTATTATTTGGGACTGGTCCTCAGCAGTCTGAATAGAATCAAAGAGGCAAAAAAACTTTTCCTAGAGCTAGGGCAAGAACCGGATTTTGCGCCTTTTTATCTCACTCGATTGCAGCTTCTTCTGGGTGAAAGGGCCCAGGACAAAATATTGGATGATTTCAGAAAGTCCATGGCCTTAGAGCCAGAGGACTGGAGAGCTCCCCATCTCTTGGCAGACTATTTTCTCTCTTTGGATAGAAATGAGGAGGCTCTTCAAATCTCGGAAGAATATTATCGGCAAAATCCGGAACACTATGTGCTGGCCATGGACTATGCTAAGTCTCTTCTTAGGCTGGATCGCTTTGAGGACTGCCTTTCCGTATTAAAAAAATCGACCATCCTGCCTTATGAAGGAGCCAGGGAGGGCCATGAGATCTACCGCCAGGCAAGCATCCTCTTTGCCGCCCAACTGATGGCTTCTGGGGATTTCAAAAAAGCTGTTGTCAAAGCCGAAAGGGCTAAAGAGTGGCCCGAAAATCTTGGTGTTGGACGCCCGTTCGAAAGTGATGAACGGCTTGAAAACTTTGTTCTTGCCCAGGCTTTCGAAAAATTGGGGGAGACAGACAAAGCTCGTCAAATGTATCAAAATATCGTCGAATACACGAAAAAAAGGAAATTATCCTGGGACACAAACCATATCTTTGGCGTTATGGCGCTCAACCGAGTGGGACAAGACCAGGCGGCGCAGTCTCTGCTGGAATCCTGGGAACAGGCGCGCTCGACCCGGAATCGTGCCGTGCTGTGGACGAAGGCCCTTCTCGCTCAAGACACCCAAGCTTTGTCCACTTTAAAAAATGAGTTGGACATTCGAGATCAGACCTTTGTCTTGATACTGAAGGTTACAGACATATTCGACATCTTTGCCGAGTAACCTGAGTTTGTGATAGATACGGCAGATATATCTTTTTTCCTTAAAATAAGTGACACGGGAGGGGAACAAAAGTGTTTTATTTACGTATATATATAATGAAAGACAAAGTTTCTATCTCAACAGGAGGAATTATTATGAAAGCCATAAAAATATTTGTCGTTTTGATGCTGGCTGTCCCCATTTTTTCTTTGGCTCAGACTCGAGTCCAGGCTGAGGATATCATCGACCAGATCAATGCGGGTCAAGATGTGAACTATAAGGGCGCCGTGATCGTTGGCAACCTGGACTTTAGGGCTCTCGACGATGTGACGCCGGATAAGCCTCTTAGGAAAGAAAATAGGAGACGGTGGTCAACTCAATCCTATTCCTGTCATGTGCGGAGCTCTCTCTCTTTTATCGACTGCACCTTTAAAGGAGATGTTTTGGCCTATGTTCATGTCGATAGAAAGAATGATACCTATAACGCCGTGTTTTACGAAGATGTCAATTTTGAAGGATGCACGTTTGAAAGAGCTTCGGCCTTTAAATACGCGAAATTCAAAAGAAAAGCGAATTTTGTGAATACGACATATGAGGAAGAAGCTCTGTTTAAATACACAAAGTTTTCGACCGATGTGAGTTTTCAAGACTCAAATTTCGAAGATGACGCAAATTTTAAATATGTCAATTTTCCGGAAGCTGCCGATTTCGAACAGACACTTTTCCGTGAATTGGCCAACTTTAAATATGCAAAATTTCCGGAAGGTGTGAGCTTTGAAGATGCTGAATTTCAGGGAGATGCCGATTTCAAATACACCAAGTTTTCTGAACCTCTAAATTTTGACGGCGTTGAATTCGATAGAGATCCCATTTTCAAATACACAAAAGTCGACGGACGTTCCTTCAATTCCTATCTCCTGAAAAATAAAAGACGTTAAATATTAACCGGTTCAAACTTCTTGATTCCCCTGACGAGCACAAGTCTGTTTTATTGACGGGATTCCTTGTGTATGTTACCATCCCCCTCCATCTCTAAAGAGAGGAGACAGAAGTGAAAAAAACCTTAGTTTTATGTTTTGTGTTGTTGATTGGAATTTATGGTTGTGGCAAAAAAGAAAGCCAGCCCGGAATCGAAGAGGATAATCCTTCCTATATGTTGGCCCAAGACCTGGCTGCAAAACTACCGGCCTTAGATCCGGCAAAAACAGTTCCTCTTGTAGTGTCGAAAAACTTCACGGTCACTGCGGTTGAGGTTATCGATTTTTTACAGAAAAGCCTGGGCAATCGCATCGAAGAGTTAAAAGGACTTGAGGCTTCGCAGCTCAAAAGTGTAGTGGAACAGCACGCGGTCCAGATGGCCGAACGAAAGCTGCTGCTCGATGCGGCCGAGGAATCAAACACAGTTGTTTCTCCTGAGGAATTGGATGCCGCCTTGAATTATCAATATTCACGTGCCGGAGGGCAGGAGGCTTTTCAGAAAGCACTCAGCGACAACGGACTGAGTGAGGAGGAATTTAAGGAAAATATACGCACTGATCTCGTTATACAAAATTATATGAACGGCCTGCTCGACCAAGAGATCACAGTGACAGACGAGGAAATTCTTTCGGTTTATGAACAGGATAAAACAGCTTCAGCTAGGCATATTCTGTTTCTCACTGAGGGAAAAACAGAAGATGAAAAGGCGGTAATTTTAAAAAGAATGGAAGCCCTTCTTGTCCGGGCCCGCAGCGGAGAAGATTTTGCCGGCCTGGCCAAAGAATTCACTGAGGATGAAGGTTCAAAAGAAAGCGGAGGGCTTTACGAAAATTTTGGGCGTGGATATATGGTCAAGGAATTTGAAGAAGCGGCCTTTTCAGTACCAGTCGGAGAAATCAGCGATGTTGTCGAAACACAGTATGGATACCATATTCTTAAGGTTTTAGGCCGCGAGAAGGAAACACGGCCTCTTGATGAAGCCCGGGCAGAGATAGAGGAGAAGATCAAGCAGGACAGGAAATCCGGGACTTTTGAAAAACACATAATGGATTTAAAACAACAGAATGGATTTGAAATAATTGCACTCTAGCTTAGAAGGACCACTCAAAATGGCAGACAAAGAAAACGAAAATCCTCCCTTTTTAAAAAAATGGCTGATTGCCATGCGGCCCTGGGCCCTGCCTGCCTCTACCATGCCGGTAATTTTCGGGACATCGCTGGCTGTGGTTATCGGGCAGGTTTCCTTAGACGTCGTGAAGTTTATTCTGGCTCTTTTTGCCATGATGATTCTGCATTCGGCAGCTAATATTTTGAGCGATGTCTTCGATTTCAAGCGAGGCTTAGATACGATGGTCACTCCGGTCAGCGGTGCCATCGTTCGCGGATGGATCACTACCAAGCAGGCTGTTGTATTTTCTATTTCTCTGTTTGTTGTCGGTGCAGGCTTAGGTTTGACGCTTGTCTTAATGACAGGAACAATCCTCTTGATCATCGGAATCATTGGGGTTTTTATCGGTGTTTTTTATGCTGGATTGAAGTACCATGCCATGGGAGACCTGGCTGTATTTCTTAATTTTGGCATTCTCGGATCCCTTGGAGCCTGGGTCGTTCAGACAAACAGTTTTTCGTGGATCCCGGTTATTTGGACGGTGTCCATGGCAATGCTGGTCAGTGCTATCCTTCATGCCAATAACTGGAGGGATGTCTCTTCAGATACAGAGAAAAAAGTCACTACTGTGGCCGCTCTACTTGGAGACAAAGGATCTTTAACCTATTATGCGTTTTTGATATTCGGACCCTTTGTGATTGTTATTGGTTTGATTTTTATTCCCAGGCTGTTGCCCGGTCAATTTGTCGCCATGCCTTGGACCTTCTTTATCGTTCTTCTCGGTCTGCCCAACGCCTTAAAGCTGTGGGGACGGGCCGTTCGCAGACACACTCCCAAGCAGCCTATGGATTTTGTCATCCTGGATGGTGCCACAGCCCAGCACAATCTTGTTTTTGGACTGCTCTGTACAGTATCGGTATGGCTTCAATTTATCCTGAAGCTTAAATGACCAAAGATTCCATTATATTTCTAAAATACTCGTCTTTTATTGCAGCTTTAATAGCGGTTGTTCTCTTTGTCCCTCTTTTTGCGCTGCGACGGATTGGTGGATTCGATTTCTGGTGGTGGATGAGCTTGAGTGTGGCCTTGCTTGTCTCTTTTGGGTTCTATTCGGATAAATCCTATTTAAACATAATTCTTAAAGACCTCCGCGGGGGGCTACTTAAAAAAATTGGTCTCGGCATTCTATCTGCCGGTTTTCTTTATGCCGTGTTTTTTGTTGGAAACGAACTCTCAAGAACAATCTTTCCTTTTGCCGGAGATGAAATCAGCCAGGTCTACAGTTTTAAACAAAATGCCTCTGCACTGAGAATTATATTGTTGATGATCTTTATTATCGGTCCCGGAGAGGAATTGTTTTGGAGGGGATATCTGCAGCGTCACTGGCAGAAACGATATGGGAAAATTCTGGGTTTTGTTTCAGCCTCTGCCCTCTATGCTCTCGTTCATGCGGCGAGTGGAAATATTATGCTTGTTCTTTCGGCCGGTGTGTGTGGATTATTCTGGGGTATTTTGTATCTTCGCTACAGGTCAATCCTGCTGATTTGTGTCAGTCATACACTCTGGGATCTGGCGATCTTTGTGTTTTTCACTCTGGGTGGATAGAAGAAATATTGTTTTTATATTAAAAAAAGGGAAACCAATTGTCTAATTTTACGTTAGTATAATAGAGGACTTTGTTAATGTGACGATTTATGAAATTTGACAGGTTATAGGAGAAAAACTATTCTGTAGTACAGAATTGAGGCCTTAAAGACATGCTTCTAGAGTGCCCGAACTGCCATCACGAGAATCCGAAGGAAACGAATTTCTGCGGGAAATGCGCCACCCCTCTGCCAAATCTGGATGATGTCTTTAGCCGCCAAACTCAGACCATGGAAACGCCCAGAGAAGAATTGACGACCGGATCCACCTTTGCCAAAAGGTACACGATTATAGAAGAACTTGGAAAGGGGGGAATGGGACATGTCTACAAAGCCAGCGACACTGAATTGGCGGAAAAAGTTGCTCTTAAGCTGATCAACCCTAAAATCGCCGCCGACAAAAAAACGATTGAACGGTTTCGAAATGAACTGAAATTAGCGAGAAAGATCAGGCATAAGAATGTCTGTCAGATGTATGACCTCAACAAAGAAAACGAGAAGTACTACATCACAATGGAGTATGTACCTGGCGAGGATTTGAAAAGTTTCATCAGAAGATCGCGGCAGCTGTCCATAAAGGGGGGCATTTCCATTGCCCGCCAGGTCTGCGAAGGCCTTATAGAAGCGCACAAACATGGTGTGATTCACCGGGATTTAAAACCGAGCAACATCATGATCGACAGAGACGGCAACGTGCGGATTATGGATTTTGGTATTGCCCGTTCCTTGAAGTCCAAAGGAATCACGGGTTCAGGCATTATGATTGGAACACCCGAGTACCTATCACCGGAGCAGGCGGATGGCGAGGATATCGACAGCCGCTCGGACATATATTCTTTGGGTGTGATCCTGTATGAGATTGTTTCAGGCCAGCTGCCTTTCCAAGGGGATACGCCGCTCAGTCTGGCCGTCAAACACCGCATAGAAAAGCCTGAAAATCCACGGACGATCAATCATCAGATTCCCGAAAGTTTAAGCCGGATTATTCTAAAGTGCTTGGAAAAAAAGAGAGAGGACAGATACCAGACCGCGGAAAAACTGTTGGCCGATTTAGAGGAGGTCGATGTCAATATTCCCGGCACGGAACCAGAGATATCAAGGCGAAAACCCACGACCTCAAAAGAAATCACCGTCTCTTTTTCTTTAAAGAAGATGCTGGTCCCGGCTCTTATCTTTTTTGCTGTTGTGGCGGCGGGCCTGCTTATCTATCAGCTGTTCCCGAAAAGAAATGCCGTGTCAATATTTTCGGACAAGCCCTCCCTGGGTGTCCTTTATTTTGAAAACTATTCAGGAGATACGAGTCTTGACTATCTGCGTGTCGGCCTTCCTGAATTGATGATTACAGATCTTGCGGAGTCTGAATATGTCAGGGTATTCAGATTGGATGAGATCACAAGTCTTCTTCAATCCTTAAATATGGAAGATGCCTTGACCTATTCTGTCGAAGATATTCAAGAATTGGCAAGAAGGGGAGGAATCGATCATGTCATTCGGGGAAGTTATATAAAAACAGGTGAAAATTTCAGGATTACGACAACGTTGATCGATGCCGAAACCGGGGAAACCCTCCTATCCATATCCGCTCAAGCAGAGGGACCGCAGGATCTTTCGCTAAGGTTGGATGATCTTGCAAAGGAAATCAAGACAAAAATCGATGTTCCTCCTGAACAGTGGGCTGTAGACGAAGCAATGGAGGGGTTTGAGTTGAATCTCACCCCTCAAAAGAAATAGATGGATTAAAAAAAAAGTGAAAACCATGATGAAAAGAACAGTGGGATGGGGACTTCTGATTCTATTTTTTCTGGGTTTTTTAGGGGCACAAGAGAGTCAGGATAAGAAAATCAGCTGGATTACTGACTACGCTGAGGGAATGAAACGTGCCAAAGAACAGGATAAGCCTGTCTTGGTCTTTTTCCACGCACCCTGGAGCCAGCCCTCCTCCTCGATGATCAACGAAATATGGGAACAGCCCAGAATTGTGGATTCTTCGGAGAAATTTGTCTGCATATCTATCGATGTCGATACCCATCATCTTGAGACAAATTTTGGCATTAAAACCTATCCAACGGTGGTCTTTGCAGATTCAGAGGGAAACGCAATATTCCAACGCACTGGATTTATTCCTGCAAAGGAACTATTTTCCCTTATGAGAGTCATCCCAACGAGTTTTTCGGCCGTTAATGAATTGAAAAGGAAAATCGAAATAAACAGCGAGGATATCGAGGCCCTGCGCCAAATTGCCGAGATTTATTCTAAAATGCGTGTTTGGGACATGAGTTCTGAATACTATAAGGAAGTCCTCAAACTCAAGGACCTCGATCTGGATGAAGAACTGAAAGATGTTGTCATCTTCAGCCTGGCGATGAACCAGCTCCGGCTGAGACAGTATGAAGAGGCGGAAAAGGCTCTGGAAGAGGAACTTAAGGAATATCCGAAAGGAAAGAGTACTGAGAAATTATTGTACGGCATATTTGTTGCAAAAATTGGCCAGAGGAAGATAGATGAGGCCGAGAAAATTCTCAAAAAATTAAAGTCTAAATATCCTGATTCCAATATGATTGAAGGGGCCGAAAAGATATTGGAATCGATAAAACAGCAAAAAAAATTGGGTGTAACAGTGAAAAAGGATAAGAAATAACAAGCAGAAATGGAAAAAAAATGAAAGAAATTGTATCGATCTGTGGTCTTCCCTGCAGCGAATGTGGGGCCTATCTCGCTACAATAAACGATGACGACGAAAAACGCAGGGAAGTGGCTGAGCTCTGGTCGAAAGAATACAATGCAGATATTAAGCCTGCGGACATCAACTGCGAAAGCTGTCTGTCTGACAGTGACAATGTCTTCAGCCATCCCAAAGTCTGTGAAATCAGAAAGTGCGGGAAGGAAAAAGGTTTGGTCAGTTGTGCCTACTGTGCGGACTATGCCTGTGATACGCTGAAGAAATTTTTTGAGATGGTTCCCGACGCCAAAAGAAGACTGGATGAGGTGAAGGATTCGATCTAAAAGAAATCGTTAAAACTTTCCCCTCTAGCTGACGTCCAATCCTCTACGCTTCCCAATCCCTCCCTGAAAATCTTTTTCAATTTGTTGTATCAATGACATTCCGCTTGTCTTGATTTCTGTTTTTTTTCTGTGGATGCTGTAGAAATGCTATTGGATATATACTATAATAACTATATAAAATATAGGAACTATAAAAGACAGGAAATCTTAAATGTGGAAGAACCGTCTCCTTTATTTGGGGATTATTTGTGCAGCAGTTTTTTGTATTTCACTGGGTTCTAGTAATGCACAGACCTGCAGTTGTGCGGCCACCCCTCTCTTCAGCCCCATAGAGTTTTCGTCGCTCCAGGGAAAGAAATGGCATTTTGAACTGTCCTATAAATATCACTCACTCAATGATCTTGTGGAAGGACGGAAAAGAGTTGTCGACGATACCGATCGGTCAAGGTCAGCACAGTCAGTGCTGTTCGATACACGTTTTGCGCTGTCCCGAAAATTTTCCATCCGTGCTGTCTTCAGTTTTGTGCGTCAGTCTAGGCACGTAGGAATCAGTAATTCACTCCCTGTCCGGATCCAGGGGCTGGGAGATTCGATGTTTATGCTCCAGTACACTCCTTTGATGTTTGCGGATGGCCGGAAGACCGAGATCTCTATCGGGACCGGTTTGAAAGTCCCCATCGGCCGCTCCACCGCCGAATTCATAGGGACGGCTTCAGAGGATATGCAGCCTGGAACAGGTTCTTGGGACAGCCTTTTTTGGGTGTATTTGTCTCAACTCCTTCCGCAAATTCCGGGGTTTGAGGTTTTTGCCGGAGGTTCAGTGCGCTTTAACGGCACCAACACCAGGGAGTACAAATTCGGAACCGAAATCATTTCTCTTTTGGGTGTCCGCTGGAATTCAAAACAATCCATTAGCTACTCGGTGTATGGCAGATACAGATGGGCGAACAGTGATCGGAGGTTCAAGGGGACGATCCCAAATACCGGGGGGCATTGGCTGTATCTGGTTCCTGGGATATCTTTCCCTCTCTTTGAGAATATGGGTTTGAAGTTCGAGGGCGAAATTCCTGTCTACAGGAACCTTCATGGATTTCGGCAGTTTTCTTCCACTTTCCAAATTTCTTTTTCAGTGTTTTATGGCTTCTAAAGTTGAAAAGGAGATCAAAATGATCGAAAAAAAATATATGAAGTTGCTTTTAATAACACTGCTGGTCTTTCTCCCTTTCTGTGAAGAGGCGGACCAAAATAATCAAATTGGCCAGGGTACCCGATCAAATGAGTGGCTGATTCCAAAATCGGAAATCAGGGATGGGGGACCCGGTAAGGATGGGATTCCGGCCATTTCCCGGCCCATATTCTATGGTATCGAGGAGATCGACTTTCTCCTAGAGGATGATCTGGTCATCGGAGTCCAAATTGGAAATTTTTTCCGTGCTTTCCCGCATCGCATACTCGACCATCATGAGATTGTTAACCACACGTTCGATCCAATCTCGTTTTCACTCACGTACTGCCCTTTGACAGGTTCGGGGATTGTCTGGGATATGAGCCATGTTTCCGGTGACAGGACGCTTGGGGTTTCGGGCCAACTCTACAATTCCAATCTTATCCCTTACGACCGGGCAACTGACAGCAATTGGTCGCAGATGCTGAACCTATGTGTTAATGGGGATCGCAGCGGCGAGGAAGCCGAACAAATTCACATTGTCGAGACGACATGGGAAACGTGGAAAACTCTTTATCCCGATTCGTTTGTCCTGTCTACAGACACTGGATTCTCAAATGATTACAACAATTATCCTTACGGTAAGTATAAAACCAATGACAATCTGCTCTTCACCGTAAGCAACACGGATTCCAGGCTTCATAAAAAGGAGCGAGTTCTGGGACTCATTGTCGGAGATAAAACAAAAGTTTTTCCCATAAATGAATTCCAGGAAGGGATTCAAGTCATCAACGAAAATTTCAACGGCACGGATGTGGTTGTTATTGGAAGCAGCGCATTAAATTTGGCTGTTTCTTTTCTCAGAACCTTGGGCGATGGATCGAATTTCACATTCACTGCGGTCGATGGAGAACTGCCTGTTCTTTTAGAGGATAATGAGGGGACCAAGTACGATGTTTTTGGCAATGCTCTTTCTGGCCCTAGGGCAGGGGAAAGTTTGATTCCTGCCGAGTCGTTTATTTCATACTGGTTCGCCTGGGCTGCCTTTTATCCGGATGCGGAAATTCACAACCATCCCAGTTCTCTTTTTCTTCAGTCTTCGTTTTTCCAGCCTTTGGGTAAAACGAGAAACCGAATACACAGTCCCCATCTAGAGACAAGGTTTGGATTCACGAGAAAAGAGGTGGAGAAACGTATAAGAAAAGAATGGCCGGCTCTATTGAGAACCGCAAAGGTTTTTCCCGTCAAAAGAGACGGAAAGAATATTGGATTTCAGATCCATCACCTCCCGATTCACTCTATCCTCAATAATTTCGGGATTGTTCAAGGTGATATCATCCGGACTGTAAACGATGCGGATATCACAGGACTGAAATCCCTGTCTGATCTGCTGAAATCACTTCCGGAGCTAGATCAGGTTAAAATTGGAATCGAAAGGGAAAACGAGGCCCTGCAGCTTGTTATCAATTTAAATTAGCTCAATTAATACTTAAGAAATGGAAGTTTTCTATTTCAGCGTAGGAAACTCTGTCACACGGAGGTTGGTGCATCCATAGGGGATGAGTGTGAGAGTGATACGTTCGCCATCTGCCTGAACAGGGCTTTTTGGTGGAGGTGCTGCCGATCCCTTTAATAATGTCCAGCCTTCGATTCTAATACCCTCGATGGCCGCTGAAATGGGCGCTCCTTCTGGTGAAAAAGGTTTTTTACCCATGGGATGTTCCTTAAAGACAATATCCTCTTCAATGGTTTTTTCATGGATATCGAGCGCATAGTTCCAAGGAGTTGTGGGGTGGACTTCCCAGTCTGCATGGGGCAGCTCCCGATGGGGCTTATCTTTATTGACCTGTTTCCATTCCTCTCCGATCTTAAGCGAATAGATAAGAGGCCCGCGTTCAATGGCCAATGCATTGTTGTATCGCCGAGAAGCTCTGGGTTTCATGGGGAGGACAATTTTGATGTCCTCTTCTTCTCCGTGCCAAATTTTTTCGATTTTAAAGTACGATTCGGCCTCTGGTCGGGAGACTGGCCTTTCGGCTATTTCGACGGAAGTCTTTTTGGCCCAACCGGGAATACGAAGGTAGAGAGGGAATGCTATGGGATTTTCTGCGCGGATCTTTATGTTAATGTCCTCACGGAATGGGTAGTCTGTAATAACTTCGACTGATAGGGCCACGCCCTTTACTTTTGTGTTTATGACACAGGGCGCGTAGGCCGCGGCCGCCAATCCCTCATCATCTGTGTGCATCCACAGGTTAGCGGCGAATTTGGGCCATCCCTGACTCAGATTAGACGTGCAGCAGCCGTAATTCGGCTCTAATCCAAATATGTTGGATTCTGGTCCGTTTGTGGTCCAAAGATGGTCTTCGTTGATGCGGCAAACAACTTGATTGGCCTGCTGATCGTACTGGTGAGACCACATATCCGGTGAGAATGTGGCGGGAAGGGCGTTAAAAGTGACCTTTTCCAGACGGTCGCCAAACTTAGGATCTCCGAGGATGGCTGTCAGCATTTCGAGTGAATGCATGTATTCGACGACAGCACAGAGTTCTGTTCCCTGGGAAGGACTCTTCCCGGCAAAACATTCATCGCCCGAAAAAATCCCTGTGACCTGCCCGTGATACTGATCCTGCTCTTCCATCATTTTATAGACCATCTGGCGGTCGTCTGCACTCCCGGTTAGACGCCACCAGAGTGCCGGGGCTTTGACGGCCATACCGTTGTTGACAACGTGTCCCATGAAGTTCCACTTGCCCTTGGGTGTTTTTTCTTTGAGGGGAAATCGCGTAAAAAAACTGCTCCAGTCAAATCCTTGAGCCTGGAGTTTGACCGCAAGATCGAGCAGCCAGGATTCTCCGGTTTGTTCATACAACCAATAAATGCCGATGAGCGATTCAAACCACCGGAATTTTCCCCAATTGAACAAAGGACGACGGCCGATGTGGCCGTCTATCCAGCGCAGCAGCTTATTTACGACTCCAGGGACTCGTTCATCTCCAGTCGCTTGATGGTACTGGATCAGCGGTTTAAGGATGAGAAAAGCTGCCCAGAGGTCATATTTTGCTTGATCCTGGTCCAGTCCCATCCAGCCCGTTTCATCCTGACTTCTGATGATAAGATCCATGTATTTTTCGATCTTGTTTTTAAGAATCTGGTCGTTCAAGAGATAAGCCAGGGGGATGACGCCGTCCAGCCAGTAAGGGGCGCGTTCCCATCCTTCGGCCTCCCCTCCAAACCATCCGCTGTCCTTGATGTCGGGCCAGAATTCGTCCAAGTGTCCACTCAAACCGTCGGCCTGTATCCGGAGTTGATTGTAAAGCCAGCCTGTGGGCTTAATGGAGCCCAGCGGCAGAGGATGCATTTTTGTTTCTTGGAGTGTTTTTTTCGGTTGAGACATGGATGTGTCCGCGCTAAAGCCAAATGAAGGGAAGACAAAAACCAACAGAAAAGCTGAAATGAATATTTTTTTTTGGCACATGTCTCCTCCTATTCCACTTTATCTCCAGTCTTCGATAAATCCCGTTTTCTCGTCCTTAGATCCTTGAACCAGTATGGCCTTAAGAATTGCTCTCAGCTGAACTTTCGGGAGAGTGCCGATGACCATCCGTTCATTGATAATCATTGTCGGCGTCGATCGAATGCCAAAGGTGAATTGGTCGGAGGTGGGTTTGTATTCTTTTCCTGTGTTGATGATATCGGTGACAATTTTTATAGTATGTTCATCCGTGAGGGCATCCTCGACACCATATTTTTTTGCGAGGCTGGCGATCCAGTCTGTGTCTTTCACTTTGCTGAAGTTGTCGAATATCTCATCGTGAATATCCAGGAATTTGCTTGGATCATAAGCGGCCATAAAGGAAAGGTCACAGGCTTGAGGATGTTTATTTTTCTCCTGTACAGAATTGCATTTTCCGTCCAAGGGAAAGAATTGGAAGACGATGTTCATTTTGTTGCCGAATTCTTCTTTGAGATCTTCGAAGTCATTCCGAAGCTTGAGGCAGTCGGGACACTGGAAATCTACCCATTCAATGATTCTGATTGGGGCGTCTTCAAAATTTTCTGTTGCCTGAATCGTATAATAGGGGGAAATGATTGTGGGATTATTAACCTTTGGAAGGCTGAAGTACTGCTGCACGATTCTATTAGCTACGCCTCCGCCTTGAGCCTCAATTTTAGCCTGGTGAAAGGCGTAGATATTCAAGGCTCCGATAAGAGTCAGCAGACCTATGCCAAAGAGGAATCTCAAATTGGGCTGAAGCTGCCGCCGGATGAATCCCTTGTCTGAATCTATCCCGTATTTGGAGTAGAGAAAAAAATTGATGGACGCAAAGATGTAGTAGGTGAGGCAGAGAAGGCAGATGCTCTTGAGCACAAAAAGGGAGATAAAGATTAAGCCGACTATACCGACCACGTTAAAAAAGTTCAAAAATGTATTGGTTCGTTCAAATGCAGCTGAGGGGAAAAGAATCCCCATAAGAGAAGCCAACCCGATGGCTATGCCAAAATATCCGAGAGGAACATCGAATATTGTTGCGATAAAAGAAAATGCGGAGCTGTCGCAGTTTAAGAAAGTTGATATATCGCAGAAAGACCCGTCATAGATCGATGTCGGAAAATTGGCTTTAAAAAAGTGGTTGAGAGAAAGATAGGATGAGGCGATGACAAGGATCGATACAATCAAATGAATGGTCGAAATTAAATTGATGCCTTTAAGGGTCAGAGATCTTTTTTTCATCTAAACTCCGGAGGTTATATTATTTGGTTTGGCCTTTCAAAACAAGTAAAAAGTCAACCTTTTTTCTGAATTTGGCGTCTATTGTTTCGAACACCATGAAATATTATAGAGATAAAAAATCGGAGAAGGAGTCCAAGATAAAGTCATAGAACACGTCTAACTTGGATACTCCTTTTTTCATGGAATCGGGGGATGTCTCTCGAGAAATCGGGGGATGTCCCCCATAATATAAAAGGGGCTGTTTTTTCTATTTTTTGACTCAGTCAATAAGGAGGTTTTCTATGCGCTTAAAGGGAGATTTGATCCTCTCCCGGGCATAAGGGGTGACTTCATACCGCATCCCATATTGACCGTGGCTTGGCGTAAAATCGAAATTCATGGCCGCCACTTCTTTGTACCGGGAAATGGCCTCCTCTCTTTTCCCCATCAAATCCAGCATGTGACCCTGCCAGATCATGGCAATCGTCTTGTATTGATTGTCTCCCTCTCTTTGTGCAACCGCGGCCATTTTTTCAAAACACAGCAGTGCGTCTTCGTACTTTTCGAAATCGTAGAGAGCAAAACCGATTTTGAGCAGTTGAACGAGGCCCTCAAACTGTTCCAGCCAATCACGTGAATAGGACTCGACCAGTTTTTTGTTCGAGTTTCGTCCCCACCCACCCGATTCGACGATGTTATCCGGTGGGGGATCCTGGGCTGCTTTCCAGTCTTCGAGAGATAATGCGTAGTCTTCGAGGTCACTGTCCTCGATTTCAGGAAGTCTTTTGATGAATTTTTTAAGAACGGAAAAGAATTTGTCAGGATCCTCGTCATAGATGCCGTGGGACGCATTTTCGAAGACAATCATCTCCCCATTTGAATGATTGTTTTTAAGAATGCGTTTTTTCTCTTCCCCCCAGGTAAGGTCATACTGTCCTTCGAGTATGAGTGTAGGGATGGGACTGTTGTCAAAAGCCCCCGTCAGGTCGATCCGGCTTCTGCTAGAATTGAGGATGCTGTTGAAACTTTCGTCATGATCCCATTCGTAGAGAGCCATTTGTGCCATCCTGTCGAGTGAAGGCCGGTAGAAGTTCTGTCGTTTCCAGTCACCGTTGAGGTTGTTATTGTAAACAAATATCTGGATATATTCTTTGCGGGTAAGTTCGTGCTCTTTCTCGTAAGCGATGAGCTGTTCCCGGATTTCTTTGAATCGAGCCTGTTCAATTTCAGAGATATAATCCCTTTGTCGTGACCGGCCAGTGTCCTTCCGGTTATTAGGGGAGGCGCCGAGAAGGATGAGTCCGGCCGTATATTCTGGATATTGGGTTGTGTAGTATTGGGCGAGAAATCCGCCGTAGGAGTATCCAAGGACTATCCATTTATTGATGTTCAAAGCCTTTCGGATTTCGTTCAGATCATTGACTGCCTGTTCGACAGAGTATCCTTTTTCCCCGGGATTATAGTCTGAAAGCCCACAGCCGCGCTGATCGTAATAGATGACTCTGGCATATTTTTTGGTTCTTGAAAACCATGGGTGAAAATAGTGGTGTGTGCCTCCAGGGCCGCCGTTTATTAGAATAATCGGGATTCCTCGTCCTTCCTCCTCGACATACAGTTCAGCATCTCCGACATCGACCCGGTGTTTAGTAAGCTCTATCTGATCACAAAAACGGGGGACTTGCGGGATGTTTGTGATGAGTTTGGATTCGATATGAACATGACGGTTAAAGATTGACTCTCTATTTTCCAGATCCGGTTCTAAAACATTCCTGTCCTGTGTACAGGAAATCAAAAGAACAAAAACCAAGAAAAAAATTATCGAAAATGGATACTGTTTGTGCTTCATAAATGCCTCTCCCTTAAGAGTAATACCTCGATTGAAGCCCTCATGATAACATAATTAATGTCCCCAATTAATCCACCGAATTGGCTCACTTAAAATCTAACCCAACGAAGTATCGTTTACTCATTTATAAT
>CAZLLG010000033.1:0-19071 GCA_964560275.1 uncultured Eubacteriales bacterium | reverse complement strand
ATTTTCCGGACACTACCGCACACATCCCTATGGAGCGTATAATTACTCGTTTTCCTTGGGGCTGCGGTGGAAACCGAGTGACAATTTGAGCTTGTCCATATCCCCTGGCTATTCCTGGCGGCATTCGGTTGGCCAGTATGTCAGAAAAGTCAATGATCCTCTCAAAACAGAGACGTATGGTGTCCGTTACATCCTATCCGATATCATTCAGGAAACCGTGCCCATTGAAATGCGGATCAACTGGACATTTTCACCGCAGCTCAGTCTGCAGGCCTACATCCAGCCTTATATAGGTGTGGGGGACTTTTTTCTTTTTAAGGAACTGAGAGCCCCGCGGACATTTGACTTCGATTATTTTGAAGAAGGGAATTCGACGATCGAACTCAATAAAGGTATGTACACTGTCGATCCAGATGGGCCCGGACCGGCAGATTCGTTTTCCTTCCGGAATCCTGATTTTAATCTCAAATCCTTGAGGGGGACAATCGTGCTGCGCTGGGAGTACAGGCCTGGATCGACCATCTATCTTGTCTGGACCCAGAACCGTGCCGACTACGCCAATCCAGGTGATTTTAGTTTCGGGCGGGATTTTGGTGATTTATTGGGGGCGAAAGGGGACAATATCTTCCTGTTTAAAATTAACTATCGCTTCGAATTTTGAGATAATATTATTGGAGTACTAATCTTTTTTATAAATATAGGAGACACAAATGGGAAAAAAAGGCCTTATTCATGTTTTTACTTTAATTTTTTTATTTTTTACCGCATGTGGATCTATTCTGGGATTGGGTGAGACTTCTACAGAAAGATCGATCCTGAGCGAATTGAATCCCGGAATCGTTATCACTAGTGATCAAATCGACCATATGGGATATACAGAGACTTCCCGAGTGATCCAGTACATCCTTCCCAGTTTCAATTCCTCGGTATCGACTGTCAGCGATGGGAGCGATTTTGTGCGGCCCGCAACTCTGCGGGGTATGCAGCCGGACCAGGTCCTGGTGCTGATTAACGGCAAGCGCCGACACAATTCCGCTCTTCTTCACGTCAACGGTTCAATTGGCCGCGGCTCATCGGGTGTCGACCTTAATGCCATTCCGGTCAGTGCAATCGACTGCATCGAAGTTCTCCAAGACAGCGCCTCCTCCCGCTATGGTTCGGATGCTGTTGCGGGGGTCATCAATATCATCCTTAAATCGGTCACATCTGCGGACACAACACAGGTGGGGCTCTTTGCAGGCCAGACTTTTCAATCTGATGGAGAGACATTGGCCGGCAGTGTATTCCATGGCCTGTTTATAGGAGATGAAGGGTATTTCAATTTGACAGCTTCGTACCGCTCCATCGGATTCACGAATCGTGCCAGTGAAGATCCACGACGAATTTTTACTTATCTCGAGCATGATTATGGCGAACTCGAGATGAGATCAGGAACATTGGATCCCCGTGAAGATACGTATGACAGACTTAACCATCGATACGGGGAACCAAAATCTCAAGATCTGTCTTTCTTTGTAAATTCGGAAATTCCATTAAAAAAAGGGGCGGTGTTCTACCTTTTTGGAGGCCTATCAAACACTCGGAGGGAAGCCGGCCTATTCAACAGGCTTCCTGGTCAAAGCCGCACAAACGTCCTCCTATTTCCTGAAGGACACATGCCCTTGATGACCGGAGGTATTTTCGATGGATCATTGGCTTTCGGTTATCGGAGGCAGTTTTCGAATTGGCAGTTGGATGCCGGACTTTCTGGTGGCTTAAACAGGTTTGTTTTCGACATGGCGAATTCGGCCAATACGTCTCTTGGATCGGCAAGCCCAACAGAGGCTGAATTGGGAGCTCTGCAGTATGCTCAGACGGCATTTACGCTGGACCTTAACGGCTCCACTGATGTCGGAATGGCTAGTCCACTCGATATAGGACTCGGTTTGGAATTCCGTCTCGAGAACTACCAGCTCGTTCAGGGTGAGGTTGCCTCCTGGGTCGATGGGGGAGTTTCGAATCAGTTTGGAGCCCCCTCCCCTGCCGGGATGCAGGGATTCCCTGGATTCCGCCCTGAAAACGAAGTGGATGAAACGAGAACTGTTCTGGCTTTGTATGGAAACCTGGGAATCAGGCCGATTCGAGAACTCCAGCTCAGTTTGAGTTCACGATTTGACCAATATAAGGATTTGGGGGGGAATCTGAGTGGAAAAGTAGCTCTTGGCTATACCCCTGTCGATGGAATTACACTTTACGGTTCTCTCAGTACGGGTTTTAGAGCCCCATCCCTGCAGCAGATGTATTTTAATAGTACATCGACCCAGTTCGTTGATGTCAGTGGAAGCTTGGTTCCCTTATCAGTCGGAACGTTCAACAGCTCCAGTGGCGTGTCAACAGCACTCGGTTTTCCGGCGCTGAAATCAGAAAAATTTTCTGCACTCACCGGGGGATTTGCCCTAAAGCCGAATAAGGATTTATCTATTCAGGCAACCCTATTTAAGGTGGATGTCAAAGACCGCCTCATCATTTCCGGTCGATTTTCTGCTTACGATCCGTTGATCGGTCCTTTGCTCAAGCCTTTAGGTGTGACTGCCGCTCAAGTGCTCGTCAATGCTATTGATACAAATACTCTAGGAGTCGACCTGTCTTTATCCTGGAGAATTCCTTTTGCAGAAAACCACTGGCTCGATTTTATGGTGATGGGAAACTGGAATAAAACAAAGATTATCGGGGATCCCATCGTTCCAGACTTGCTTGAAGGATATGAAGACACTTTGCTGGGAAGGATCGATAGAGTGTATATCGAAGACGGTCAGCCTCAACAGCACTTCATGTTGAGAAGCAGCTATGTCAATGGAGGTTTTTTTGGAGAACTCCGTTTTAATTATTTTGGAAGTGTTTCGGCAACAGAAAGCAGCGTGGATCCAGATCGCGAACAAGTTTTTTCCGGGAAATGGATTACGGATATAGAGCTGTCATACGAGATTTTAAAGGGAATCCGGATTGGAGCAGGAGCCTCGAATCTGTTTGATGTCTATCCCGACGAAAACTTTACGAAGAATTCATTCAACGGCATTTTTCCCTATCCCCGCAGGAACGCCCCTTTTGGTTTTATGGGAGGCTCTTATTACGCCCGGATGACTTTTGGCTTTTGATAAAACTCCGGATTATCCCTTTGTTTCTATTTCTTTGTTGGATTAAGGATCAGGTTCTCGATGAAGAATTCCAGCATCCGGTCTCTATTGATCCCCGAATGGCCGCGGTCGGGGCCGACCATGACTTCGAAACTCTTGCCGGCTCTTTGAAGTTCCCGAATCAACTGCATAGAGTTGTTGGGGTGAACATTGTTATCCGCTGTGCCGTAATAGATCATTAAACGTCCATCGAGCTTTTCTGCGTAATTCATGGCGTTCCCCGCTTCATAACCCTCCTTGTTTTCTTGGGGAATCCACATGTACCGCTCGGTATAGATACTGTCGTAATGATACCAGGACGTGACAGACGAACCGGCCGAAGCCGCCGCAAAAACGTCAGGGTAGCGGAGAAGGCACATGGCTGAAGCGTAACCGCCGTAAGAGGTTCCATAGATACCGACGCGTTTTTTATCGAAATAGGACCGATCCCAGAGGGATTTTACCCCGGCGGCCAGATCGTCTATCTCGGCCACTCCCAGCTTCAAGTAGATGGAATCCATTTGCCGTTTTCCCATTCCGGAAGAACCGCGGTGGTCGAAGGAAGCCACTAAGAAGCCGTACTCAGTTAACGCGTTGGCATTAGCAAAGGTTTCCCGAGCTCCGCCAGATCCTGGTCCGGCATAAACGCTGGCCAGGAGTGGGTAGGACTTGGACGGATCGAAGTCAGAGGGAAAATAAAGCATTCCGTAAAGGTCGCAGGAATCATCAGCAGCCCTGTATGTGAAAATTTCGGCCTTTTTTAGGCCCAAATCTTCGAACTTGGTCAAGTCACTTTCGGCCAAAACCGCAATCTCCTCTCCGTTGGCAGCTCTCAACGTGGAGGTCGGAGGCACGTCGTGTGTCTGGGCCACATCGATAAAATATTTTCCATCTGGGGAAATATTAACCGAATGATTGAATGCGGGATCGGTCAGCCGAACGTCCTTTTTCCCGTCAAGTCCAACTTTGTGGAGCTGTAGCTTCATCCGGTTGTCTCCGTCTCTGGCTGTGTACCAGAGGGTTTTGTTCTTCTCATCAAGCATACTGATCCGGGATACTTCGAATGGATGGCTTGTCAAAGTCACGAGCAGGCTGCCGCTGATGTCATAGAGATAGTAGTTGTTGAAACCGGTCCGCTCCGAAGCCCAGATAAAACGCTGTCCATCTTCAAGCCAGGATATTTCGGGAGAGTTCCTGACCCATCCTGTCAACCACTCTTCACGGAGAATGGTCCGGACCTTTCCGGTCGCTGGATCTGCGGCACAGAACTCGAGGGTGTTTTGACGCCGGTTGGTGCGGTTGAAAAGGATTTCTGTCCCGTCTGGAGACCAGGAAACCCTGTAGACATAATGTCCGACCACAGAGTTTTCGAAAGGTTTCCCGCTGCGGACATCCAGTTTGACGGTCTCTTTTGTTGCCAGATTGTATACAAATATTTCAGCTATAGGATTAGGTTCCCCGGCTTTAGGATAGGCTTCGATATCTGCAGAGCTGTAGAGTTCAGTTTGGTCCATCTGGAGAAAATAGTCGGAGACTGGGCTTTCGTCGAACCGGTAGAAGGCGACCTTTCCGGAATCCGGAGACCACCACATGGCCGTGTTTTGCCCCAGTTCCTCTCCGTAAACCCAGCTGGCCGAGCCGTATTTGGTCCGGTCTTTCTTGTTTCCGTCTGTCGTAACGGCGAACTCGTTCTTCCCATCGGTGTCGCTCAACCATTGGTTGTTATCACGGTAGAAGGCCTTGAGTTTTCCATCGGGCGACTCTGTCTCGGTGTACTGGCGTCCCCGAGCAGGGCCGGTCCTGCGGCGTTTAGAGGCAGCTTGGTCGCGCTCTATCTCACCGAGCGAGGTGGCTTTCTTTGTCTTGAGGTCGAAATTCCATTTTTGGCCGTCCCACTCGTATTCGAAAGATTTTCCGTCCTCGGCCCAGGTGACTCTCAAGGCTCCAGACTTGACTGCACCCCTAATTTCCTGGCTCATCTTTTGGTGATGTTCATAGCGGGGATAGGTCTTCAAGCGGTCCTGGGCATGGATAGATGTCATGGTTCCCAGGATCAGAAAAAGGGCCAGGATCCAAACGATTCCTTGTGCAAAATTACGTTGTTTTTTCACTCGATTCTCTCCTTAGATTCGAAAATTTACATGTGTTAGAAAATATGATGATGTAATGCGTCTACTCCTGTAGTTTGGTAGATTTCCGGTTGGAAGACTCAATTTCAGGAGTTGCACGTATGGATTATGTCGAAAAGGACCATCATCGTCAAGACTCAATTGTCACTCATGACTGAAGGGATTTTCAGTCTGAGACTTTTGGCATTTTATAGAAATTGTCCTTCTAGCTATGCGGATTAGGTATAAATTTAGAGGGAACGTGTCAAATCCTAGAGGATACGGCCTTTCATCCAGGCCGCGGAATTAAAAAAGTTGGCGGCTGCGCTTCCCGGTGGAACGAGTTGGTCGCAAGCCTCGCGTAAAGAGTCGTCCAGGTTTTTGTCCCCTACCGGCAGCAGGTCCTCCAGCTGTTGGAGTGTGCGGGGCCCGATCAGAGGCGCCGTGATGCCGTCCTGATCTTTAACCCAGAGAATCGCCAATTGAGAGGGAGTCAATCCAGTGTTTTTGGCCAGTTTAACAAAGCGGTTTCCGATTTCAATCCCTTTGTCTGTAATCCGTTCAGAATAAATCCCTCCCCGGAGTGCGGCCCGGGATCCTTCGGGATAGTTCTTGGCCGAAGTATAGCGCCCGGCCAGGACTCCCTGAGCGAGGGGGGCCCATGCCAGAATACCAAGGTCGTATTTCTTGCAGAGGGGCACAAGCTCGTTTTCGATGCGCCTGTCCAAAAGATTATAGGGGGACTGCTCTAGGATATATTGGGCGAATCCCTTTTGCTCGCTGATTTTCAGGGCTTCCATCACTTGCCAAGCCGGATGTGTGGAACAGCCTATGAAGCGCACCTTGCCCTGCTTGACGAGATCGGTGAGAGCGCCCAGTGTTTCTTCTATGGGAATGATTGTAGATGGGCGGTGGATCTGGTAGATGTCGATGTAGTCTGTTTGAAGGTGCCTGAGGGAATCTTCACAGGCCTTTAAGATATGAACGCGTGAGTTGTCCCTGTCATTTGGGCCAGGACCTGTTGGGTAGAACACTTTTGTGGCTAGGAGGACGTTGCCCCGTTTATTGTTTAAAGTGAGTGCTTTGCCGATAAAACGTTCGCTTTCTCCGGCAGCATAGGAGTCTGCGGTATCTATGAGGTTGATTCCCGCATCTACGGCTCGGTGAACGATCTTTATTGAGTCCTCTTCAGATGTCGGATCGGCGAAATTAGCCGTACCCAAACTCAATGAGGACACTTTAAGGCCGGTTTTCCCAAGGATTCTGTATTCCATGTCTCACTTCTCCTAGTCTTCTTTTTTAAGGATTTGAGTTCCTATTTATAGTCAAATTGAATGATTTTTTCAATCAGTGCCATCCCACCAACCTTATTGGCCCAATCTCTGTAGACAATTTTTGAAGCATTGACAAAAGGCCGCCTTGAAGGAGAAGTGAATTGAACGCTTTCTTCCTTTAACTTTTCAAGAACAGCTTCGTCATTTTCGCCATACCACTGACGCTCTTTGAGAATCATCTCTCGGGCCGCTTCGTCGACGATCGTTTGGAATTCGATGGGGAGTTTTTCATAAAAGACTCGGCTTAAGATGACGTATTCGATCAGATGGATCCAGCTGACCTGGGCCCAGTGGCGGGCGGGTTCGTAGAATTTTTTGGAATAATAATTCGTATTAGCGGCTTCGGCCCCATCCACGACGTGCTGTTCGAGTGCGGTATAAAGCTCTCCGTAGGCCATGGGCAGTGGATTGGCCCCGAAAGCCTTAAATGCTGCGAGATGAACCGGATTTTCCATGGTCCTGATTTTTAGTCCCTTCAGGTCTTCTATAGATTCAATCTTTTTATCGACGGTCATGATGTGTCGGACACCCGCATCGAAGTATCCCAAAAGATGGAATCCCCGGCGTTCGAACGCGGATTTTAAATCGGTTCCGATGGTTGAATCCAGGACTGCGTAAAAATGGCCCCGATTTTCAAACAGGAACGGAAGTTCAAAAATATTGAGCTCAGGAACAAATCCGGCCATAACACTTGCGATATTGCTCATTTCCACCGTCCCAAGCTGAATGCCTTCGACAATATCCCGCTGGTTTCCAAGCTGGTTGTTGGGATAGATATCGACTCTAATCTTGCTCAAAGTTTTTTCCTCTACGGTTTTTTTGAACAATTTTACGGCTCTGACCTGAGGTTCTCCCAGATTTTGACTGAGGCTGACTTTGATGATATAAATTTTTTCTCCGGTTCCCTGACACATACTTCCTAGGACCAGGAATCCCAGGACAGCAGCGATTTTAAGTTTTGTTTTCATTTTTTTTTAGATGACTATTTCATTTGAAAAGCCGGAACCCACATAAAAACTTCGGGAAAATACGTGACAATCAACAGCACCACAAGCATGGCCAGGATAATAGGCACGATCTTTGGTGTCACGTCCCTTATACTTTTTCCGGATAACCCGCACGAAACAAATAGGGTGGCCCCGTAGGGCGGTGTGATATAGCCTATGGCCAGGTTCACCGATGCGATGATTCCAAAATGGATGGGATCTATACCAAAATTTCTGGCAATCGGGAAAAGGATGGGCATAAAGACGATTATCGCGGAAAAACTTTCCATAAACATGCCTATTATCAGCAGAACAACATTCAAGAGCACGAGGAATAGTACTTTGCTCCCGACATTCGCCTGGAGGAAATTGCCAATGTGAAAGGGGAGCTGTTTGACTGTGATGAGCCATGCGAAGAGAAAAGCTGTGGTGGCAATAAACATAACCACACAGGCAGTTTCTGCAGATTTGATAAAGATTTTCGGGAGGTCTTTGATGGAAATTTCCTTATACACAAACATCCCAACGGCCAATCCATAGACCACAGCTACAACGGCTGCTTCCGTGGCGGTGAATATTCCTCCCAGAATCCCAAAGACGATGATAAAGGGAAGACCGAGGCCGGGCAGGGCCCTTCGACCGGTTATAAGGACTTCTCTTAAATTGAATTGTGTTGTGGAGAGATAGGCAGGCCCTCCTTTGAGGGCATGGAAGAAGGAGACCACCATCAAACCTAAACCAATCAGAATACCGGGGATGATCCCACCCAGAAAGAGGCTGGCAACGGACGTGTCCGTGGTATACCCGATGAGAATCATCAGAATGCTTGGAGGTATAATCGGTCCGATCGCACCTGCTGCAGCCTGAAGCGCGGTGGCAAAATTCATGTTATACCCTTTTTTCTTCATGGCCGGAAGCAGGATGGAACCCACTGCGGCTGTATCGGCTGTGGACGATCCGGATACGCCTGCGAAGATCATGGACGCCAAAACGGTGATCATGCCCAGGCTCCCTTTTACAAACCCGAAGCAGGCGCTGGAAAATTCTACGATTCTTTTTGAAATTCCTCCTTTGTCCATCAGTGTGCCAGCCAGCATAAAGAGGGGGATGGCCAGAATCGGCCAGGAGTCCAGTGCCGCAAACATGCGCTGGGGGACGAGCACCAAAGGGAGTGAGGGATCGGTCAGCAGGGTAAAGAACGAACCGAGCCCGAGGGCAAAGGCAATCGGCATGCCGATTATAAAAAAAATGGCGATCGATATAAAAAGGATAAGCATTCTATTTTTGCTCCGCGGCCAAATGTTTTGATTTGTTTTTGAGTGCTTCCACTGTCTTTTGTGCGGCCTCAAGAAGCATAAGGGCTCCGCTGAGCGGAAAAATGACGTATACAATTTGCATGTTTATTTGCAGGGCCGGGGAGATCTGGTAACGCCCTGCCATCATCAGTTTCCAGCCAAAGACCAGAACAACACACACATAAAGGAGTATGAGCAGGTGAATGACTATTTTTATCAAAAGATTAACATTTCGGGAAAATCTGTGGCTGAGGTAGTCTACCGCCAAATGGCTGCCCTTGCGGATACAAATTGAGGAAGTCAGAAGGATGATCCAGACCTGACAGTACCTCGCAAGCTCTTCTGTCCAGGATGGGGGATTATTAAACGCATATCTGGCAAGGACTTGGTAGAACACCACGGCCACAAGAACAGCAAACAGGAAAAAAATCACTCTTTCTGTGATTTTTCTAAGAATGTTCATTTGATCGGAAAATTGTCTTCAAAGACCGCCGGGAATTCATCGATAGGGATGGGTCCTGCGTGTAGGATTGTATCCATAAACTCCAGAGTTGAAAAATCGTCCCCGCGCCTCTCGAGCTCGGCCTCATAGACTTTACTAAACATGTGATATCCCAGGAAATAGGACGTGATTTGTATTGGAGATCTCATCAGCCGTCCCCAGAGGCTTTTGGCAAATTGCGGGGCAAGAAGGGAAGTCTGGATCGAAAACTCGAGCACATGTTCTTCGTCCCACCCGTTGCAGTGGGCCTGGATGCTTGTGTAGGCCCGGTTGGCGTTTTCCAGCCTTTTGCGCAGCTGGGCCAGTTGAGTCAGTTTATTGAAGTTATCCCATCCTGCTTCGAGAGCCACGCGTTCGCACAGTGTAGCCCAGCCTTCGGAATAGGGCCTGTACGAAAAAAGGATGCGGACAGGATGAGGATTTTCTCGAGTGATCTTCCTCTGGATGTAGTGACCGGGAAACAATTCATGGATTACGATGAATTTTTTGAAATGGTTGTTAAATGACCGCCAGAAATCTTCTTTTTCATCTTCAGGAAAGGAATCGGGAATGGTGGCCAGGTACCAGGTCGTCCAGGGATTGGGAAAAAAAGCGGGTGGGGGAGATACGAAACCGATGCGTGCCGAAGCACCTGAACTTTCAGGGGCTATTTCTATGCTCAGAGTTTGATGGTCTGGGATTGTGGCGATCTTTTGATCCCTGACAAAATCTTCGGCTTCTTTTGCATAATCCCGCAGCAGGATGAGGTATTCTTCATTGCCCGAAGGATGGTTGGATTCCATGTCAAAGAGAGCCTTGCCAATCAGTGCTTCGTCGGTCTCCGGAATATTCTCATTGGGATAGGCCTCCCTCAGATAAGCTTCCGAAGTCCGGGCCATTTCCTGCCTGACTTCCTGAATTTCAATCAAGGCCATTTGCTCAAGTTCTTCCGGTGTAAGCGGACTGTCTGTATAAATCTCTAACTGCCTGGCGAACTTTTCCATTCCCAGGATTCGGCTTTCTGATAGGGTAAGGTTGGGCATAATCGTGTTTTCGACAAACTCAACAAGAGTGCGGATTTGAACGGCCACGTCCCCGCAATCTCCATAGAAAACTTCGAGCTGTTGGGGGCTCATCCATGTTTTTATTCTTTCTGGCAGCGTTTCTTCATAAAATACGGCTGCTCTTTCGAGTGTTTGCAGAGCCCGTTTTGTGCTGTTGGGGCTTCCGTTTTCGAGTTCTTGTGAAGCGGTGCTGCAGATCGTCTTTATTTCAATCAATCTCTCTTTGATGATCCGCAGCTTCTCTTCATTTTGAAGCCCTTTTGCATTCAGGATGCCTGAGACCTCCCTGGATATAGGGGAGGCGTAAAAGGCAAGTGAATTTTTTTGGGGAGTTTCCTTTTCCCATTTTTCGAGTTCGGAAAAAATCTGTGTTCTCAAGAGGCGGGCGTCGATTCTGTCCGCGGTTTGCATTTCAGTCAAATGGTTTTCGATTGTTTTCAGAGTCTTTTTGTTGAAATCCACCCAGTTGTCAATCCCCTCTTTGGAGTAATCTTCAAAATAGATGATGGAATCCAAGAAGCCCCGTGAAAGCGCTTTGGAAGGATAGAATTGTTTCCAGTACGAAATGTACTCGCTGCTCAATTCGGTGACTGAAAATTTTTTTTTTGGACTTGATGAGCAGCACATCAACAGGAGTACTAGGGGTCCTAATATAAAAAGGTTGGCTTTTTTCATAGAGCCCTCCTCTTGTCAAACAATTTGGTTCCTTACACTTATCATGGATATCTGATTTAAAGCAAGACCGGCCTGAACTTCCTCGAATTAAAAAAAAATAGATTTTTCACTTCAAATGGGTACAATTTAAGTTTGGGATAGCTAAAAACCAAGGAGACATTTTATGATACAAAATAAAAGATGGAAGAAAATATCTCTTATAGGATTACTATCCGCGGTAGGCCTGGCCTTTTTAAGCCTGGCTGCTTTCCAGGAGAGGTATCCGGATGTCCCTTATGTGCCAACTCCCGAAATGGTTGTCGAAGCCATGTTATCCATGGCAGAGGTGAACAAAGACGATATGATTTATGACCTTGGATGCGGCGATGGGCGAATCGTCATCACAGCAGCCAAAATGTTCGGCAGCCGTGGAATTGGAATTGATATCGATCCACAACGAATCAAAGAGTGCCATGAAAACGCAAAAAAAGCGGGAGTCGAGGGCCGGGTCGAGTTTTTTCAGACCGATCTGTTTGAAGCCGATTTCAGTAAGGCTTCTGTCGTGACCCTCTATTTTCTCACGGAGATCAACCTCAGGCTTCGCCCAAAACTTCTGGCGGAACTGAGCCCGGGAACTCGGATTGTCTCACATGATTTTAACATGGGAAAATGGGAGGCCGACAAGGACGTTTTAATAGAGGACGAATGGGAAGTTCATTCTGTCTATCTCTGGATAATTCCGGCAAACTTCACCGGAACATGGACATGGTCCATGCCGACCGATTCTGGGAAAGAGAAATTCACCCTGAATCTCGGACAATCTTTTCAGTATGTGAGTGGCGAGGTCTTTGAAAGCAAAGCCAATAGCCCTGTTTCTGTTATCAATGGAAAAATAACCGCAGATACATTGGCGTTTACGATGGAGAGGACACAGGGAAGGAACGCAGAACGGCTGGTCTTTAAAGGCAGCGTACAAGGCCACTCGATAAAGGGTACTATAAAGTCAGAAGGCCGTGACAACACAAGAATATGGATAGCCAAACGAGATCCCTCTACTCGAGTGCCCCTCGAAAGCCCGATGAAGGATTCCCACATTCCTAGTCGATAAGGATTTTGTCGGGAACTCCCCAGTTCGGTTTGTCCAGGTCGCAAAAATCATCCAAATCGTTCATGAGGGTTTTCAGAAGTGCAAAAAGCTGTTCGTGCTGGTTTTTAAATATTGGATTTGAGGCCAAATTGTTTTTTTCCCAGGGGTCATTGTTCAGGTTGAAAAGCTGTGTCGTCTCTATCCCTCTCACATTGTAAAGGATAAGTTTCCAGTTGTTATGTGTTCGAACGCCGCGCTGGAAATGTCTGTAGGCTAAAAAAACGGACTCTCTGATCTTTTTTTTGCTGTTCTTGAGTG
This sequence comes from uncultured Eubacteriales bacterium, assembly GCA_964560275.1. Lineage (GTDB taxonomy): Bacteria > Acidobacteriota > Aminicenantia > Aminicenantales > Aminicenantaceae > JAUWVG01. Next base: position 6,592 of record CAZLLG010000033.1, on the reverse strand, counting down.
CAGGCACAAGACTTAGCCCTTCTACGGTTTCCGGAATGGGCAGCTCGAGCAGGTCCAACAATGTCGGATAAATATCCAGAAGATAGCAGAGGGTGTCAGATCTTTTATTTTTGGGGATGCCCGGGCCTGCGAAAATAAGAGGAACCCGAACACTGTGGTCGTAGATATTTTGTTTTCCCAGCAGGCCGTGCTGCCCAACGGCCAGGCCGTTATCTCCGGTGAAGACAATGATAGTGTCCTCGGCTTTCCCTGATTTCTCCAGAGCATCCAGGATACGCCCGATTTGAGCGTCGAGATGAGTGATCATCGCATAGTAGCCGGCGATGTGTTTTTTGATTTCCTCTTCGGTCCTGGGAGAGGCAGCCAGATTTTCGTCCCGGACTTCCATTTCTCCATTATCGAAGGGATGTTTGGGCATAAAGTTTTCCGGCAGTTGAACGGTTTTGGCGGGATATAAATCCAAATATTCTTTGGGGGCCATGCGGGGATCGTGAGGCGCTGTGTATGAAACACTCATGAAAAATGGCGAATCGGACTTGTGACTCTGTATGAAGTTTATGGCTTCATTCGAAAAAAGTTCGCTGGAGAATTTGTCGGCGATATATTCATGGTCTTTTGGATATTTCCCGGTTGCATCAAAGTCATAGACAGGAACCCGGAGATGGTCGCTCATCCCCCCAAACATGATTTTTCCCCCACCTGAAAAACAGCGTGCAAAAGAGCTTCGGTTGTTGTGCCATTTTCCCGTTCCAAAGTTTGTGTACCCCAAATTCCTCAGGATTTCCGGGAACATCACATGCTCATCTGGAATGCTTGCGCCGCGGTTATAGATGTGAAATAAAGTTCTGCCAGTCAGGACCATGGCCCGGCTGGGCATACACACGGCTCCGCTTGTCCCCCCCATGATATGGGCGCGGGTGAACGTGACTCCTTTTTTAACCAAGCGGTCCAAATTGGGAGTCTGGATGTGAGGGTTATCTAGAGCCGCAATAGTATCGAAACGCTGGTCGTCCGAAAAAAGGAAAAGGATATTCGGTCGTTTTTTGGCCGGATTACACTGCCAATGGGCAAGCCCAGATAATGCCAGTGCGGCCGAACCCCATCCAGCTGTTTTTAAAAAATCTCGCCGCCCTTGAGAAACCTCTTTTCCCATTCTTCCTCCTTTATAGATAGGTCAGATAGACTTGTCAACTCTTGAGGTAAAAGGGCGGTACCCGGCGCGGAGTATCTTTCCCTACGCGAAGACCCGTCTTTCTAGCCACCTCGCCACCATCCGCTCCGGGATAAGACACCACCGCGCCATCCTCCCCTTTTACCTCAAGAGTTGACAAGTTATTTGCATTCTCCGATGATAGGCGTTTTATGTTTACAGGCAGTGTATAATAGAAAGCAGAAAAAAAGATTGATGTAACTCATGAAAATAAATAAGTGTATGCCTCAAAAGCCCAAGAGGTTCACTCTTGTTTATTTAGGGCTTCTCACTATTTTTCTATTCCTGAGTATTTCGAGCGCGGATGTCCGAAACCCACAAGAGGACTCAGCTGCAAAAATCCAGTGTGTCTGGAGGAATGTCGACAGAATTGTTGTTGTGGGAGATCTGCATGGGGCCTATGAAAATTTTGTAAAGATTTTAAAAGAAACCGGGCTGGTAAACGAAACACTTCAGTGGACTGGGGGGAAAACCCATCTTGTCCAGATTGGGGATATACTCGATCGAGGAGACAGAGCCAGAGATATTTTTGACCTTTTGAAAAGGCTTGAAGTTGAGGCCCAAAGTGCCGGGGGATTTGTCCATGTTCTGATAGGGAATCATGAGGAGATGAACCTTGCGGACACGGCTTTTGATGTTGATGGATATATCACATCGAAGCAGCTCATTTCTTTTGTGTCTGAGAAGTATGTGAAAAAGCAGGAGCGAATATTTAGGCGAAAAAAAAAGAAAATGCAGAGAAAAAGCTTATCTTCGGACTATGACATCTCTTTGCACTGGAGCCAGGTTATCGAAAATGGAAAAAATAATAAAACACATGTGGGGCGGAGAAACTATTTTAGAAATTTAAACAGAGAGTATGGAAGGTGGATACTCAATCATAATCTGGTAGTGAAGATTAATGACATGATATTTAACCATGCAGGGATTATCGAATTGTACTCTAAAATGAGACTCGATGAGATGAACATGCTCTATCGAATGGAACTCGGTGCAGTAAGGACAGCCATTCTGAATGAGCGCATGCCCAGTATACCTGTGTATAAGATGAGGTTTTATAACAATCCTAATGGGCCGCTTTGGAGCCGGGATTTTGTCCGCAACGATCCCAAGGATTTTAAGGATGATATCGACCGTATCCTCTTCAACCTGGATGCTAGTCATATGTTTATCGGGCACTCTCCGTTGTTTTTATTTGGACTGAAGGGAATGAAATTGTATGACGGAAAAATTTGGGTCGTCGATACGGGAATTTCCGACTATTATCTGGACCGGGGCGGATTTATTGGAGCTCTCATCATTGAACGAGGGAAAATCTCTGTTTGGACAGAGAAATAAAGGAAGTTTTTCCACTTTTTTTCGTCAAAATTATATATTGCTTTAGATGGAGTTTTTATATAAAGTTCTTTTTTCACAATATGTTCATGTATGATTCAAAAATTTCCAAATTCCAGGGCATTGTGCAATCCTTTCCCAATCTTTTAAAAAGAGCTTTTTGTGCTCTTCATTATAGATAATTTGAAAAAAGGAGGTTTGAATGAAGTATCTTCTTAGAGGATTCTTATCGGTTTTGATACTTGTGTTATTAACAGGTTTTCCGCTCAAAGCTGCTGACGAAACAACTTCCGGGTATCACAACTTTCAGGCCATGTCCCAAGCTCTGAAAAGCATTGTGGGCAAGAATTCCGAAATTGCGAAGCTGCAGTCGATAGGGAAATCTTTGCAGGGGCGCGACCTTTGGATGATTCAGATTTCTGGAACACAGGGTGGAGCACCTGAGGAAAAGCAGGCACTGCTCATCGTGGGGAATCTTGAAGGCGATCATGTCGTGGGCAGTGAAGTCGCCATGGGTATGGCCGAGTATCTGATTAATGGGTACGGCCGTGAAAAAAAGGTCACGGAAATTCTCGACAAACGTACTTTTTACATTGCTCCCCGTTTGAATCCGGATGGAGCCGAAGCTTTTTTTAACACCATGAAAATTGAACATTCGGGAAACTTTAAACCCCGTGACGAGGACTATGATTGGCTCATAGACGAAGATGGGCCTGATGACCTGAACGGCGACGGTCTTATCACGCAAATGCGTGTAAAAGATAAGGAGGGTGATTGGGTTATCGATGAAAACGATCCGCGCCTGATGAAGAAAAAAGAATCGGATACGCCTCTCGATAAACTGTACAAAATTTACACAGAGGGGTTTGATGATGATGGTGATGGTGTTTACAACGAAGATGGGCCGGGTGGATTCAATATCAACAGGAACTTCCCTCACAACTTCGGATACAAGGTTAAGGGGTGGGGAGTCTATGCTGTTTCTGAAGCGGAAACCATGGCTCTTATCGATTTTATGGCTAAATATGATCCGTCTTTTAAGGGCCAGCCGCATCGAAACATCTGTGCGGTCCTTTCTTTTTCCAAGTTTGACAATTTGGCTGCAGGAACCGGAATTGATTCCGGAACTCCAACATTCCCGGAACCGGCACAGGCGGTTCAAGCAGGCAGAGCCGGTGGAGGGATGATGATGATGTTCATGCGGGGAGGCGGACGAGGCCAAGCTGCGGCTGATCCTGCGCCCAGGCCCACTGATCCACAGCCTAAAGCAACAATGGCCCAGGATCAATCTCTTTTTAAGGCCGTAAGTGACAAATACAAGGAGATCACGAACATCTCCAGTGCTGTTTCAGAAAAACCTGTCGGTTCACTCTTAGAGTATGCCTATTTTCAGTTCGGTGTGCCTTCCTTTTCCGCCAACCTCTGGTCTTTGAGAGTGGCAGCTCCGGAAAGGCCGGCAGTGAAAAGGACACCAGCAGCTGGACAGACTGCACAGAGAGGACAGGCCCAAACGCAGACAATGGACAGAAGCGCGATGATGCAGCGGTTTGCATCTGCGCGAGGAGGAGCGGCGGGCGGCTCGGCAGCTTCTTCCGGCAACGATGAAAAATGGCTCAAGTGGATCGACGAGAAAAACGAAGGCAAAGGATTTGTCAACTGGACTAAAGTTAACCACAAACAGCTGGGTGAAGTTGAAGTCGGCGGATTTGTGCCCTATGTCCGTGTCAATCCTCCAGCAGATGTCATTCCGGATTTAAGTAGAACTCACGCTGAGTTTGCGCTCTATCTTGCTGCGCAGTTTGCTGAGATCACCATGGATGAACCTGTTGTCGAGAAGCTCTCCTCCAATCTGTATCGGCTAAAGATCAAAGTCCACAACAAGGGTCAATTCCCTTACGTTACGGCCATGGGAACACGAACACGGAATATCACGTCAATCATGTTGAGATTAAAATTCGAAAATGATGAAGATATGAAGCTGTTCGGTGGAAACAAACGTGTCGATATTTCCTCTATTGGAGTCGGGGCTGAGAGTGAACACACGTGGACGATCATTTCACCTCCTGGAAAAGAAATCGATATCACACTGTGGGCCAGAAACGGCGGTGGGACAACTCAGAGAAAAGTTGTCCTTAAATAAAAGAGGAGGAAAAGATGCTAAACAATAGAAACATAAAACGGTTCACAGTCCTGTTGGTCGCGTTTGTGGTCTTTGCTGGCTCTGCTCTTGTCTCGGCACACGCTCAGGAGTTTTTCCCCCGCAAATGGAACACACGTAAAGTGGATCTGAGCTTTAACCATTACTATGACTGGAAAGAGATGGAAGCGGCCATGCGCAAGCTGGAGAAGGCGTTTCCCAAGTTTTTAAAGATGAAATCCATCGGTAAAAGTTTTGAGGGGCGCGAAATCTGGTACATGACGATCAACAATCCTGACACAGGCGGCGAGATGAGCAAATGCGCCTTTTACATGGATGCCAATATCCACAGCCTGGAGATCCAGGGCGGTGAGATCGGGCTCTACACCATCTGGTATCTCATGGAAAACTACAAATACAATGACTACATCAGGAATCTTGTCGATGAACGGGTGTTCTACATCTTTCCTTCGGTCAATCCTGACGGAAGGGACACGTGGCTGCACAAAGATGGTGCGGCGCGCTCGGGGAATGTCCCCATGGACAGCGACAACGACGGTCTCTATGATGAGGACCCCCCTGAAGACCTGGATGGCGACGGCGAAACCGGCTCGATGTACATCAAGGTTGAACTGGGAAAGGGAACCCACCGAATAAGCGATAAGGGCGACCGCATGGTACCCATCCAGACGAACATCCCCTACAAAGAGGATGAAAAAGGTGACTATATAAGTGTTGGAAGTGAAGGGATCGACAATGACGGCGACGGCCGCTACAACGAAGATGGCGTCGGCGGGTATGATGCCAACCGGGATTGGCCCACCTACTGGCAGCCGAGCTACATCCAGGGAGGAGCCGGAAATTATCCATTCACCTGGCCGGAATCTAAAGCCACCCGAGATTTCCTTTATGCTCATCCAAATATCGCAGGCGTTCAGGCTTTCCACAACACGGGTGGGATGCTTCTGCGCAATCCGGGTGCGGCTCTTCACGGCGAACTGACAGCCAAAGACCTTGCTGTTTATGACGAGATCGGATTAAAAGGTGAAAAGATAGTCGAGGGATACGACTATTTTATTATCTGGGATGATCTCTACACAGTTTGGGGGGGATTTATCGATTTTACACTGGACAATTTAGGGATCTACTCATTTTCCAACGAACTGTGGACATCCAGGTCCGATCTGGATGGCGATGGACAGATCACTCAGGAAGAAAGAGAATTTTTCAATCAGTATATCGATTTGGACAATCCTTCCATCTCCATGCATGAGATTGATCATCCCCAGCTCGGTAAAGTTATCATCGACCGCGACAGTTCAAAGCTGTTCTCCCGGAGCCCGCCGTTTTGGCTTCTTGAGGAAATGTGCCACCGCAACATGGCGTTCTGCCTGCTCCATGCCGATGAAATGCCCATGCCGACCATTAAAAGTGTGAGTGCGGAAAAGATTGCTGGAAACCTTACAAGGTTAAAAGTATCCCTCTACAACAAACGCTTGATGCCCACGATGTCACAAGCGGCTGTCACCAACAAAGTTCAAAGGCCCGATATCCTTTCCATCGATGGGGATGTGAAGGTCCTGGCGGCGGGACAGTCTGCGGGATCTGGTTTGCCTGCAGGTATACCCCGGCAGTTTAGAAGATTTATGCGGAGAGGTGGCGGTGGCGGCCCGGATGCCGTAACTTTTATAGACCAGAAAGACCTGAAGAATCTGAAGCTGACGGACGGTATTCCCAGCAGGGGAGAAGTTATTTATCATTTTCTCGTTGAAGGAAAGGGAAACATCACTGTTAAGCTGGACTGCGTCAAAGGCGGAACCCATACGAAGACTTTTTCTCTGAAATAATTCTTCTTTCTAATTAGAGGGACATCATACTTAATTGGGGACATTAATTGGGGACAGGCCCCA
>CAZLLG010000032.1:0-19138 GCA_964560275.1 uncultured Eubacteriales bacterium | reverse complement strand
GTCGAGAGTGTGGCTCAAGACATAAGAGTTGAGAAACACTCCTCCTCCAAGAATAACCTTTTTGATGCCGTTGGTGTCTCTGCATATTAGTGCGGTGTCCTCGATAATCTTTACTATTGAATTGTGGAATTTTGCGGACTTAATAGAGATGGAGGCCTTGTCTTCTACAAGTCCCTTTATCGTGTTTCGCATATCGATGTCCTGTCCGTCTCTTTCAAACTGATAGTAATCTTTTGTCCCTTTGGATGCAACAGTTTCCAGCCTCATGGCCGCCTCGGCCTCATAATCGATTCTTTTCGGAGACGTTCCTAAAATTGCGGATACAGCATCAAACAACCTCCCTACAGAGGACGTAAGCGGAGAGTTGATGTTCTTCTTTATGGCATTTGTGACACCCGTTATTTTTTTCTCGTCCACATCTTTTAAAATGCCAATTCTGGGAATATCTCCGCAGGCATCCAGCAGATAACTCAGGGCCATTCTCCAGGGTTCTTTTGCGGCTAGGTCACCTCCTGGCTGGGGGACGTATCTTAAATGAAAGGCTCTTGAGAGCTGTTTGCCGTCATTGAGAAAAAACTCACCACCCCAAACTGCGGAATCCTCCCCGTAGCCCACGCCGTCGAAAGCGATTCCGAGGAAAGGCTCATCAGGGCTGAGGCCGTGTTCACAAAGCACGGAAAAGATGTGGGCCACATGATGCTGGACCTTGATCACAGGTTTGCCCCACTTCTCCGCCATGCGTGTGGTTGTGAACTGAGGATGAAGGTCACATGTTAAAATGTCCGGATCAAAGGAGTAGAGGCGGCTGAAATGACGGATGACCTCTTCGAGATATTGTTGATTTCTCAAATCCTTCATATCGCCGAGATACTGGCTCGTAAAAAGGGTGTTGCCGTTGAGAATGGAGAGGGTATTTTTAAGTTCCCCTCCAAGAGCCAGGATTTTGGAGGATTTTGGGGATTGGATTTCAAGAGGTTCAGGAACAAATCCCCTCGCTCTCCTGAGAAAGACTTTCTTTTTATTCACCAGTTTGAGCACGGAGTCATCACATCTGACAGCGATATCCCTGTTATGGGTTAAAACGCAGTCTGACAGCTCTGCCAGCCACTCGTCTTCATCCTTAAAGATAGGGCTTTCGCTAAAATTTGCGCTTGTGGCGACCAGAAGCGGCAGTTTGGCCATAATCAGTGCATGGAGAGGTGTATAGGGGAGCATCACACCGTAGGTGTCGATTTCCGGGGAAATTCCATAGATTTCTTTCTTCTTCTGGAGAAGCACGATGGGCCTTTTGACGGAGAGAAGGACCTCACGCTCTTCACTGCTTACGGAGGCGATCTCTTCCACAATACCCAGGTCTCGGGCCATAAGGGCAAACGGTTTCCGGGCTCTTTTTTTTAGCTGCCTCAGTCTTTGAACGGCGTGCTTATTGGTGGCATCACAGATAAGATGGAAACCACCGAGGCCTTTTAGCCCCAGCACTTTCCCTTCCTTTATTCTGTCTAAGGCTTTGTCGATTCCGCCAGGGATTCGTATCCCGTTTTCGACAAATTTTATGTCTGGCCCGCACAGAGGGCAGGCCACAGGTTCGGCATGGAAGCGTCTGTTTGTTGGGTCGTTGTATTCTTCACCGCACTCTTTGCACATCGGAAAGACGCTCATCGTGGTTTTGGCTCTGTCATAGGGAAGTGATTGAATGATGGTGTAGCGGGGGCCGCAGTTTGTGCAGTTTATGAAGGGGTAGCCATATCGCCTGTCGGACGGATCGAACATCTCTTCTAGGCAATCCGGGCATGTAAATAAATCCGGGGGGGCGGAGACCGAAGCGTCTCCTTCCGAAGTCATTTTGATAGAAAAGTCAGAAAATCCTTCAAATTCTCCAGATTGAATATCTACTTTTACGATTCTTGAATGAGGCGGGGATTCCTCCTTCAGCCTTTTGATAAAAACATCTGCATCGGATTGGCCTTCAATATGGATTTCCACTCCCTTAGGAGTGTTCTTTACGAATCCCTTGAAGCCCATGTTCTTGGCAAGGCTGTAAACAAAGGGCCGGAATCCTACTCCCTGAACAGTGCCTTTGACGAGAATTTTTGTGGATTTCATGTGCTAAAAATGAATCCCACTTATAGCACAATTGCTGGCCTTTTTCCATCATAAGAATTGACCTGAAGAAATGGGGACAGTCCCCAATTAAAAATTGGGGACTGTCCCCATTTTATTTTTGGTTTTTGTGGGCCGGAGGTTTTAGAATCCTATAGAGAGCAAGGAGACAAACGGCACTGTTGAATAAAACCGCTAATGTCGGAAAACTTCTTTTTTTTAGACCGAGTGTATCTTTGATCCGTTTTGAAATATGGGTTTTCCGTGGGGCTTTTATCCGGGTTGTATTCGGGAGATTGTTCTCAATCTCTGTTAAATCAGCGAGTAAATCCAGTGCAGATGGATATCTTTGATCCCGATTTTTTTTCATACATTTTAAGATGACTTTGTTTAATGCAGCGGGAATCAAAGGGTTCAGCTTCCTGGGCTCCACAGGAAGTTCAGTTTTTTGTTTCAAGGCCACATTGATCGGGCTGCCCCCTGAAAATGGAGATCCTCCTGTCAGCAGTTCGTAGAGAATGATGCCGAGGGAATAGATGTCTGAGCGAAAATCGATATCTTTTCCTTCAACTTGTTCCGGTGACATGTATTCGGGTGTTCCGATCAAAACGCCTGAGACGGTCAGACCCTGAGCATGTATCGAACGGGCGATCCCAAAATCCATAATCCTGGCGTTGCCTTCTTTGTCTATCATGATATTTTGCGGCTTTAAATCTCGATGGATAATACCGATTGAGTGTGCTTCAGACAATCCTAAACAGATTTGTTTTGCAATATGAATGGCTTTTCCTGCGCTAATCTGGCCCATCATATGGATGATGCTTTTTAAATCCTCGCCGCGTACGTATTCCATGGTGATAAAAAAATTGTCCTTGTCCCGGCTGAGGTGATACATTTGACAGACATTTTTGTGATTTATTTTCCGGGCGAATTTCAGCTCATTTTGAAAGCGCTGGATGTGTTTTCCGTCGGCCGCAATATCTCGCTTGAGCAGTTTCAGCGCAATGACTTCTTTGATTTCCCTGTCTTCGACTTTATAGACAGTGCCCATCCCACCGCTTCCCAGCTCTTCGATGATCTTATATCTGTGTGTAAGCGCATACCCGCTGGTGAGACTTGGAGTGTGACTGATATATGTTTTTGTGTGGGATTCCACTTTCTCTTCCCACAATATTAAACACCTGGAGCTCTAATATTTTCACTTTGCGATTCGAAAAGAGTCCGGGATTTTCGATATTTTATAGGATTTTTATGGAGATATTTTTGTCGATCCGATTTTTGCTTAACGATCCATAGAGGCTGATTTGAAGTGTATATTCTCCCTGCAGAATGGAGCTGAAATCCAAATTGTAAGCCACATTCAAGACGTTGGCTTTGGCATGCCATAATTCTCTCACATGGATCGTCTCAATGGTGCTGACTTTATGCCCGTCCTTGTATAAAAAGATTTCCGGATTTGAAAATCTGTCTTTTTCCGGCAGATAGATCTGCAGAAACAGCGAGACATCTTTTCTGCTCCTGAATTGGTTGGAACCCATGGGATAGAACCGGTATTGTCCTACCTGAAGGATCCCCTCCTTTTCGGATACTGTAAAATCCTTTCCCATCCTCGGAGCTTCGACCATCTGGCCAAAAACCGCACTGATTACCTCTTCTCCCCTGTCCTCTGATAAGTTTGGGACTTCAAAACTCGTTTCCAGTGTCCCCAACCGGTTTGTTTCTCTGTCATAAAGAGAGAAAATCACACGGTATTCGTCACTCTTGAGTTTTATCTCCTCGGAACATGTGTTGTAACCATAAAATTGAGCTCGCTTAAACTTTTCGCGGAAAACCGGAGACAGGCTGATAGGGATAGCCAATTGCGCATTCAGAGCATTGGCCCCCTTTTGATCATCCACCCAGAAGTTGGCTTTCAGGAATTTGAATTCTTTGTAAGGATCTCCGCCGAGGATCAAATCTTGAACGGGGAGTGCCATATTGATCCAGAGTTTGTATTTATCCCTGCTCGAGACAAAGGGAACCGTACGCGCTTGAAACTGTATCTGTTTAAAAAGGTCAGGATTGGAGGAGGATGAGGCAAACAGTAACGAATCTTTTTGTTCATTGGTAAAATCATAGTAACCCTTACGGAAGCGAATTTTTATGCCCGGCCGTGTGACCTTGACTTCGATTTTGTGGTATTTTCCGTCGGCTTTTTTCCTTTTGGGATAGTAGCTCAGCTCGTAATATGATTTGAGATCTCTGTTGACGTATTCCTGAAAATTGTCGAACTTTTTAGATCCCTGCAGCGTCGCGCCTCCGGTCTTCAGGGCCAAGTCTCTGAGATTAGCCAGCTCGTTCTGTTTGATTTTGGCAATTTCTGAGACGTGTTCATAATTATCAAAAGTCATATCAGGCAGGATATAGCTCAAATAATTATCGGGATCCAGGGTGTAAAAAGAAATATTATGGCTGTTGGCAAACTGGATGAGGTTATCGAAGATGTCGTCTTCGTAGCGGCGGCTTCCTTTTTGGAGCACTTTAAAGGGATCCATGATTTTGGAAGCTGTGATGTCAGAATATGCGATTTTGCTTTCTATGCCCTCTACGGGTTCAAATTTTTCAAAGGAAAGTTCCGGAAATCCACCTGAAAGAAGCAGAACAGGCTTTCGTCCCGGATAATCCTTGATTGTATTCATAAAGGACAGCAGGTTGGTCAGGCTCTTTTCGAATCTCAGGCGCATGTTAAACTGGTACATCTCCCTGGCGGCCTTATTCATCTCTTCGCTGCGCCGGACCGCTATTTTGTCGGAAACTTCCATTCTGTCGATAATTTTAGGTGTATACAGGTCATCGACAGCCCGGTCTGCCCAGATGCTTCCCGAAGCGCTTTCTACAGCCTGGACTATTTGCTCTCTGTCTGATGTGAAATTCTGCAGCACCTGGACCCCCAAGTCTTCGCTCATCTGGGAGACCTCAATTTCGCCTCCGGTTTGGATGAGATCCAAAAGTTCTTGAATGATTTGAGGTTTGCTCCTGTCCAGCATTCTTTTAACGGTGTTTATTGAGTCAAAGAGCACAAAAAAACGTTTTGTCCTTGCTTGGCCCTGTTCACCCGCGCGGATTGACAAATTGAGCTTCTGGAAATCGATGAAATCTAGGGAATTGATGTTTATCCTCTTTCCATCTTCATAGACCTCAAAATCTGCCAAGGTCAGGTCTTCGACGGCCCTATCCTCTTTATCCACAGCCATAACATCAACCAGAACCAGGTTGACTGCGACCTCATAGGAATCGGGCTTGAGCTGAGCCTTTTTTTGGATTCCATAACCGAAACCGAGTACAAAAAAAAGTGCGAAAAAAAGAAAAAAAACGGCAAGATTTTTCTTCATAATCCACCTTTTCCAATAAAATCACAAATTCCTGATTTTAATCAATAATTTTAACAAAATTAAAGGATTAATAGGTGTTTTTTTTCTAGTTTCTAACAAACTTTTGGATTATAATAGAGTCAAGAGTGAAGTTGAATTTTATAAGAGGGAGAAAATGAAAGAGTTAATTGAGAAAATTGCTAAGGCTTTAGTGGACAATCCGGATGATGTGAAGGTCAATGAAATTGAGGGGGAGCAGTCCACAATGATCGAATTGAGTGTGGGCCCTTCAGATTTGGGAAAAGTTATTGGACGGCAGGGGAGGACAGCCAATGCGATCAGGGTTATTCTTGGTGCTGCAGGAATGACTCTTGGAAAAAGGATCAATTTAGAAATCCTCGAAAAATAGGGTAATATTTCTCCCGCCGGCTGCCTATAAAAATAGGAGTTGGCTATCTTGTCTCAACCCTTAACAGAAGAATTCTGCAATTTGTTAAGGGTTGACTGAACAATCCTTTCCCATTACCATTTAATTTTGAGGACTTTGCATGTTCAAACAAAAATGGAAAGAACGGTTATTGGAAACTCTCACGCCCACTTCAGGAGAACAGGAACAGGGACAGTTTGATAGAGTTCAGATTGCCACGTGTGTCATCCTGCTTGAAGTGGCCAAGTACGATTTTGAATTCAGCAGTATTGAGGAAGAAACAACCAAAGCCATTCTGAAAAATGAATTCTCCATATCTGATGAAGCCATAGAAGACTTGATGAAAGTGGCTGAAGAACACAGAGAGGAAAGTGTGGACCTTTGGGAGTTCACCAATGTGATCAATCAGAATTTCAGCAGAGAGGAGAAATTCAAGATTTTAGAAGCGGCATGGAAGATCATCTATGCCGACGAAAAACTGGATAAGTATGAAGACCACTATGTGCACGTTCTTGCCGGCCTGCTCAGGCTGCGCCACGCCGATCTGATCGACGCCAAACTCCGTATTCTCCACGGAGACGACGAATCATGAATGATACTCTCCTGCCGACCTCAATCCCGAGATATTCGGGGATAGCCACTTTTTTGCGAGCGCCATTTATCCAAGATCCTTCTGAGGTTGATATCGCACTTTTGGGAGTTCCCTATGATGGAGCCGTGGAAGGCCGGGCAGGGGCAAGACATGGACCGCGAGAAATAAGAAACCTGTCCTCCATGATACGGACCATCCATCATGTGACAAAGATAAATCCTCACAAACTGGTCACTGTTGCAGATTTAGGAGATGTCCCTTTTACAAATGTGTATAACATCGAGGACGTTCATAAAGATATCGAAAAATTTTTCCAAAAAGTCGTTGACTCCGGGGCGTGTCCTTTATCTGCTGGAGGAGATCATTCGATTTCTCTACCCATTTTGCGAGTCCTGGGGAAGGAAACTCCTATAGGATTAATCCATATCGATGCGCATACAGACACAAATGATATGGAAATGGGTTCAAAATTCAGTCATGGCACTCCTTTCCGCCGAGCTGTTGAGGAAGGGATCCTGGATCCACATCGTACGGTTCAAATAGGAATAAGAGGAGCACAGGATTCCGAGGATAGTTGGAATTTTTCGATGGAATCGGGAATGCGTGTCATCTTCATGGAAGAATTTGCTTCTCTTGGAGCTAAAGGAGCTATCGACCTGATCCGGCATGTTGTCGGTACGGGTCCGACTTATGTCTCCTTTGATGTGGATGCTCTTGATCCGGCCTACGCTCCTGGAACAGGAACTCCTGAGATTGGTGGAATCACCACTATTGAAGCCCAAGCTATGCTGCGAGGCCTGAGCGGACTCAATCTCGTTGGCGCGGATGTCGTTGAGGTGGCCCCACCTTTTGATATATCCGGAAATACTGCACTCGTGGCCGCAACAATGATGTTTGAACTTCTCTGTGTCTTAGCTCCTCAGGTAAACTTATCGAAGTAGATTTGATCGTCCGGGATGCCCTTTTCTTTCAATAAATCCAAACTGGACTCCACCATCTCTGCGTTGCCGCAGATATAGACATCGATGTCCGATTTTTCTGCAATATTATTTTTTATTAGAGCGGTAACCCGGCCTCTTTCTCCCTCCCAGGATGAATCTTCCGGTTCTCGAGAGAGAGTGGGGATATAGGCAAACTCCATCAGCTGCTTCTCCATCTCTCTCAGCTCATCCACACAGTAGAGGTCTTCCTGTGTCCGGGTGCCAAAAAAGAGAGTGGTTTTTCTGGGAATTTTTTCAAAACGAATGTGCCGGAGGATGGAGAGAATGGGTGCCAAGCCTGTCCCCGTGGCGATCAACAGGATGTCACGATCTGAGTCACGAAAATAGAAATCCCCGAAAGGCCCCCGCACTAAAACCTCTTGGCCCAACTGGAGGTAGTCATGAATGTAGGTGGAGACGATGCCTTTGGTCACCCGGCCTACAAAAAGCTCGATTTGGCTGTGATCCTCCGGATTTGAGGCCATAGAGAAGGCTCGGTACTCGGGCTCTTTAGAGTGTTTGTATTTGGGGACTTCAAGCTGGATGTATTGGCCGGGTTGGTAAGTAATGCCCTCTTGTGGTGAGAGAATCTCGAGGCTGAGGCATTTTACTTGAGGGGTTAGATCTTTGATGTTTTTTACCCGGATCCTAAATTCCTGTATGAGAAAAAGTTCTTCGGGAATTTCTATGGCCAGGTCGTTTCTCACTTTGACCTGACAGGACAGCCTGACATTGTCTTCAAGCTCTTCAGCCGAAAGATAGGGAGTTTCTGTGGGTAGGACCGGCCCGCCGCCTTCAAGAACTTTGACTTTACAGTAAGCGCATGTCCCTTTCCCTCCGCATGCCGATGGAATAAATATTCCCTTCTCCGCCAAGCTGGACAGCAGAGGCCTTCCGCCCTCGATTTCCAGGTCTTTTTTATTGTTGATATTCAGTTGGCATATACCATAATCGGCGATAAAGGTGTCGGCCAGTTCCAAGAGCAGTGCAAAAAACGCCCCGATTCCGGCGATGACGAGTATGCCGCTAATCAATTGAAACATGGACCTGCCTTCATTTCACTGCACACGAATCATCCCGCTGAAAGCCAAAAAAGCCAACGACAGAAGTCCGGTAATGATCAATGTGATGGCCGGCCCCTCAAGCCCCCTGGGAAGTTTGGCGGTTTTTTGGATTTTTTCGCGGATGGCACTGATGGCCAAAATGGCCAGCATCCAGCCGATGCCGCTCCCGGCACCGTAGGCCAGAGACTGCACAAAATTGTATTCTCTGATGACCATAAACAGAGATGCCCCGAAAATGGCACAGTTGACAGTGATCAGCGGCAGAAACACACCCAGAGCATAATAGAGCGGCGGGAAAAACCTCTCTACTGTCATCTCGACCAGCTGGACAAAGGCTGCGATCACAACGATGAATACAATGTACCGGAAGTGCTCAAGCCCCAACGGGATCAGTATTTTATAGTGGACCAGGTTGTTAAGCGCAGTTGTCGATGCCATGACAAAGACAACCGCTGCTCCCATGCCCAGCGCGGACTTTTTTCCTTTGGACATAGACAGGAAGGGGCATAGGCCGAGAAAGTTGGTCAGCAGGATATTGTTGGTAAATATGGCCGCGAAAAGAAGCGTCAGCGGATGTATCTGTTCCATTGTCCTAGACCTGTTTTTTCCCCTTGTCCACTAAACGCGGCTGAAAATACTTATAAATCCAGGCCAGAAAACCCAGCGTGAAAAAGGCTCCTGGGGCCATAATCATAATGGTCCATTGGACGAATCCCTCAGGCAAGATTCTTATCCCCAAAAGTGTTCCGAATCCGAGAGGTTCGCGGATAAAAGCGATTGTGATCAAAACCAAAGAATATCCCAGACTCATTCCCAGCCCATCTATTAACGAGGCCACAGGAGGGTTGTGCCTGGCAAAAGATTCAGCGCGGCCCATGATGATGCAGTTGGTGATGATCAGTGCCACGTAGGGGCCGAGCGCTTCGTTGATATCCGGCATATAAGCTTTGATCAAAATGTCCACAATGATGACGTAAGATGCGATGATCAATGTCTGCACCATCATCCGGATGCGCAAGGGCGTGTAGTTCCTTAAAAGAGAAACGGTCAGTGAAGACAAGCAGACCGTAAAGATCAGACCCGCATTCATGACAAGAGTGTTGACCATAAGGTTAGTCACGGCCAAAGTGGAGCAGATGCCGAGGATCTGCCTGAGAACGGGGTTGTCTTTCCAAAGGCCGGTTAAAAATATGTCTTTTTTTGCTGGCAGATTCGGCATTATTCCTTCTCTCTGATCGATCCCCACAGTTCTTTGAGAAAATAATCCAATTCCTGATTCAGAAAAACCTCTACGGCAGAGCTGGTGTTGGTGGCTCCAGTGATGGCGTCGAGCTCATTGAGTCCTTTTTGTGTCCCCTCGGCTGTAAGGAAAAATATATTTTGTCCTCCTTCTATGGGATAGAGAGGCAGGTCCTTGAACTGACCTGAAAACCAGTCTTCCGTGATTCTGCCTCCGAGTCCCGGGGTTTCATTATGTTTGTAGAAAGCCAGCCCGATAACTTTTGTGGCATCGGGAGTAACACCTACTAACCCTTCGATGGGGCCCCAAAAACCCGGCCCTCCAACAGGAACGGCATAGCCTCGGATGGTTCGGCCGTCTTTTTCATATCCGATATATAAGGTTTTCTGATCGATTTGAATGTCTTTAATCTGGGCCGTAAACAATCGCACAAGATCGTCTTGGGAGATTGCCTCTTGGATAGGAATATCCAGGACTTTTAGAATGATGCGCTGCAGTTTGACGATCCGGTTGGTTTCGATTCTGGCGTCGTTTAGGAATTTTACCGCACTGACCAGGGAGGCGAAAAACAAAGTGATCAAAAACATGTATAAGATCGCGACAGCTTGTTTTTTCACGGTTTGGCCTTCCGTTTCGTCTGAATCTGACGGATTGTCTGGTCCAGAAGCGGAGCAAGTGCATTCATAATGAGCACGGAAAACATGACGCCTTCAGAAAAATTGGAAAATCCGCGAAGAATCACAACCAGGGCCCCGATCACTCCTCCATAAATCCACTGCCCCAATTTGGTTTTTGCGGCCGACACAGGCTCTGTGACCACAAATAACGCTCCAAAAAGAAAAGATCCGGCAGTAAGAGTCGAGACCATTGTGGGGATCTGCTCCAATCCGGCCGTTCTAAGTATAAGCGTGAAAATGGCCCCCCCCAAAAGGCACGAAAGGGCAAGCCTCCATGATGCCGCTTTTTTATAGATTATGAACAGGCCCCCGATACCAATCAAAAGTGCCGATGTCTCTCCCAGAGATCCGGACGTAAAACCAAAAAACAAATCCTGTAGGGGAATTGTTGTCCCCTCTCGCAGCACTGCAAGCGGTGTAGCCGAGGTCAAAGTATCCAGTGTACCCGACCAAGCCGTCAGGCCTCCTAGGCCTTCCCGGAAGGGTTTGACCCACTGGTTTGTCATCTGGAGCGGAAATGTGATGTAGATAAAACAGCGGCCCACCATAGCCGGATTAAAGACATTCAGACCGAATCCTCCAAACATCATCTTTCCCAGCGCCACGCCCGCAACAATCCCGATAACAGCCATCCAGACAGGAACAGTCGGAGGAAGAGAGAGGGAAAATATCAGGCAGGTCACAAGCACAGCCGAAGTGACAGGTTTTCCCTGATTGAAGGTGAAAAACGCTTCTGTGCCTATTCCGCAGATCAAAACCACGCAGGTCAGCACCAGCGATCTCCACCCGAAAAAATAGATAGAGACCAGAACCAGGGGAATCAGGGCATAGACAACCCTCAACATGGGTTTTTGTTTAAGAAGAAATGGTTTGGGAATTTTCACCAGGTGCTAAAGGTATAAAAAGGCATAGGCCTTGTCAATACGACATGCATCAACCCCTCTTATACACAAAAAATATACACATAAAAAAACATAAAAAAACACTTGCAATTATATATGGAAGTTTTGATATAATATCTGAGCTCATTCGGGAATTTGGGAAATGAAGGCAAATAAGCGCCTTATAAAGAGGATTTTAAAACAATTAGATCAAATTTATCCAAGACGGTATGATACGCATGATTTTATTCTCGAAACTCACAGAAACAGAGAAGAGATCATCGATCACTTGTTTTATCTTAATGAACAACAGCTTGTCGAACTCAGAGACTGGAGTTCACGAACCCAGAGAGCCTGCGGTCTCATCAGGATCAATTTTCCCAATGGAAGATCGTACTTAGAAAAAATATCTTAAGTTTCTTAGATAAACGACTATCCTCTGCTATTCGCTTAACAATTTCTTGGCCAGCACGGATGCCTGTGCGGCGTCTCTGGCATAACCATCTGCTCCAAAGTCATCCGCAGATTTTTGATTCAGTGTAGCTCCACCAACCATCACCTTGACGTTATCTCTCATTCCTTCTTCTCTAAGTGTCTCGACGACCTCTTTCATCTTGACCATTGTAGTCGTTAAAAGAGCGGACATGCCCAGAATATCGGCCTGAAAATCCTTGATTGCCTTGATGAAATCTTCGGCCGGAGTGTCTGCTCCAAGCTGTTTCACTTCAAAACCGGCTCCTTCCAGCATCATGCCGACCAGGTTGATGCCGATATCATGGACATCTCCTTCGACTGTTCCAAGGACTACCTTTCCCTCCGATTCGCTCCCTGTAGAGGCCAATATGGGTTTGAGCAGATCGAGTGCACCTTTCATGGCTTTTGAGGCAATAAGAATTTCTGGGATAAATTTGATCCCTTCCTCATATTCCCGCCCTACTGTATCCATGGCAGGGATAAGGCTTTGATGGAGAATTGTGTTTGCGGGTGTCCCTTCATCGAGAGCTTTTTGTGTGAGTTCTTTTGCTCTTTTATGCTGCATTAAAACGATACTTTCTTTGATGTCATCCAGGATGTTCATGATTTGTCCTCTTCGGTGTCATGCCGCCCCCATGCTTTCTTGCGGCATAGACCACGGTATCGTAATTGATCGGTGGAGTTTTTGCAGGCGGCCAGCAGTTGGGTCCAAGGATTGTACGGAGTCCTCCTCCTTCGACAGCTTGAATGACCTCTTTGCATTCGGCTTCAATCTCTTCGGGCCTGCTCTGATTTAGAGTAGTCGCGTAGGGAAGAGGAGTTTTTCCATCGGACGTGCTTGGTGTTGCGGCGCCGATGTTTCCGTTAATGGCTTTGCAGCGTGCAAGTCCGGCCCGGTTCTGCTCGGTTATTTTTTCTACACAATAATTAATATCCATGGGACCGAGGAAGTAACAGTCGGCCTGATTCTGGGCCACGAGATCAAGCCTGTCTATCCAGTTTCCGCACGGGTGCATCGTGATCTTAGCTCCTGTTTCTTTACGTATGGCTTCTATGAACCGCCTCTCCATGGGTTGGGATAGCTTTTCGTAGTGTGTCCGGGAAATGCAGTCCGCCGAAGAGACCGGATCATTAACCCAGACCAGATCGGCGCCGGCTTCGATTTCGGCTTTGACCATTTCCAGCCATGTCGGCAGGGCCAGCTCCATCAGCTCCTGGGCCCATTCCGGATCTTCGATGAGGATTTCAAACCACCTGGAAAAACCGGTCAAGCAAGCCACTGTTCGGGATGGACAGCTGCCCCAAGTCATAATAGGCACGAGCTGCTTCCCTCCTCCTCTTTTGACCAGCTCTTCTTTGAGCCGCCGGATGACATAGAGGACTTTTGGCATATTCCCGTCTTTTCTGGGATCGAATGTCCAGTTGCAGGCCTTCATATCTTCCTTGGTTTTTATGGCTGGTTCAGCAATCATGGGAACGGCGTTTTGTGGGTATTTCAGTTTAGTGCCGATGAATTCTTCAACCGGACCCATCATGTCGTAGTCGATAACGCAGTCCCATTGGAACCGTTCCTGGGCCAGTATCTGCGCTTTGACCCAGAGCTCCGGATCGTCCCATGCTTCCTTAAACGTTATTCCAAGATATTCCAGAGGAGCCCACCTGGGGTAGAGGTGCACTGGAATCCGGTCCGGTTTTTCTCCAATGAGTGAGGTGAACATCCTCTCCATGGGTGTCATTTCCGATGTATTGAAAGTGTTTTGACTAATTTTATCCTCCCTTCAAATTCATCTTTTTTCGATAATACTCTAAACGGGTGCCTCATACAAGGAATGCTGTTTCTACTGAAGAAGGGCTGGATTCTCTTATTCGTACATTACTAATTTAGCCAGTTGCAAATGCGGTCAATGCCCTCCATCACTTTCCCGCAGTACTTTTTAAGAAAGCTCTCGTCCAGATTGGAATTGTCCTGAAGGGATCCGAGAGCGTCTAAGACCGTTTTTCCGTCAAAATCGACATAGGCGAGCCGTGCCAGAAGTTCATTGTCTCCCCGGCCAAAATCTCCGCCCGGGAGAATGGCCACACCGGTGTCCTCGAGAAGCTTTTGGCACAATTCACGACTGCCTTTTATATTCTTTGAGGATAATTTTTCACGGAATGGTGAAAAGTCTGGAAAGAGATAGAATCCTCCGTGTGGTGCGCGAACCTTTACTCCACATGTGTCCAATTTACCTGTAATAAAACTTCCCAGAGCCTTGAGAAGCCGCCGGGATTTATTCAGATAATCTTCGATCGCTGGCCCTTCCTGAAAGGCACGGACAGCCGCGTGCTGGATGGGGGCACTCGTTGAAGTAAACGTTTCCGTGCCAACAGCGGCCATGGCATCCTGGAGCCATCTCAGTGATGGAGGAAAAACAAATACGCCAAGTCTCCAGCCTCCAGCACCACACCATTTGCTCAAACCACCGCTGAAGATAGTGCCTTCCGTGTAAAAGGGAAGGATGGATTTATGCGCACCATCATGATGAATCTTACCGTAGATCTCATCGGACAGCAGGATAACCCTGTTCCTCTCCGCCACTTCGGCTAATTCTTTGAGCCGGTCCTCATTCATAGTTGTGCCTGTGGGATTGAGAGGATAGTTGAGGATGAGCAGCCGAGCGCGGTCTCTATCGAGGTAGCAGAGCTCCTCTAATTTCTCCGGAGTCAGATGCCAGTCGTCTTCAAACTCTGTTGCCAAAAAAATGATATTGCGGTCGATGATTCTGGCTTGAGGAGCGTAAGACACCCAGCTGGGAGCGGGAATCACGAGGTCACCGAAATAGACCAGTTGGAGTACGAACATCAGCTCTTTTGAACCGGGACCGACAAGAACATCGTCAGGATTGGCCTCGATCCCAAAATCCCGCCGGTGATGTTCGGCCACAGCTTCCTGCAGTTCCCTTAAACCTTTAACCGGGAGGTAGTCTTTTTGATGCGCATTCTGGCGAAGCGCTTCTGTGACCGGTTCAGGAACGGGAAAGGGCGATTGGCCCAGTCCGAATTTAAAAATATCCCGCCCTTTCCTTTTGAGTTCATTGGAAAGGTCGTTGATCGCTACAGTAGCCGAGGGTTTGAGCCCCTTGACATTGGGATTAAGATGAACTTTTGGACTGTGGTTTTCGCTTTGAGTCATGGGTTCTTCTCCTCAAAAAACTAGTCACATTAACAGAATGCCTTCTTGTGATATTAGGTCAATTGCGGGATTCCCGCAAGTTTGACCGATTGTTTTCTTGTGTGGTATCTTCAAGTTAATGTTTGAATGGAGGGAAAATGATGGCCAAGTCCAACAAGCCTAAAATCGAAGCAACCGAAAATGGCCCCTATATCGTTACCGAAATAACCTCGCTTAAAACGTCCAGGGGAGAGTCCGCAAAGACGGCCAAAACCATGGTGTTGTGCCGATGCGGGAAGAGCGGGAGCAAACCCCACTGTGACGGAACCCATGCAAAAATCGATTTCTGCTCTGACAAGATCGAAGGGAGGCAGCCCGACCGTGTGGATGATTATGTTGGAAAGGGCGTCACTATTCATGATAACAGGGGCGTGTGTTCGCATGCAGGGTTTTGTACCGATAATCTCCCTACGGTGTTTCGCATGGGCATCGAGCCCTGGATCGATCCAGACGGCGACTCAGTTAAAGAAGTTATTCGTGTGATCAAGATGTGCCCATCGGGTGCACTCAGCTATACGGCAAGTGGAGTCAAACATACCAGCCTGGACAGAGATCCTTCCCTAAACGTCAGCAAAGACGGCCCGTACCGGCCGGTGGGGGGAATCGAACTGGAGGACTACGGCGGTTCGATCCCGGAGTCCAAAGAGCATTTTTGTCTCTGCCGGTGCGGCGGATCCAAAAACAAGCCCTTTTGTGACGGAACACACTGGTACATAGGTTTTGAAGATGATGAAATCTCTGTACCGCTCGAAAAATCCGGAGAAGAGACCCTGGAGGATTATCTCGGGAATTTGAAGAGGACAGAGGACGGTTTCGAAGAGGTCATGGAGGATATCCACCGCATCTCGGTAACCGGAGAATCGATCATCGAGCCCATGCGGACAACAAAGAGAGTCTTGTCCTGGGATGAGATATTGATCAAAGGGGCTCAGCTCGCCTCGACTCCGCTAAATGACCACGATCCTGTCATTACACAGACAATTATCGGCCCCAAAGCCAAGGTCCCTCTTATTCTAGAAACACCCATTTATATCACACACATGTCCTTTGGTGCCCTGTCTCGCGAGATAAAAGTCGCTCTTGCGCAGGGAAGTGCAGCCGCTGAAACTGCCATGTGTTCGGGTGAAGGGGGATTGGTCGAGGAGTCTCTCGAAAATTCGTACAAGTATATCTTTGAGTATGTTCCCAATAAATACAGCGCCACAGATGAGAATTTTAAACGCGTCGACGCCATTGAGATGAAGATTGGCCAATCGGCCAAACCCGGAATGGGCGGCCATCTTCCCGGCAAAAAAGTAACGCCCGAGATCGCCAAAATTCGAGGATTCCCCGAGGGGACAGATATAATAAGCCCTTCTTTTTTTCCTGACATCAAAAACAGAGACGATTTAAAAGACACGGTGTCTATGCTGCGGGAAAAATCAGGAGGCATGCCTATCGGCATCAAGGTTGCCGCAGGGCACATCGAGGACGATCTGGAAGTGGCTCTTTATGCCAACCCGGATTTTATCACCGTGGACGGCAGGCCGGGCGCTACCGCGGCCTCTCCAAAGATCGTAAAAGCCTCCACTTCCGTGCCCACTCTTTTTGCCCTTCACCGTGCCAGGAAATATCTGGATAAGGTTGGAGCCAAGGATGTCTCTCTTGTTATTACAGGCGGGCTGCGGTTGTCTTCGGACTTTGTCAAAGCTCTGGCCATGGGTGCCGATGCCGTGGCCATAGGAACAGCCGCCCTTATGGCTGTGGCCTGCCAGCAGTACCGGATATGCCACACAGGAGCCTGTCCGGTTGGTGTCACAACACATAAAACCGCACTGCGTTCGAGGCTTTCGCTTGGACATTCGGCGAAAAAACTCGAGAATTTTTTGCGCGTGTCTACAGAAGAGATGAAAACCTTTGCGCGCCTCACTGGCCACGAAGATGTTCACGGACTCAGCACAAAGGATCTCATGACGACAAACTCTGAAATTTCGATGTTTACGAATATCGAACACGTCTAATCATTAGATATATGATCAGGGGAAAAAATGAAAAAAGTAGTATTTTCTTTGGTTTTTTGTATTGTTTTCATCTGTCTTTTTAGCTGCCAATTTTCGATTGTAGATTTAGCCGCCGGATGCCGGCAGATAGACGAGTTTACGATCGAAGGGCCAAAAGGTTCCTTAGTCCAGGCAAAATATATCGGGGTTTTAAGAATGCTGGACGATAATGAGGTCGATGACAAAATTGTCGGGGTCATTGATGGAACGGCCCTTTATCAAGTCAATAATCTCGAGGAATTGAACGATACATTTCCCGGGGCTTCATTGATTATAGAAACGTGGTTTGCCAACTATAAAGGACCTGGTGAAGTGAAAGTGCTTGGTTGGAAAGGCGTTGAAAGCGCAAAAAAGATAATAGAAGACGCAGTCGAAGCAGCTATTCAAAATTGACAGCAACGGTGAATACAGCTTCCCAAATGTGTCCTTGATAGTTGTAGGATTCGAATGTCCACTGAGAGACCGCCTCCCTTGCGGCGATATACAGATGCCAGATCCCAAATCCTGCTTTATGGGAAGGTTGGACATTGAGAACCTTGGTGCGAATAACGTTTCCTGAGCGATCTGTATGGACTTCGAGCAGAACTTCCCCTGTGATCCCCATTTTTCTCGCATGTGCAGGATAGACGGGCTCAACTTTTGTTTTAACGCGCGGAGGGGCAAAACCTTGCTCTATGTAAATAGGATCGCGCTGAGGCATAACGCCGACATTCAGCCAGACTCTCACCAGCGTGAGGGCCAGGAGGCTGAAGATAAGAATAAATATTGTCCAGTAGGCTTTGATGGAATGATCTGTAATTCCTTTTGCATTTACTGTCATTTCATGTTCCCCTACAATTAATACTTTTCTGACTACCGGTATATTCGAAATAATTAGGGAAACATTAATTGGGGACAGTCCCCAATTAATTTATTGGAATTATTTGGTCAATTCAAAGGAGGCTTTGTCTTTTTCTTCTCCATTGATGATGATGGAGATGGAGTGTTTGCCGGGATAGTGTTTCCGTGTGGACATGTCCCCAAAATACTGCTTCCTTTTAAAAGAAAAAGTTCCGGGTTTGTAGTTGTTTTCCGTCATCTTGAAGACTTTTTTGTTTTGCTTGCCGCTGGCTTTGACATAAGAGACGGCATATTCCAGCCGTACTTTGCCTTTGTTCTTCAAAGTGAGATCGAAAGAAAAGAACTGGTCGTCTCCAATTTTTATCTTTTTTTTGTCGAGCTTAAAGTTGGACACCTGCATCTTAGAGGGATCGCTGTACCCAAAAATGATCAGCGCCCGTTTGTCTCCAGCCTTCAGCAATGTCCGGCACGCGTGTTTAACGATTTTATCCGTCTCTTCAGACTCCCCATACCATTTCTTACTGACCTTCAACGCGATATTTGGATTATCTTTGGAGATGTCGTTGAGATTGTTGGCCACGCTTCGGCGCACATTTTCGGACTTGTCATTTTTTAATTTTTCGAGAATAGGCAGGATCATTGATGGATTTTTCTTAAATTTAGGCAGCGCCATGGCCCAGGGGAGGCGTGGCCGGCATCCTTCACTGGCCAGGCGGCGGATATTTTCATGTTTATTCTCTGCCCATTTGGACATAAAGGACATCCCTTTTTCGGGGTCTCTATCTAGAAATGGGCGGATGGCCAATTCGGCCGTGATGTATTTGGTGATGCTTCCCAGGGCGGGAACCGAAAGATCGAATTCTTCTAAACCATAGGTGGCCACATAGTCGGGAAGCGAGAGGGCCTCTGCGCCTTTGACAAGTGAAGCCGCTGTTTTAAGTATGTCGAGAGCCTTTTTGTAGGATTTAGGGAACGTCTCGTGCAGGCAGATTGTTATGTGCTTGCTTTTGGCCATAAATTCCTTGTCTTTGAAGGTCCCATCATAGATCAAATCTAAAAATTTCTTTTTATTAAATTCAGGATAGGCTTTCTTAATCGTGTTGGCGAAAGCCCCCATAGAATCCTTGGTAAAAAAGATGTCTTTGAGTCGTTCTGCCATTTTGTTCCCTTCCTTTTTGCTGAATTAAAAGCAACAATAAAACATTCTAAAAGATTTATAATGGAAAGCCAACAAAAAAACACTTTTTTTGACATTCTGGCATC
>CAZLLG010000031.1:0-19407 GCA_964560275.1 uncultured Eubacteriales bacterium | reverse complement strand
TTTCTCAAAATGGCGTCGTGATCACTGAGCTTGAAAGTTGTGTGGAAGGTTTAATCACAAGAGAGAGAAGAGGCGACAACGGATTTGGATATGATCCGCTCTTTTTTTATCCGCCTCTCAATAGGACATTCGGCCAACTCTCGGATAATGAAAAAAACAAAGTCAGCCACCGAGGCCGAGTCCTTATGAAGCTTAAGCTTTTTCTTAAGGATTATTTAGGGATCAGCCCCTAACGAATAAGGCCGATCCCTAGTTATAATCCATGCCACCACCGTTGTCGTGTTTTGAGATGCTTAGACCGTGATCCGATCCTTGATCAGTGAAAAGATCTTTTCGCCGATGCCTTTGATCTTCAACAGATCAGTAGTGCTTTTGAATTTTCCGTTTTCCTTACGGAAATCAATGATTTTCTGGGCAACTTTTTCTCCTATCCGGGGCAGTTCTTGAAGCTCGGCGAGCGTGGCTGTGTTGATATTGATCTTTTTTGCCGATGTCTGGGATGCTGCATAGCTCTCAAGCGGAACAAAAGTCGTCAATGCAACCACCAGAGCAAGACTCAAGACCATACCTTTGACCAAATAATTTTTCATGTGAACCTCCTATCGCAAAAAGAATTGCAAATTCTGGACCAATCTCAAGGAAGAGGCATCTCTTTTTTTATCAATAGGTTTGAAATGAATCAGTTCGAGAACGTGTGAATGAGTGTTGACGCTTCCCGCCCCTGCTTGTCAACTTTCGGGGTCAAGAACGGGGGTGGGATTTGCGGTAAACCTCAAGGAGTCGTTTAAGGTCCATGTGAGTGTATTTTTGAGTCGTAGCCAAGCTCTCGTGACCAAGAAACTCTTGGATAGCACGCAGATCCGCGCCTCGGCTCAAAAGGTGAGAGGCAAAGGAGTGGCGGAGGGAGTGGGGGCTAACCTTCCGCCTCATAGCCGAAGTCTCAATATATTTGTCGACAATTCTCTGTACTGACCGCGTCGTCAACCTTTCTCCGCGGTAATTGAGAAAAAGCGCCTCCGTGTCAATATTCCCCTTATAGACAAACACCCTTGCCCGCAAATAGTTTTTAAGACTGTCCTCTGCCATCCTGCCAAAAGGAACAATTCGTTCCTTCTTCCCTTTTCCCATCACTCTGATGAGTCTCTCTTTGAAGCTAATCTCTTCAAGGCTAATTCCGACCAGCTCGCTGACTCGCAGCCCCGTGGCATAAAGAAGCTCCAGGATTGCCCTATCCCTTAAATCCAGAGGTCTGTCTGACTGGGGAAGATCCAAAAAAGCCTCAACTTCTGCTTCAGACAGAAAGGAAGGAAGGTATCTGTCCTGCTTGGGTGTGGCAACAATCTTGGCGGGATTATCAATTAACCACTTCATCCGGATGCAGAACTGGAAAAAAGACCGCATGGCCGCAAGCTTGCGCGCCACTGTTGACTTTTTAATTTTTTTCTCGTAGAGAGAAGCCAGAAAAGACCGCAGAATAACATTATCGACTCTAGTCAACGAGATCTTTTTTTCACTCAAAAAAAACGCCAATTGATTGAGGTCACGTCTGTAGCTGTTTATAGTGTGGGGAGAGGCGTTTTTTTCGTGTTCAAGAAAGGAGAGAAATTGATTGAGCTCCTTATCTATGCTCATTTAATTGAGTAAAATTGGGGACAGGCCCCATTTTTTTGAGGAAAAAATGGGGCCTGTCCCCAATTTTCCCTCAATTATTCTTTTCCCAGATTTTTTCGTTTTCGGTATCTTCCTTGTAGCTGCATCCCTCTTTTCCACAGTATAAATGAGGTTGGCCTTTAATCGGATTTTTCTTGAGCACAAAATGCCGTCCGCATTCCGGACAGGGCTGGTCCACGGGTTCATCCCAGGTCGCATGTTTGCATTTAGGGAATTTGCTGCCCCAATCAAAGATCTTCCCCTTTCGGGTTTTTCTCTGCAACAATGTCCCCTCACATCCCTCTTCAGGACATTTGATGCCCGTATCCTTTTTTTCACTCTTGATGTATTTACACTCGGGATAGTTGGAGCAGGCCACAAAAGGCCCGTACTTCCCATGGCGCACAACCAATTTGGAATTGCATTCCGGACAGTCCTCATCGAGTTCCTTGACTTCCTTTTTCTGCATGCTCTCTTTAAATTTGCATGGCGGCTCATCGGAATAACCCGAACACGCCCGAAAACGCCCAAATCGACCTTCCTTGATCACCAGTTTTTTTCCGCAGTCGGGACACTTATCCTCAAGCGGGATGCCCGTGCCGCGCACGCCCTCGCTCTCATCGGCCGCTTTGAGGTCTTTATCCAACAAAACATGGTAGGACCTGAGGTACTCAAGCCAGTCCTGTTCCCCTTCACTGATAAGGTCCAGTTTTTCCTCAAGATTGGCCGTAAATTTAAATTCCATTAAGTCAGGAAAATTTTTGATCAGATACTCATTGACAAACAAGCCGACCTCGGTCGGAATAAATTTTCCCTTTTCCCGCACCACGTAATCACGGCTCTGGATGGTAGCAATAATTGGAGCATAGGTGCTGGGCCTTCCTATTCCTCTTGCCTCAAGCTCCTTGACCAGGCTGCCCTCTGTAAAGCGCGGGGGCGGTTGTGTAAAATTTTGTTTTGGATCGAGATTTAAGAGCTCGAGACTTTCTCCTGGCTGAGCCTTAGGCAAAATCTTAGTGCCTTCCTCTTTGTCTGTATCATCCTCTTTGTCCTCAGTGTCATTATCTTTCTTTTTTGGAAACATCACTAAATATCCATCAAATTTTATAACTTCCCCCTTAGCCTTCAGGCCATACTTTCCTGCGCTGATGTCAAAAACTGTTTCCTCGATCTCAGCCGGGTTCATTTGGGAGGCTACAAACCGCTTCCAAATCATGGAATACAGCCTGAATTCATCATTAGTCAGATAGGATTTAATCTTTTCCGGAGGGCAGTCAAAAGATGTAGGACGGATGGCCTCATGGGCATCTTGGGCCTTCTTTTTGTTTTTATAAACGCGGGCTGAATCCGGCAGATATTTATCCGAATACGTTTTTGAAATATATTCCCGCACATGACCTACAGCATCATCTGACACGCGGAGCGAGTCCGTTCTCATGTAAGTGATCAATCCCACCAAACCTTTGTCTCCTATCTCGAGCCCTTCATAGAGCTTCTGGGCCACAGACATGGTCTTTTTGACCGGAAATCTGAGCTGGCGGAAACAGTCCTGCTGCAAAGTGCTTGTGATATAGGGGGGGCTGGGATTTCGCTTTTTGTCTTTGACTTGGACATCGTCCAGCCTAAAAGGCAATGAATTCAACTCATCGACAATGGTTTGAGCTGTTTGGCCGTCTTCAATCTTGGCCTTTTTTCCATCGATTTTAACCAAATTAGCCGGAAACTCCGGAGGATTCTCAGCCTTGAGGTTAGCGAGAATTGACCAGTATTCCTCGGCCACAAAATCTTTAATCTCCCGCTCTCTCTCACAGATAAGACGCATCGCAATCGACTGCACACGTCCCGCACTCAACCCCCGCCCGATCTTTTTCCAGAGCAGAGGACTGATAAGGTATCCTACCAGCCGATCCAGAATCCGCCGTGTCTGCTGGGCCCTGATTTTTCCCAAATCGAGCTGCCCCACATGTTTGAAGGCATCCTGAACGGCACTTTTTGTGATCTCATGAAAAAGTACTCGGAAGATATTGGGATTGTAGTCTTCGAGGATAGATTGAAGGTGCCAGCAAATCGCCTCCCCTTCTCTATCCGGATCCGCCGCCAAAAAAATTGAGCTGCTGTTTTTGGCCGCTTTCTGAAGATCTTTGACCACATTCTCTCGATTGGCAATGATCTTAAACTCAGGCTGAAAGTCATGTTCGATATCCACGCCCAGCTTGCTTTTAGGCAGGTCGCGGATGTGTCCAACAGACGCTTTCACATCGTAATCTCCTCCGAGATAGCGGCTCAACGTCTTTGCTTTTGCTGGTGATTCAACAACTACTAGGTTTTTTGCCATTACAATTTCCTCAAAAAATATTTTCCAGGCAACTGGATAATAAGTCCTTTTAATTCTAAATTCAAGAGAGTCGACAAAGATTCAGAAACCGAAAAACCGGAGCTTACCACAAGTTCATCGATATGTCTTTCCTTTTTCACGGTCAAGTGCGCATAAATTTTTTTCTCTTTATCATTGAGCTTTGGGGCCATTTCCCTGCCTTTTTTCTTCTTTGAAAGAAGTGCTTCTTTTAGCGGCGAAGGAAGCTCTTCCACCACATCTTCCCAACTCCCCACAGCCTTGGCGCCTTCCTTAATCAGCCAGTTTGCTCCTTTACTGAGACTGGATGTGATATTTCCTGGGACTGCCATCACCTCCCTATTCTGCTCCAGCGCAAGGCGTGCCGTAATCAGTGATCCGCTCCGCTTTGTGGCCTCGATAACAACCGTTGCCAGCGACATACCGCTGATGATTCGGTTGCGCTGAGGGAAATGATATGGAGCCGGATAGGCATCGAGAGGAAATTCCGATATCACCGCGCCTTTTTCTATAATAGTATTCATCAATTTTTTATTCTCGGGTGGATAGATATCTTCAAATCCCGAGCCTAAAACAGCCACTGTTTTTCCTTCTTTTAATGCACCCCAATGAGAGATCGAATCAATACCGCGGGCCATTCCACTGACGACCACCAATCCGCATGCAGCCAGATCCTGTGCCAATCTGTCAGTCACGGCCCGTCCATACGTCGTCGGTTTTCTGGCTCCAACAATGGAAATGGAGGGTTCCTTCAAAACCTCCACACGGCCTGCAACATAAAGAACAAATGGAGGATCGAAAGTTTCCAACAGGGCCTCTGGATAATTTTCATCCTCCAGAGTCAGGACAGTATATCCATTTCGTCTGCACCTTTCAACATGTTTTACTGCCAGGTCCAAATTTTTCTGAGATGTGAATTCTTTCGCTCTTTGAGGATCGACTCCCAAAGCGATAATCTCCCTTGCTGAGGCAAGCCGAGCCCTGTGAAGAGACGAGAAGTGCTTGTAAATTTTTTCGGCAGACTTTAATTCCTCGGCGAAAATCCGATTAAATGCAATCCAGTCTGTTAGGGTGTAACTATTCCTCACTTAAGACAGTGCGCCGGAGGGATGGCAAAGATCGGGACGCTGCTGTAGGAGATGACCTTTTCGGTTGTACTTCCAAGAAAGAACCGCTCCAGCTTGCTGTGCACACACGTGGATATCACAATCATGTCGAATTTCTGTGTGTCGGCATAGTCCACAACACCGAGTGAGGCATTGATGGCCCGGTAGACATCTTCAGTGACACGGATATCCTCTTTTTCCGTGGTCTTTCGTCTCTTGAGCCTTTTGAGAACGGAATTAAACATGTCGTCCAAGACACGGGGTGAAAATTCGTAATCGTGGAGTTCCAGAACATGGAGGAGAGTGATGTCGGAGTCCAGCCCTTTGGCCAGTTTCCATGCGAAATCCCTTTCCACCTCTTCCTGTTTGGAAAAATCCGTGGGCACAAGAATCTTCTTAAAGGCGGGTTTTCCGGATCTCTTCTTGGTCAGCAGGACAGGAACTGTCGAATTTCTCAGAACTTGGTTGGCGACGCTTCCTATAAAGAGTTTTTCTACGGCTGAAGTGCCTCTTTTCCCCATGACGATCAAATCAACTTTCTGTTTTTCGGCAGTTTCGATGATCTTCTTTGAGGCATTGCCTTCGAGGACGTGACTTTTGAATTCGAACCGCTGTTTTTTCTGGAGTGCAGTGAGTTTGCGTTCAGCCTCTTTTTTCATCATCGTGAGCCTTTTAGTAAGCTCAGTCTTGATGACAGCGGTAGTGTTGTAGAGAGTTGGCGAGAAATCTGGTACAACATTTAGGGCTATCAGTTTGGCATTAAATGTTTTTGCAAAGTGTTTCGCATAGACAAAGGCTTCTTGTGCTTCATCCGAAAAGTCAGTCACCCAAAGAATTTTTTTCAAGAAAACGCCCATATGATTCTCCTCTTTAATGCTTTTTTCACATAATTACGTGTCACAAATATTTTATCAGGATCATGGAAAAACACAAGGGAAAAGCCCTCAGCACACTAATAGACGCTCAAGAAGCTCAAATTGTATCACTCCAATCTAAAAAGAACGTTCTGAAAAGTGATACGAAATCACGCTTCGTTTTCCCTCAAGGGGCGGTACCCGGCGCGGAGTATCTTTCCCTGCGCGAAGCCCCCCCCCACCTCACCACCATCGCTTTCGCGTGCTCCAGGATAAGATACATCCACGCCATCCACCCCTTTTGCTCCAAGATCTCTATACGGATTTCTCCATCATCTTCCTAGAGCTTTATTCCTGTGATTTGAATAAGCACTATACAGTGAATTATTCATTGCATCAGGCACAGGAATCCCCTATATTATGTGGGATATAGTATGCTAAAAAAGAATCATCTCAAACTTTTCTTAGGGCTGTTGATCGGTGCGGCCTTCATGTATTTTGCATTCCGGAAAGTAGATTTCAGCCAAATGGGAGCCGCTTTTAAGAGCGCAAACTACTGGTATCTCCTGATCTCTCTCTTCTTTATCTTTCTCAGCCACTGGATGCGGGCTGTCCGCTGGCATTATCTCATGGCACCCGTTCAAAAAGTCAAAATCAAACATCTTCTCAGCGCTCTTCTCATCGGTTATATGGCCAATACGTTTACACCCGCGCACCTCGGTGAATTTTTACGTGCCTATGTTCTTAGTAAAAAAAGTCAGGTCAGAACCAGCTGTGTATTTGGGACGATTGTCACAGAGAGAATCATCGATGTGTTCACCCTGCTCTTTCTTATGGCACTGACATTTGTGGTCTTTCCTTTTCCAAACTGGGTGACTAAAAGCGGTTATGTCCTTTTTGCGGGAGTTCTGATCTTGTTTGTCCTGCTTATCGTTTTGAAAAAGAACAGAGATGCGTTTTTACGTTTTCTGAACACGGTCCTCAAAATGGTCTTTAAACTTCTGCCTAAGAAAATCTTTCCAAAGGCAGATGGACTTTCTGAGAAGATCTATTCAAAAGTGGATGGATTGTTTCACTCATTCCTCGATGGCTTGGTGGGACTCAAGAACTGGCGCCATTATATAATCACAACCATTTTATCTCTTCTCATTTGGGCCGGTTACGGAGCCGCAGTCCATGTGAGTTTTTATGCATTTGATTTTGTGTCCCAATATGATCTGCCTTGGATTGCCGCGCTGGTTGTTCTCGTGATCACAACAATCAGTGTAATCGTGCCTTCCTCTCCGGGATATGTCGGCACCTACCACTGGCTCTGCCAGCTGTCGCTGGGTTTGTTTGCAGTTCCAAAAAGTGAAGCCTTAACATTTGCATTTGTTCTGCACGGAATTAATATCATCCCAGTATTGATTGTTGGATTGATAATCGCAAGTGTAGAGGGCATCAGCATCTCAAAGAAACCCCAAGCTTCATTTGCTGAGGAGGATGGAACTTGCAGTGAAAAAGGTCCCGGCAACAGCCCCGGTCATTAAACAGGCAAGTGTTGCCGCCAAAAGTGCACGAAATCCCACCCGAGACAAATCTTTTAACCTTTCCGGAGCCAATGCTCCTACCCCTCCCACAAATATAGCCAGAGACGCAATATGCGCAAAGCCGCAGAGGGCATAGGAGGCGATAATGGCCGATCGTGGATGTATAATCGCTCCTTCAGAAAGAAGTCTGGCCAAGTGCTGGTAGGAATAAAGTTCAGTTGTCACTGAACGTTCGCCGATGACACGAGCGATCTCCAAAGCATCGTCGGGAGGAACACCCAGAATCAGGGTTAAGGGATAAAAAATCAGCCCCAGAATTGACTGAAGCGACCAGTCAAAGCTCCAGTTGAACCAGTTATTGAGATATCCACCCATAAATCCCAGCACAAGATCGATCAAAGCCAAAATGCCCAAAAAAGCGATGAGCAAGGTTAAGATCCCGCCCAAAAGCCGCAGACCGCTCCAGGCTCCATTGATGATGGCCATGATGATATTGTCTTCTCTTTCATAGTGCGGTTTGACTTTGAGCCCGAGTGTTTTAGGTGTCTCTGTTTCCGGGACGATCAGCTTCGAAAGCACCACAGCTGCAGGAGCAGATATCACTGAGGCTGAAATCAAGTGGCCGGCAATCGTTGGAAGATCTGTATGAAGGAAGGAAACATAGATGGCCAGAACGGTCGAGGCAATGGTTCCCATAGATGCAGCTAAAATCGTCGTCAATTCAGACTTTGTCATATCCTTGAGATGAGGCTTGATCACAAGAGCGGATTCAGCGCCGACAAAGATGTTGCTGGAGGCGCTTAAGGATTCCGCACCGCTGACATTCATGAGCTTTGTAAAGATATAGGAAAATCCACGGATGATAAGAGGCATCACTTTGAGGTAGTAGAGGGCTCCCAATAGCGCTGCAAAAAAAATGATGGTCCCCAAGCCCTGAAAGGCCAGGATGTATCCGATCGAAGTTTCCCCACTGGCATTCGTCATCCCAGGACCAAGTGCCAGTCGTCCAAACACAAACTCCAATCCCGCTCTGGATGTGTCGAGGACAGCAACAACGATATTATTAATAAACAGAAAGATCTTGCCGCCAATCGGGATGACAAAGATAAAAAAGGCAAAGACAAGTTGGAGCCCTATCCCCCAGAGGACAAGCCGCCAGTTGACAATGCGTTTGTTTGACGAACACAACCATGCCAGAAAGGCGATGACAAAAATTCCCAGAAAGCTCACCAGGTTATAGAGTTCCATTTTGACTCCCGCCCTCCCTTTCTATCAAAAAACAGATTAAAAGAAAAGTGGGTACACACCTTAATCGTCTTGATTTCCAGAAAATTGAGTAACCGGATTTCTCTATCATCTTCTTAAGATTTTATTAAAATCAAGACGAATAGGAAGAGAACTTTTTTAGGAATTCGATATCTTTATTAGTTTAGTTCGGGAGGTTTTTCCTCTTACAATCCTGATTTTTGAAGGAGGAATATCGAGATAGGCCGCAAGTAAAATAGCCACCTCTTTATTGGCGGCCCCCTTTTCCGGTGCCGCGTGTACTCGGACGTTGAATGAGTTCTTACCTAACTTCTCCACTCCGACGTTCTTTGATTTTGGCTGTACTTTGATTGTAAGAAGTTGTTCTTTCAACTCTAAAGGTTTCAAAATCCCGGGCGCGTGGCAACCTGTATGAGCGACCGGATCACAAAGGAATTGATAAACATGAGGATGATCAATAGAATCATGGGGCTCAAATCCAGGCCACCCATCTTGTGCGGAGGAACATACTTTCGGATGGGCTTGAGCAGAGGTTCTGTCAGTTTATAGACAATCACGGCCACCTGGTACAGGGAAGGAATCTGGATCCAGGACAAAATGACACGAAAGACGATAACAATAGTGTAGGCCGAGACGATAAAATTTAGAACACGGGCAATGGCAAGAACAAAATTGGTCAACAGCATCTTTTACTTCAACACACTTTCGTATTTTTTGAAAAGTTCCCTGAGCTGTTTGATAGTCACAGAGTAGCCGGACATATAAAGCGAAAGAGTTGGCCGCCTTTTGTCGTTGGACTTGATCATCACATATTCCCGGAGCAGACCTGTCCGTCCACGCGCCGGCATTTTTATGGAAATATCTGTGGATTTTCCTGCGGCAACGCTGATCCGGGATTTGACTTGTTTATTCCCCTGAAAGAATTGGGCATCCTTGTGTGCAAACTCCACAAGAAGCTCCAGCTCACCGCTGTTTTTGATCTGCGTCTTAGTCTCGATCGCTTCTGTATCGAGGATTAAACCCATATCAAGGGAGTAATTGTCGAGCTCAATCCGTGGTGCAGGAGGAACATCAATAGCCGCTGAAACCGCTAGCTGTTTTTGAGGAGCGGAAGGGTCGTTTGTTTCGACATAGATATATTTGCTTGTATTTCCGCCATACCCAGTCGTATTAAAGGAAATCTTGATCTCCCCTTCTTTTCCAGGTGCGAGTTTTTTCCCCTTCACCACGGCCGCTGTACATCCACAGGTCGTACGGACATTTTTTATAGTAAGGGTTGTATCCCCAATATTTTTAAATTTAAAGGAATAGGTGAGAACCTTGCCCTGCTCGACCTTCCCAAAATCATGCTTCTCTTTGACAAATTGGATCTTAGCGGTATTTTCGGCAACAAGAAAAACAACAAAGGCCAGACAGAGAAGGGTTGTGAGAATAAAAATACTTCTTAGATGTCCAAACCTACGACTCATGATAATTCTCCTCAGTATTTTTTATAATTTTAACACGCTTTTAGACTAATAATCAAATCTCCACGCATAAAAGTGGCGAAGCCTTTTTAGCAAATCCAGGGAGATAAATATTGTATCACCAGGTATGGGTTGTTATAATGAAGGGGGATGCGGAAGAAAACAGGCCTGCTTCATGAAAAAAAGAACACATAAAGCGCCAATCTTTATTATCTCCATTGTCCTCCTCTTTGTCCCATCCGTCTTCTTTCCCCAGGACGCTAAGATCAAGCTTAAGGTTGTTGCTGATATGGCTAACATCCGCGAACAGCCCGCCATCGACAGCCCGATCATCCGCCAGATTGAAAAAAACGAAAACTTAGAAGCTTTCGACCAGCAGGGCGAATGGTTTAGGGTCATATTCCTGAAGGATTCAGGTGAGGCCTCTACAGGTTACGTCCATGAAAGTCTAGTGATCATAACCAATATAGTTCCAGAGAAAATCACTCAAAAAGTTGTAAAACCCATTGAAGAAGACACACCCAAGAGAAAAAAGACAACACCTCGTCAAGAAATACCCTTGAAACCCAAAGTCAAAAAGCCAGAAACGCAAAAACCACA
Organism: uncultured Eubacteriales bacterium; assembly: GCA_964560275.1. Classification (GTDB taxonomy): domain Bacteria; phylum Acidobacteriota; class Aminicenantia; order Aminicenantales; family Aminicenantaceae; genus JAUWVG01. The sequence continues at coordinate 8,583 of CAZLLG010000031.1, read as the reverse complement.
AACTCAACGGACAAGCTCCATTGATCAGGCGTTGAAGCGCTTTGGTTTCAGGATCTCAGTCGGGAGCAACTATGTTGTCGGTGGACAGCTTAACGAGGGGGCCAAGGGTTTAGCTGATTTCTACCAAGAAACGCTAGGGATAAATGGGACATACAAAATCAAACCCTTCCATCTCAGCTATCTCGCCAGCACTGATGTATTTTTTCCCATCAACAGCAAATTCTCCATTGGGGTCGGGCTCGATTATTACCGGGGAGAGCTGGAAAGTGTGGTTAAATTCAATAGAACAGATTTTTCCGACTATTATTCCGCTAAGCCTCGGGTCGATGCCATCCCCATCAGTGTTTATATCACCGCTCACCCCGCTCCCTTCATATTCCTAAAAATCGGCCTTGAATACTACTTCGCCAAAGCCAACTACTACTACCGGTACCAGACAGAAGATTTCTGGCAAGAGTGGAGCGGTCGTGCGAAAGCCCAAGGAATCGGATTCCTGGGAGGTGTGGGATACGAATATGAGATCTCACCTTTTGCCAAACTCTTTGTCGAAGCCGTGGGGCACTATGCCAAAATCGAGGGCTTTAAAGGCAAAAACAACTACAGGGAATCCACAAGCTATACACACTCTGAGTCAGGCCCATTGTATTTTTACAAATCGCAGGTGGGGCCTGATAAGACCGTCCCGCTTCTCTATATCCGCGAAAAGAAGCCCACTGAAGCCTGGGTCGTTGACGCAAAAGAAGCGGTCATCGATTTTTCAGGTGTCACCCTAAAGGCGGGCATTAAGTTCTGGTTTTAGCTCTTTTCAGAAGGGCTATGTGCTGCGAGTGAAGCCCAAAAAATAAAGGGAATACAGAAACAACTTCAAATCCAGACTCTTTGGCTTCATTTTGAAATTCTTGTCCTTTTATCATCTTTATTCGCGTGGGCGTTTTTTTTATCTTTTTGCGGAGTTTCCTCTGGATTTTGTGAAGAGCATTCGATTGGTAGTAGGAAAGAACGATCCAATCAAATGAAACTCGAGAAAACTCGGTTAGGATTTTCCTGCGGTCTTCGCTGCTGTGAATGTGATGAAAAAACCGCATGGACATCACAAGTGAAAAAGTGTTCTTTTTAAAAGGTAATCCAAAAATTGCGTTTGTCACGACACCTCTCGCTGCCCCTTGAAAGAGTTTTGCCACCCTTTCATTAGCCCGTTCGACCATGGCAGGGGAGATGTCGCAGTTAACGAGCGCTAATCCCTTGTCAAGGAGGATTGCTGAGAATCGTCCGTAACCGCAGGGAAGATCCAACACTAAACCCGATGTTTTACCCATTCTTTCAAAGATCTTTTTGAGAATTTTCTGTTCCCGATTATGAACAATCCTCTGGTCTATCCCACGGTAGCGCTTTTTTTCGTAGTCCGCAACTTCATGTTTTTCGAACGGCATAATTTTTACTCTTTATAAAACACATACTTAGGGCTGCCATCGATCTTTATTTGGCCCTCTGTCACAGGAATTTCCTCCCCATCACGACTCTTTATACGAACACACCGTCCAGGAAGAAAGGCATCCAAGGCTAAGGACCGGCCCCAAAACGAAAGATCCTTTGTCCAGACAACTACAAATCTTTCCTCTTGCCTGTGAAAAACAAATATTTCAGCCATCTGATGGTCAATTTTTCCTTGAAATTCACTGCCTTTTAATAAGGAGACCATCGTCTTAAATGCAAAAAAACTAGGCCTCTTCCTCCAGGGCTCCTCCCGGCTGTCGATCAATCCATAGCCCGGCGCGACAAGCTGCCACCAGTAGATCCTTTCGACAAAACCCGTCGCCAGACATAAAACACAATACCGGATAAGATAGTCGGCCTGCTCCTTCTCAGTCACGTTGGGCTTTCCCGAAGCAGGTGAGTATTTTCCGGTGTCTTTAAGCGGCCAATTGAACTCTGTTATCCACAATGGCTTTTCCTTCAGGCAGACATCTACCGTTGCTCTAAGCAGCGCAAGTTTCTTAGAGGTGTCCCATCCCGACTGCTTGGTTTCAGGAGCCCCCATCCGATCCACATAGAGGAGGGAACTGGCCACATCAAATGGAACTTTCTTTAGCACAGGTGGATAGAGGTGGAATTCAAAATCGATCACCGCAGGGCCAACCAGTTTGACATTGTGTTTATTGGCCAAAGGAACGGCCCTTTCAGATAAACTCAGGTATTCCGTGTAGTCCCAGATGCCCCATTTGGACCTGTTCCAGGCATGTCCAATCTCGAAATACGGAGAGAATTTCTTGAATCGAGAAAAAACAGCTTCCAGAAAATCCTCCCATTTTTCGGGAAAGAGAACATCATCACGTTGCTGGAGGATGGCGAAAATAATGTCGAATCCCCTTTCCTTTAGAAGAATCAACAGGGCTTCAATTTTTTCAAATTGCCCTTCTTCCCAGGAGGCGATTCTCACCAAGGTTTTAACCGCACCTGTCTCTTCCAAATAAGAGACGACATCTTCATTCCTATGTCTATACGGAGAAACTGCAACGGCAAAAGGATCTTTAATGCGGACTTTTTCTCTGTACTGAAACTTTCGGTATTTTCTGTACAAACCCAATCCAGGTACCAATTTTCTTAGATTGGAGAAAATCAGGGAAAAATAGCTGCCTGCGTGTTTAAAGTGAAAACGCAGGCGATCTTTTTTTGGGGCCACATTATGCGGCTGGTCAGCATAGGGATTCCAGCGAAAGGTCTCTTTCATTTTTTTGTTATTGAATTTTTAATTTTTGGGAGATCTGTTTTAAGCGCAGTTTTTTCTTCAATTCAATAATCCAGGTAAAGCGGACTTTATTAAATCTGTACCAGAACCAGATAAATACGGGAAGTTTATCTCTTTTTAAATGAAGCTCCAAAAAATATCTTTGAAAGTCCTTAGGGATGCCCAACCGGACTAAACTTTTAACCTGCCTAAGAGCCCTCACTTTCTTTTTTTCCAGAATTCGGTTGGTATCGATAAAATAAAATTTAAATCCATCGCCATCTTTTTTAACGAGAATGTTTCCATCAGAAAGATCCCGGTGAAGGAGGCCTTCCGATCGAATCCGGGATAGATAGGATGCAAGTGCAGATAAAAGCTCTTTGAGTTTATTCGGCTCCAGACGTGGAAACAAAAAGCGGATTTCCTCAACATTGTCTATCATTTCAGAAATAAAATAACTCTGCTCCACAAAACGGCCAGTTCTCTGTTCCAAAAAAGCCACCGGGCACGGCGTATTAAAACCTTTTAGATACAGTGAGCTCGTCCCCCTCCAGGCCTTCGAAGCCTTTGAAGGCTGGACTGCAGTTTTGAGTTTATCGATACCTCGTGTCCGGAATTCTTTAATGACCACCATCCGTTTGCGGGTTTGGCTTACCGCTAGTTCGACTTTGCCCACTCGGTTCCTGCTGTCGAGTAAAAGCTCGCATGACGGTAAAGAGAGAAGACTTTGGCAGTCAAATATTGCCTCCAAAAATCGCAGATCCCTGTAATCTGGGTGGATCTTTCCTTGAAACGGTGGCATGTCCAGGGGAAGACCAAACTCCTCTTTCATATCAACTCCGAAAGTATCAGAAAAAGCCCCCCCAGGCAAGAAATGAAAGAGCCTGTAAGCATCCCAATTCCTGTGCTTCTTAGAACGAGTTCTGTAAACAAGCTAGTTGATGAGAAACCTCATTGCGCTTTCCGCCTGCCATAGCAAGGAAAGCTCACTCGATTTCCGTTCCTAGCTCTCAGCTCCCCCTCGGGAGATGAAACATGCTCACTTGGACTCTGATACGGATCTCTCCATCATGCCTGCTAAGTATCCAGAACTCTTAAAAAGATCACAGAAATTTGAACGCTTTTAGCGAGATACCTATTGTCAAATCAAGTAGCTCTGCAGCAGGAGTCTATTTTTTTTGGACGGAGTCTTTTATCCGCCTGATGTGGCCGCGACCCAGACCTTTAACCTCACAACCCAGTTCAATATAGCGCCGGATCTTATGATCATCTAGAATCCCAAAGCAGTCGATAATGGCTGTCGGCTGGCCGATGGCTTTCACCACCTCATCCGGATCGAGTTCCAGATAGGGCTCATGGCGTACAGCCAGAATCACAGCCTGGACTCCTTCTAGAGCTTTGTGCATGTCGGGTTCGATCCGAATATCTTTAAGCCTTTCTTGGTTGCGGAAAAATCGGGATTTGCTGTGGCCGACTCCCGGGAAGACATCCTGATTTTCAAATTCCCACCAATGTTGGACATAGGGATCATGCACACGGATCTCAGCTCCCATCTCGGCCAGTTTTCTGATTGTCACCTCGGAACCACTGTACCGCGTATCTCCAACATCTTCCCTGTACGCTGCACCCAGGACCAGGATCTCTGCAGCCGCGACGGGCTGGCCCATATTGCGCAGAGCGTCACGCGTAAGTTGGGCCGCATGAAGACCCCGTGTGTCGTTGATATCGATCGCCATGGGTGTCAGTTTAAAAATGTCATCCTCAAATCCAAGAATATGCTTGTAGGCCCAAACGCCGAGACCACCGTCTTTGGGAAGACAGTAGCCTCCAATTCCCGGACCCGGAAAGATGATGTTGCTGTGCGTGGGTCTGACTTTTACGGCTTTCATGACTTTAATGAGATCTACACCGTTGCGTTCGGCGAAAAGACTCCACTCATCCATAAAAGCCAGCAAGGTGGCCCGGAAACTGTTCTCTACGATCTTTGCTGTCTCTGACTCGATGGGTTTGTCCATCACAGTCAGAGGAAACTCGTCGGTGTTTAAAACCTCATTCAAGAATTTAACCACCCTCTCCTTGGATTCCTCATTGACTCCCGCACACACCCGCCAGAAATCCCGGATGCTGGCTACATAATCTCTCCCCGGCATCACACGTTCGTAACTGTGCGAAAGCAGTGGCTCGCTCTGGATACCGCGCTTTTTGAAGATCTTCTTTAATAATGGATAGGCCACTTGTTCAGTTGTTCCAGGGGCAACCGTCGTTTCAATAAGGACCAGAGCTGAAGGCGGAATATACTCGGCAATCACTCCTAAAGAGCTCTCCAATGCCTCCATATCTACACGCCCTGTCCGAACATTCCCCAAGTCTTCTTTTAAATAATCACATTGAACATCCACAACCACAACATCAGCCAGAGACAGGACTTCATAGGTATAAGTGGCCATAAGGGTTTTTTTGTCCAGAACACACCGTTTAATCATGGGTTCCACTTCAGGATCTTCGGCTTTGACCGGCGAAACGCCGCTGTTCAATAGGGGAATTTTCCAGAAACTGCGCTCACTCGGGCGCTGCATACCAATGACAAATTTTGTGGAATTGCCTTCCTTGTCTGTCGTGTCCGCCACGATTGCGGCCATCACGGCTCCGACAAAACCAACCCCCATGACAACAACAATTTCACGGCCTTTGGCTTTCTCCTCTTCTGCACGTTTCTTTAAACTCTCAAATTCATTTTTATAATCCTCTGGTTTAGGGAGAGGAAACGTTTCGCCTCCTGGACTCACAGAATACTTATCGCTCATAATACCTCCTTTAAACTTGTCAATGCTGACTATATTTGCCGTTTATATCACGAGAAATAATCCTCGTCAATAAACTTTAACACGAAAATGTGTTAATATAGCCGAGAGGAGAATGACTATGCCAATAGACGCCCAATTGCTTGAAATCCTGGCTTGTCCAAAATGCAAAACCGATATCAAACTTACGGCCGACGACAAAGGACTCAAATGTGTCCAATGCCACCGGGTTTATCCCATAAAAGATGACATCCCGGTCATGCTCATAGACGAGGCAACCATTGAACCAGAGAGACAGACCAAAGATTGATCTCTCATCCGTAAATAAGATCCTTCTCATCCGCCTGCGCAGAATTGGCGACATCATAATGACCACTCCTGCAGTTGCTGCTCTTAAAGAAAACTTTCCACAAGCCTCATTGACTTACATAGCAGAGGAACCGTACAGAGAGCTCGTTGAGAGAAACCCGAATCTTGACAATGTCATCGTCATCCCCAAAAAACAAAGAATAAAGGACTTTTTTGACCTTATCCATTGGATAAGAAGAGAAAAATTCGATGTCCTCATCGATTTTCATGGAGGACCTAGGGCGTCTTGGCTGACACTCTTTTCTAAGGCAAAACTCAAAATCGGGTACAAAATCAAAAATAAGGCTTTCATTTATCATATCAAAATCCCACGGAGCCTGAACAAAGGACAAATCCATTCAGTAGAGAATCATGTTAATCCTGTAAGAGCCATTGGAATAGATGTCGATTCCATTTCTCCACTCCATGTCCCCGAAGCGTCAAAAAAGGAAGCAGAAAAAGTTGTTAACTTTGTACAAGAGAGCAGGCTTGAGAATACTAAAATTTTAGTCCTCCACATCGGAGCCGGAAACATGTTTCGCGACTGGGGGATAGATAACCTCATTGCTCTTACCGATCTTTTTTCCAAAATCCCGGATATAAAAATTATCCTAATCGGCTCTCTAGAAGACAAGGGCAGAGCCGAAGAGATAAAGAATAGAAGCAAGTCCAAGGTTTTAACTTTAGCCGGAAAACTCGGTCTCAGAGAACTCAAAGAGCTCATTTCACACTCTTCGCTCTTTGTGGGACCAGATTCCGGACCGATGCACATTGCGGCCTCGACTAAGACTCCTCTTGTCGTTTATTTTGGCCCCACTTTGCCCGCTCACTTTTCCCCTTGGAAGGCTCGAGCGACTATCATTGAGAAAGATTTCGAATGTCGCCATTCCTGTCGGCAGAGAAAATGCCAGTATGAGGATTTCCGCTGTCTTCAGACAATAACGCCTCAAGAGGTTTACATTGCCTGCCAAAAATATATATAACTAAACGATGAGATTGCCACACTTTATACAGAAATTGGGGACAGTCCCCAATTTAATTGCGTATGCGATTTTGCTTTTTCTGCTCTTTTCATTCTGGTCGATCTCACTGAGTCAGATCTTTTTGGCTCTGGCCTTCATTTTCTGGCTAGTTTTCATTTTTACAAAAAAACAGAAATTTGAAGTTCCTAGATTTTTCTGGCCCTTAATAGTCTATGCCCTTCTTTCTCTTGTCTCTTCGTTTCGCTCGGTCAATGCTGAGGTGAGCCTTATCGACTCCAAGGATCTTCTTCTTTTTCTTGTTGTCCCTATAACCTATATGGGCATGAAAGAGGAAAAAAGCATAAATCTTGGAAACCTGGCGCTTCTTGTCTCCGTCTGGATCAGCATCCTATATTCCCTGTTTTCTCTTTTTTTCGCCCTACCTCAGAATCAAAGAATTACGGGATTTATGGGCCATTATATGACGCAGGCAGGGCTGCTCCTACTTTTTATCTCCCTTGCCTCAGGTATCCTGTTTTTCTCCAAAAATAAACTCAGATTTCTCTGGGGAGCGACTCTTTTTTTTTCCACTTTAATTCTCATTTTGACACAGACACGGAATGCCTGGATTGGTGCTGCTGTAGCCGCATCTGTCATTCTTTTCCTTTATAAACCCAAAACACTCATACTCGTTCCGATTATTCTCGGCCTTGTCTTTTTTGTCAGCCCCAAAAATGTTAAACAGAGAGCCCTAAGCATCTTCAGTCTGAAAGGTTATTCCAATGTCCAGAGGATTGAATACCTTAAAGCCGGAATCAAAATCATCAAAGCCCGGCCGATTTTTGGCACTGGCCCGGATACCGTGGACATGGAATTTCAGCTCGACAAATACGGCCTGTCCGAGGAGGCTAAAAAGAATGTCCATCTCCACAACAATATTCTGCAGATTGGGGCCGAACGGGGAATCCCGGCTCTTCTAGCCTGGCTGTTGTTTTTATTTCTGGCTTTTTCCGATTTGATCAAGCTATTAAAAGTCAAACATTCACGCGTATATCCTTTAGCTGCCGGTGCTTTGGCAGCAATGGCCGGGATCTTTGCTGCCGGTTTTTTTGAATACAACTTCGGAGACTCGGAAATCACAACACTTTTTCTCTATGTCCTGACAATTCCGTTTGTGGCAGCCTATCTTTCGAATAAAAAACGTGCGCCTGCATCAGAAGAATTCTCGACATGAAAAAAATAAGGCGGATTTTTCTGGTTTTTGTTCTAGTGTATTCGGTGTGGCTGGGAATTGGCATCCTTTCATACAAACAGCACTCATCAACGCCTTTACACGACTCCTTACACGAAGTTCAGGGTGTTTACCATATCCACACCACCTTTTCGGATGGAGCCAAAACCCCAGATGAGATCGCAAAAATTGCTGCCTCATCCTCAACTGATTTCATTATCCTCACAGATCACGGAAATCCTAACTTTGCGTCTTTGGCCTCAGAAGATTGGAGACAGGGCATCCTTGTTCTTTCCGGATCAGAACTTTCGACAAGCCGCGGACATCTGGTGGCACTCAATTTTGACCTCCTTGAAAACAATTTCAGTACAGATGCAGAAGGTGCTTCTTACCAAATCAAACAGCTTGGCGGTTTTTCGATTATCGCCCATCCTTATTCTAAAACGATTTGGACATGGGGAGACTCCCAATATTCTTCTGGTATAGAAATTATCAATGCCGACTCTATGCTGAAAA
>CAZLLG010000030.1:19537-21057 GCA_964560275.1 uncultured Eubacteriales bacterium | reverse complement strand
GTACCAGTTATGATGAAGAGCTGGATCATGCCTTTTCCACGGATGATTAGGTGGTGGAATATATTTTCCCTTCTTTTTTTCTCCTCCATTTACCGGTTTTTGTAAAGGTTTTTTGCTTACTGGCTTTGGTTCAAAGACTTCATGAAACTCTAAGTATCTATTGTTAAACTGGATTGTTATCTTTCTGTCAAAATGCTCTCTGACTATCACCTTTCTTTTTTTCAATGCAATTGAGGCATGATCTAACAAAAATATCCGACCTTTCCACTTGATAATGTACCCATCGTTTATCGTTCGATTTCCCTTTATGCAGAAGACCTCATTCAGATCAATCTCTTTGGGTAACTGCCTGTGTAGGTCTTTTTGCTTTTTTGGAGTCCTTGTAAACCGCGCATTAAATTTGGGGAGATAGTCTATCAGGAATCGGTTGGCTTGCTCTTTTGTCGATATCCTTACTAAACGCATCTCTTTAACCAGACGATCTTGCAGTGTCCCAAAGACCCGTTCTATACGTCCTTTGGCTTGTGGCGAGTGTGCATGGATAACTCTTATTCCTAAATCCTTGACAGCTCTTTCGAACTGAGTTCGCGCTCTATGCCCTCTAAGCAGTTCATCTGTTTGAGGCTGTCGTGTTGTTTTGTATGTACTGTGTTTATCCAGATATAGACTTAGAGGCAGCCCGTAGAACCTTATATACTGTTTAAAGGAATCCATTGCAGGATAAACACCTTCATAATCATAAAAACATCCAAAAAAACGACTCGTTGCATCATCAATATAGCCCATCAATACTAACCGTGGTCCACGATCTTCCAGCCAGTCATGATGAGAACCGTCCATCTGAATCATCTCGCCTAAATAATGTTTCCGCTCTCTCCATTGATAGATCTTCTTGTCCTTCCTCAACTGTGGCTGCCAAAGCTCTTTGCCTATCATGATCCGACGTAACTTCTCATAGCTAATCTTAATCCCTTCTCGTTCCTCTAGCTTCTCCAATGCAAATGTTGGTCGAAAACCTGGATACTTCTCTTTGATTATTTGAGCTATCTGATCTTCTCGTTGTTCTGACATCTTGTGTGGAGATTGACGTCCTCTATTGCCATGGGCTATCCCCTTATCTCCATAAATTCTTAGCTTGCCTATAAGATTACGTACCTGGCGATCTGTGATGGCTAATATCTGTGATGCATCCACCTGTGTCATGCTTCTGTCTATGACCATATGAAGTATCCTTAACCGCTCAATCTCTTTTTTGCTCAACGTAATAAGTTCCTTTTCCATCTCCCTTCTCCTCTAAGCGAAGCTTAAAGGATGAGTTTAATGAAAACCGGAAATTTTTACGTAGTAAAATCCGGAAATTATCACGTAGTGGTAACAGCTAAAAACACTCTTTTTCCAATTCTGCATCCGTCTTCCTTCTAGATCGCATAATCTCCTCCATGGATTATCAAGAACAAAGCACTTGAACGAATATAGTAATTCCAGATTTTCTCTCGTTTTGATACAATCTTTTTGATTTA
>CAZLLG010000030.1:12175-19527 GCA_964560275.1 uncultured Eubacteriales bacterium | reverse complement strand
TGTTCCGGCACACCCTGCTCCATCTTCGTCGAAGACCGCCTTACTAGCCACCGCACCACCATGCTCCTCAGATGGACAGGGATGCTGCCGCGCCAGCACTTTGCTATTAAATAATCATATGTCATAGAAATAAGAATGCTCCAATTGGATACCAAGTTGACTTTTCTCTCGGTGCTTTCTAGTATGAGGATGACTCTCAGCGAATGAGATACACATGAAGACGGAAATCGTTAAAGTCGACACAAATTGTTTCGAACCGGATAAGCTGGACCTGATTAGAGGTGTGCTAAAAAAAGATGGAGTTATGGCCTATCCCACCGACACGTTCTATGGCCTTGGAGTCAACTGTTTCTCAGAGGAAGCCATCCGGAAAGTTTATCTGCTGAAAAGGAGAAATTTGTCCAAACCACTTTCCGTGATCATTGCGGACAAAAGCGAACTCCATGAACTCGTCGAGGACATCCCTCCAATTTTCAAGTCTCTCTCAAACGAATTCTGGCCGGGCCTTCTCACAGTCGTTTTCCGGGCTTCAGAGAAAGTGCCGGATATTCTTCTAGGACAGTCCAGGTCGATCGGTGTCAGATTTCCGGATTTTGAATGGCTGAGAGCCCTTGTCAGGCATGTTGGTTTCCCTATCACGGCGACAAGTGCCAATTTCTCCCGTGAAGGAGAAACCAGAGATCCGGTGTGTGTCCAAGATAGTTTTTCTGGAGACATAGACTTGATTGTAGATGGGGGGCGGACTCATGGCTTACGGTCCTCGACTGTTATCGATATTTCAACAGGTTCGTTTAAGATTCTACGAGAGGGGGCTCTTCCTGTTTCTCTATTTGAAAAATACTTGGATTGACTTTTCCCTCAAAGAAAAAATTCCATTCCTTCAGATGCGATATGACAGCCTGCCTCAAGAACAGCTTTCCTTTCTTCACCTTCAGGATTGAGCGCGAGATTGGAATGATTGAGGTGTGTAAAAAAAACCTTTTTACTTTTGGAATGAACTCGTAAGGTGTCCTTTAAAATATCCATGGTTGTTGTGATGAAGGGGTGACCGATTTTTGTCAGGTCTCGACCGGGAAGCTCCTCGGGGCTGAAAAATGTCCCATCTAATATTGCGATGTCTGCCTGTTCGACCTCTTCCTTGATGGATCGATTCCAGCCGTACCAATTCTGAATATCAGGGATGTAGAGAAGACTTTTTTTAGGCCCAATAATCTTTAGACCAAGAGTGTCTGAATATTCATCACGATGAGGGACTTGGAATGGAATTACAGAAATATTTTCTGAGATGTTTTCTTTTCTGTCGAAATTGAAATACTTAAGGGAAATATTCTTCAGGCTTACAAGCTGTCCCCAGGGTCCGTTGCCAGAGAGAAATTCTCCCATTCGCTTGGAGCAGTAGACCGGAAGATTTTGAGTGGATAAAGATTCGTATCCGTAAAACATCAATCCTGTATAGTGCCCGATATGGGCGTGAGTCAGCAGAATCCCGTCAGGGACATTTTTCCGGCCGGTTTTTTGTCTTCCCAAACGTTCATGGATGATGTCATATTGGCTTCTCAGATCAGGGGTAGTATCGATAATAAATGCCGTGTTATTCCTCAGGTCCAGAACACCAAGAGAGGAAATGAGGCGGGCGAAATGATGGTCGTTTCTCGCTTGCTGGCAGTTTTGGCAAAAACATCCTATTTGAGGGATCCCTCCATCCTGCGCAGTTCCAAGTACTTTGACTAGGATATCAGATCCAGTCGAGTTCTGACTTAGATTTGATTTAAAAAAACGCATGCTCTCAGAAGAAAGACCGGCGCGGATACTTACAAGGCCTCCGACGAAGCCGCCTATAAATGATCTCCGTCTCATAGAGAACTCAGCGAACTTTAGATCCGGCAGGAATGTCTGTGAGAAAGAATGGAATAAAAGCTTTTCCGTCCAAATCAGCTGCAAGAAGCATGGCCTGTGATTCCACACCTCGAATAACGGCGGGTTTAAGATTGACAATGACCACGATTTTTTTGCCGATCAGATCATCCGGAGAATACGTGTCAGCGATACCTGACACCATTTGCCGGGTTTCTGTCCCGATATGGACATCGATTTTCAAGAGTTTATCTGTGCCTTCTACGCGTTCAACTTTTTGAATTTCTCCCACACGAAAGTCCATTCTTTTGAATTCATCAAAAGTGATTTGTTCCAATTTGTCCTCCTTCTGAGATGAAATTGTCCCGGGATCTGCTTCTTTTAAAAAGTCTTCAAGTTTGACTCTTGGAAAAAGTGGATCAGGTTTATGAAGATTGTGGTCCATGTGAAAGTCGTTGTAATCCAGCTGGGATAATCTTGTGTCTGTGATAGAGACATCTTCGCCGAGAAGAGTCCATATTTGTTCCATGGATTCTGGCATCACAGGGAAAATAAGCGGGCAGACGGCTCGTAGGGCTGCGGCCGCTTGATAGAGAATTCTTCCCAGCCTTTCCTTTTGTGTGATATCTTTAGCAATTTTCCAAGGTTCCTGGGTGGCTAGATATTTGTTGACTTTATTTAGATAGCCCCAGATCTCTTCCAGGGCCTTATTCAAATTGTATTTTTCGTAGTGATCGATGACACGGAGTTTTAATTGTTCATACGCCAACTTGAGAGCTTTGTCTTCTTCTTGTTCGTTTTCCATGTGGTCGATACGTCCGCCAAAATAATTAAAAATCATAGTCAAGGTTCTTTGTACCAGGTTGCCCAGGTCATTGGCCAAATCCGAGTTTATTCTGTGAAGAAAACTTTCATGTGAAAAATTCCCATCCAGACCGATGGGGATCTCTCTGAGAAGGAAATAGCGCAAAGGATCGGGCCCGAACTCCTTTAGGATCACGTGCGGATCGAGGACATTGCCTTTAGATTTGGAAATTTTTGTGTCATCTTTGAGCCACCATCCGTGACTAAATACTGTTCTGGGAAGAGCGAATCCGGATGCCATCAGGAAGGCCGGCCAAAAAATCGCATGGAAGCGGAGAATGTCTTTCCCAATGAAGTGGACATCCGCGGGCCAGAATTTTTCATAATGTTCGAGATTCCAGTCATATCCAATGGCTGTCAAATAGTTATTGAGGGCGTCAAACCACACATAAATCGTATGTTCGGGATCATCCGGCACCTGGATGGCCCATTTCACGGTTGTCCGCGTGATGCTGAGATCTTTGAGTCCTTGTTTGACAAAACTGACGACTTCATTCATCCGGGTGTGAGGCCTTACAAAATCGGGATGCTGCGCATAAAAATCGAGAAGCCGATCCTGGTAGGCGGAAAGTTTAAAAAAGTAGCATTCTTCTGAAACTAGACTGCACTCTTTCCCGCAGTCAGGACATTTTTTTTGGCCTTTTTTTTCTAGAGGGACATCTTCTGCTAGGAAATTCTCATCAGAAATGCAGTAATACCCTTCATATGTGCCTTTGTAGATTTCTCCCTTGTTTTTCAGATTTTGAAAAATCTTTTGGACGCCCTTTTCGTGAATAGGCTGTGTTGTCCGGATAAAATAGTCGTACGATATATTGAGGGTTTTCCAGAGTTTCTGGAAATGGACCACCATTTTGTCTGCCAATTCGATGGGCATCAATCCCTTTTCCTGGGACGACTTTTCTACTTTTTGTCCGTGTTCATCTGTTCCAGTCAGAAAAAAAACTTCGTAGCCTGCCAGTTTTTTAAAGCGTGCGATGGCATCAGTGATGATAGTTGTGTAGGCATGTCCTATATGAGGAACATCATTCACATAATAGATGGGTGTTGTTATGTAAAAAGTATTCTCAGGACTCTTTCCCACCGCCGACTCCTCCTCTGATTAAGGTCATAGCTTCTGCCCGCGTGGCATTTGATGTTCTGAACGAACCTCGGACAGCGGATGTGACAGTCAGGGACTTGGGTTTATTTGCTCCTCTCATGGACATGCACATGTGTTCGGCTTCGATGACAACCAATACGCCTAAAGGTTTTAGATGGATTTCGATAAGGTCGGCAATTAGTTTCGTGAGCCGTTCCTGCACCTGAAGTCTTCGGGAATATATGTCCACAACCCTGGCGATTTTGCTCAATCCGACAATTCGTCCGCCTTTTGGAATATATGCGACATGAGCCACCCCCGCAAATGGAAGCATGTGATGTTCGCACATTGAATAGAGTGGGATATTTTTAATCAAGACCATTTCATCATGGTTCTCTCCGTCAATGGGGCGTAGTTCTTGGGAGGGATCTTCATCCTTTCCCCCAAAAATTTGAGAGAACATGTCGGCAACTCTCTTTGGAGTTCCCTGCAGGCCGGGTCTTTGAGGATCTTCTCCAACTCCTTTCAGTATGAGTTCTATTCCCTCCTCTATTTTTTTTAAATCCACTGTGTTATCTCCTTATTTTCTTTTTCCTCGTGCAATTTCTGTTTGAGCCATCTCATACACTTTTTTAACCGACATATTGTTTTTTCTGGCGACTTTTTTACAGTCCTCATATTCGGGCAAAGCATTGACTTCTGTGCCCTCGAGGCTGGCGGTCTTTACTGTAATGTCTTCACCCAGTACTTTAATTTTTGTATAACTGCGCTCTAGAACCCGTCTTTCAACAGGATAGAATCTGACACCAATAGAACTCGTTTCCTCAAAGATTGAACGAATGAGAGAGTCCAGTTTGCCGGCTTCCACCATAAGAGTCAGTTTGGTGGCCAGCCTGTTTTTCTTCATAACAATAGGAGCGAAAGACACGTCTAATGCTCCCAATTTAAATGCCTTTTCATAGTATCCGGCCAATATTTGAGGCGTACTGTCATCGATGTTGGCCTCAATGGTATAAATCTTTTTTGAGTCTTTAAACTGTTCGGTTCTTCCGAGGAAGACACGAAGAATGTTTGGGATTTCCGGGAGGTCTTTACTTCCGGCTCCATAACCGATTTTTTCATAATTCATTTCTGGAAATGACATAAATGTCGTAACAAGAGTGGCTGCAATAGCCGCTCCTGTAGGTGTGACCAGTTCATTTTTGGCCCACGCCGAATAGACGGGGATGCCTTTGAGGATCTCGGCGACGGCGGGCGGCGGAACGGACAGCCGTCCATGTGATGTTCTAACCCACCCCTGTCCGACATTTAACGGTGAAGCGTAAAATGTGTCGATATTTAGATAGTCCGCAAGAAAGCAACAGCCTACAATATCGATCATGGCATCGTCAGCTCCTGCTTCGTGCAGGTGAGTTGTTTTAAAGGAATGGCCGTGGACGCGCGCTTCAGCCTGGAAGAGCTTTTTAAAGATGGCAAGAGAATTTTTTTTTATGCTTTTTGAAAATGAACTCGAGTTGATGAGCCCCTCCACATCTGTCCATCTTCGTGTTGTGCCTTTTGAGCTTTTTTTAACGGACACATCAACTTTGAGTCCTCGAAGTGAGGATCTCTTTGCCTCCTTTATTTTGATGTCCACAGGAAGGTTCAGTCCTGACATTTGTTCCAAAAACAAATTTTTTGGCACGCCTATATCCAGAAGAGCAGCTAAAATCATGTCTCCGCTGAGCCCAGATGTGGCGTCGAAATAGAGAAATTTTTTTTGCTCTTTTTTCTTTACAGGCATTCTTTTGACCTATGAGGAATAGGATAGCGAAAATGCCCACAAAACGCAAAATATCCTTCATATATAAAATCATCCCCATTCCCTCGCGGTTCCTCTCGGCACTTCCGTAACTCCGCGTGTACACTTTACTCACCACAGAGAGACTATCAAGAAGATGCGTGCCACTTTTGTTAAAATTTCCAAAGCTCAAACATACTCAGTGGCCGACCTTGTCGGCTTCCCTCGATGAACATAACTCGGTAAGGCTAAATCCTCGGATGTCGCTTTTTCCATCCTTTCAGATTTTATCTCTCGTAATCTCATCATCATCTGTAAAGTTTCCAGAACTCATGAAATATCACCGAAATGAGGAGTCTTTCTTCAATCAGGAGATAAGCTTAATTCAAAACGGCGTTGAAGAGGAGTTTGAAGTTTCTGTACGATTGAGCCCGGTTGTGCACGTTGAATCCAAAGAGATAAATTGTCCCTTTATTATAAGACACCTCTAGAATCGCCGATTTTCCCCGTAAAAATTCTTCTCCGAGAATCCACCCGCTGAGCAGCAGGCTTTCATCTGGATACTGTGCAAGACTTCGAACGGATATCTTTTTATTCACATCCTTCTTTTTTTCGTCAGATTCTGTAATCAGGTCAAACGCCTTCCCTCTAGAAAAATATCCCACACCATTCTCTTCTAATCCATACATCAATGGGTTTTCAGTCTTATAAGTCACTTTTAAAATCGAACCGGGGCAGTTAAAAGTGTCAGACTTGACTTCATCGAGGACGTTTTTAACAGGGAGCTTAAACTCGGTAATCGCGAATCCTGCTGAGTTTTTATTGCACACCAGAGTACCGCCATGGTTCACAAAAACTCTTAAGTTTTCGACGCCGTCTTTTGTGATTCCACCCACGTAATCCGGGGGCATTGTCCCCTTCTGATGTCCATTGATAATGGAAGAAGGATTTTGATCCGGAAGAACAATAACATCAAATCGATTTTGGAGTTTGCCGGCTCTTATCTCAGCATCGTTCAGCGTATGGAAGGGGATTTTATATGTGTCGAATATATATGATATCCAGCCGGCATCCATGTTTGCAGCCCAGGATTTATAGAGGGCTATCCTGGGAATTTGTAAGGACTTTTGTTCCACCGAAACTTTTCCCCCATTAAATATTTTACCTGTTTCAGTGGCAATTGCCATTAGGGTGTCTTTGGATAAACTCCCGGAATTAACAATAAAAGATCCCTTCGGGAACATGGTCCCGTCGATTGTGACTTCAGAAAGTGCCCGAAAAACTTGTCCTCCTGCATTGAGAACACGCATAACTGCAGTGACACTTCTATTTTCGGAGGAAGACAGAACATAGTGAGGGCCGTTTCCTTTTAAGTGTCCGGGAATCGAAATTTTTTCCTGAATAAGTGTTTTTGTAACTGCGAGTGGCGTCCTCATCTGGGATGCGTCTATTCCCATTTGGAGGTGGAGGGTCCAGCCCACGCCGTCGTAGGGTGCGAGTGGGGCTCCGTCCCAACGAACCGTTCGTGATAATCCCTGCCAGAGGTGGCCGTATTTTCTCAAATCGGGATATTCCTGGTTCTCTAGGATATTTTTGACATAGGCTCCGAAGGCTTGGCTTGTTGGTATAATAAAGGAACCATCTGGGTAAGAAATGCCTTCATGAATGAAGGATGTATCCGACGAATAAACTTCAATGCCATATCCAATAAAACGATTCAGCATCAACCGGCAGGTGGTGAGATCCTTTTGATCGGAAGAGATAATCCAGCCATAA
>CAZLLG010000030.1:0-12165 GCA_964560275.1 uncultured Eubacteriales bacterium | reverse complement strand
TTCAATAATGTCCTTTCCCATCTTGTATTTATAGTAGAGAAATTCATAGCGATATTTGGCTGCCACATCCAGGACGGATTTGGAGGCCGTCAGGTTGTAAAAGATCGCATCACTCAATCGCCACCACCCTCCTTTCCAGGGGCTTGGATAAAATGTGCCGACAGTCAGATCACGATAGGGCCCGGGAAAGTCGTTTATCCGGAAAAATCGAGGAGTTGCATACCCAAAATTGGCTGTTTCGGTCAGAATAGAAGGAATATTATGAGTCTCCACGGCCGGGCCATCTGCATAACCTGGATACCAGAGGTCAAAGGCAGTACGGGACAGAGCTCCTGGTAAATCTGCCGCGTCGAATCCCTGTCCCATGGCTGATCCCACCAAATTTTTCCACCTCGTCACGATCGGATGGATATTGGGATTGACCGGCTCCGGATTTGGCGGTATCCAGATACGTGCTGGGAACGGCGCTGATTCATGTTGAACGTACATGAGTTCAGGGAACCATTCTCTGCCTACTACTCTGTTCATGTTTTGAGTCTCAAGAAGATTGGCCATAAAAGAGTCACGATTATTATCGTGCCCGGCATATTTGTGGTACAGAAATGGCAGGCGGCTCATTTCATAGGGTGTCCCAACATTGTTGTTGTACCAGTCCGCAACCAGTGTCATGCCGTCTGGATTGGCCTGGACGAGCAGTAGGATGACGTGGTCCAAGATGAATTGGGTTGAATCGTCATTTCCCGTGAGCAGGTCATAGACGAGTTGAAATTGATGCATGGGGGGAGATGTTTCTGAAGCATGTATTCCTGAATCGATCCAAACAATAACCTTTCCCTCCTTAGCAAGGTTCTTGGCTTCCTGTTCCGAAAGTTCCCGTGCCAGACTGAGTCTTCTGGAGATATCTTGGTATTTTTTAAGGTTGGCCATATTTTCTTCGGAAGAAATAATGGCGTATTTCATGTCTCGTCCCATTGAAGTTGGACCCATATTAAATATCTGTATACGATTGGTTTCACCTGCAACGAGTTCAAAATAGTTAATCAACTGCTCATAGGTAGCGAGGTGGAAATCTTTCCCGGGTTTATAGCCCAAATAAGCTTCCGGAGTCGTAATCTGACTGAAGCAAAGGAATCCTGACAAAAATAAGACAATAAAACTTATAACCAGCGTTGCCGTTTTACGGATTTTTAGAAACATGTGAATACCTCAAGGCATTAATCATTTTTTATAGCTACTATCACACTCCTATAAAGATATCAATAGAATTAACCCTGGATAATGCGGAAAGATATTCGTCCCGGGATAAGATACGTTCGTGCCATCCACCCGTTCCCCCCTTTTTTTTAAATGAGTTTGACTTGGATAGCCATAAATTGTATACAAATAGTCTTGTTAAAGGAGTGACTATGGAACCGGAAAAAAGATTGGGATTGCCGCAGGTTGACCTTGGAATTCTTGGAGGAACCGGACTTTATGAAATCGAAGGAATAAATATTATTGAGGAAATCTCTCTAAACACTCCTTTTGGCAAGCCTTCAGATTCTTTTTTCATTGGAGATTTGGAGGGAAAACAAGTTGCCTTCCTCAGCCGTCATGGTCGAGGACACAGAATCCTTCCTTATGAGCTGAATTACAGAGCAAACATCTATGGATTCAAAATGTTTGGTGTTGAACGGATTGTCTCCGTCAGTGCTGTGGGTTCATTAAAGGAGGAATTAAGGCCGAAAGATATCGTTGTGCCTGATCAATTTTTTGACCGCACACACAGAAAAAACACTTTTTTTGGCGAGGGCATTGCCGTTCATGTCAGTCTCGAACCTCCTGTATGCCTTGATTTTGCGGGGTTTCTGTACAATATCGGGAAAGAATTGGACATGTCTATCCACCAGGGAGGGACATATATCTGTATCGAGGGGCCTGCTTTTTCAACCAGGGCGGAATCAAAAATTTACCGGCAGTGGGGTTGTGATGTTATCGGGATGACAAGTGCGACAGAAGCCAAACTGTGTCGGGAAGCCGAGATCTGCTATGCCACTTTGAGCTTGGTCACTGACTACGATGTCTGGCACGAAAAAGAGGAACCGGTTACAGCGGAACTCATCTTCGATAACCTGGGGCAGAACATAAAAAACGCCAAGAGCATACTCAAACAGGCTGTCAGAATCCTTCCGGATTTTCCGTTTGAAAGTTGTGATTGTTTGCGGTCCCTTGAAAACAGCATTGTGACCCAAGCTGATCTCATCCCTGGTAAGACAAAAAACAACCTGAAATATATCATTGGGAAATATCTCCAAGGGGAAGAATAAATTGAGTTTAGTCATCGTTGGATCTCTAGCATTCGATACGATCGAAACACCGGAAACACGGAAAGAAAAAATTGTCGGCGGCTCCTGTGCTTACTCTGTCCTTGCAGCCAGTTATTTTATCGATCCAAAAATTGTGGCTGTGGTGGGATCTGATTTTCCCACTAACGTCATCGATCTCTTTCAGAGCCGGGGTGTCGATACTCGAGGCCTGACAATAGAAATGGGAAAAACATTTCATTGGGAGGGGCGGTATGGCCATGATCCCAACCAGAGAACGACCATTAAGACAGAGTTGAATGTCTTCCAGGATTTCAAACCTGAGCTTCCTCCAGATTACCGAAAAGCGGATATAGTGTTTCTTGGCAACATCGATCCAGATATTCAGGAAGATATTCGCCTCCAATTAGTCAATCCTAGATTGACCGCCATGGATACAATTTATCTCTGGATCAACACCAAACGTGATGCCCTCCTTAAGGTCTTAAGAGATGTGGATATGTTTTTTGCCAACGATGAAGAAGTTAAAATGCTGGCGGGGGAGAACAATCTGATCACTGCGGGGAAGAAGCTGCTGGAAATGGGGCCATCTCATATGATTATCAAAAAGGGCGAACATGGGGCTCTGTTGCTACATGATGATTTTATATTTGGAACCCTGGCTTTTCCCTGCGAAAATGTAAAGGATCCCACAGGTGCGGGAGACAGTTTTGGTGGAGGATTCCTTGGCTACCTGGATAAGGTCCAGTCCTTCGAAGAAAAGCACCTGCGGCGGGCCGCCGTTTATGGGAGTGTGATGGCTTCGTTCACTATTGAAGAATTTGGGATTGAAGGTCTTAAATCCTTAACCCTTGAACAGATAGAACAGAGATTTTCAGAATTTAATAAACTCGTATCATTTTAAGCTCCTTTTGAGTGTGATACACTTTTTGGAAGACATCGAAGGAAAATTGATCTTGAAACCGTTAGTCGTACTCAGCCTGGAGCAGGCTCTGACTCTAACCTACGCCACGCTGCGCATGGTCCATCTGGGTTGGCGTGTCATCAAAATCGAACCCACTCCGATTCCCGGAAGAAAGTCCAAGGGCGATCCCAACAGGTATATCGGGCGCCCGGTGGCCGGAGAAGACCGTCACAGCTATTTTGTCTCACCCAACGCTGGGAAAGAAGCTTTGGCCATAGATCTTAAGCACGAAAAAGGGCAGAAACTTTTGAAGCGACTCATTCAAAAGCTGGATGTCGATGTCTTCTGCACCAACACCCTGCCTGCCCGTCATACAAAACTTGGAATTGACTATGGAACTCTGGCTTTGGCCAAACAGGATCTTATCTGGTGCAGTATATCGGCAATGGGTTTGTCCTACCCAGAAATTCCGGGATATGATCCTGTGCTGCAGGCGCTGTGTGGATACATGGATTTAACCGGATATGCCGATGGGCCGCCTCTTCAGTGCGGCCCTCCTCTTATCGACCTCAAAGCCGGAGACGAAGCATTCACACAAATTTTACTGGCATTGATGGAGCGTCAAGAATCCGGAAAGGGAAAACAGATCGATATCTCCATGGCTCAAGCGGCAGTCTCCTGGCTTCACACCTTTCTCCCCATGCTGGACATGGGAAGCCCCCCGTCAGAATTGAAGCGCTCGGGCAATGAACACCGCCAGTTTATTCCTGTCAATGCCTATAAAACCAAGGACGGTTTCATCTACATGGCCATCGGCAGCGATGCCCAGTGGGTTCGTATCACTCAAACCGTGATGTTCTCCGCTCTCAATTTCAAAAATTTTGCTACCAATGAAGGTCGACGCAAAGAAAAAACCCGGCTTCACCAAGCCATAGAGGCTATCACCCGACAAAATCTTTCTGCCGACATCTCCAAGGTCCTGGCCGGGGCGGCCATCCCCCATTCCCCGATCACGGCTATAGAGGATGTTGCCGATCTTCCTTTTGTCTCTTCAAAGGCTTTAAAAACAACGCAACCTGATGGAAGGGCTGTTCGCCTCCCTCCCCCGGCGGTTGAAACCGAATATCTTGAAAAGATTGACAGAGAACTTCCTTTTGCCCCGGCTTTCGGCCAGCATACCAAAAGCATTCTCAAAGAGGCGGGATTGTCCTCCGATGAGATTTCCTCACTCAAAGAAAATGAGGTGATCTCTTGAAGGGATTCGATTATTTTTTGCCTCAGTCTCTGGAAGAAGCTCTAGAACTGAAAAAAAAGATAGGCGGCTCTCGATTCATTGCCGGGGGGACAGACTTGATGGTGCAGATCAGGGCTGGAGCGCATAAGCCTTCGGCTTTGATTTCCCTCAGATCCATCCCGGATCTCTCTTCCATAAAAATCAATGGGATTATTCGAATCGGGGCAATGACCACTGTCGCCGATCTTATGCGTGATACGGATTTAGAGCGCCAGGCCAAGCTGCTCGTGGATGCCGCTCGAAGATTGGGAAGTCCACAGATCCGGAATGTGGCCACTGTCGGTGGGAATCTCTGCAACTGCTCTCCCTGTGCTGACCTTGCTCTTCCCCTTCTTGTGCTGGAGGCGAAAGCCAGGATACAGAGTCTTTCGGCAACACAAGACATCCCTCTCCAAAAATTTTTCACGGGTTCCGGAAAATCCTGTCTTTCTCCCGACCAAATTTTGACAGATATTTTGATAGAACCTGTCTCGAATAACACTCAGGCCGTATTCCTGAAAAAAGGCCGGGTCAAGATGGATTTGGCCGTCGCGAGTGTGGCTCTGCTTTTGGAGATGGAGGAGAAAACATGCCGCAAAGCCCGCCTGGCCGCCGGTTCTGTAGCACCGGTTCCCCTTCGACTTCAAAAAGTAGAGGTTTTACTGGAGGGGAAAGCGCTTTCGCCGGAGATTGTTGATTTGGCCCAGCAAATGGCTTCAGAAAGTGTAGCCCCTATCTCCGATCTCCGTGGTATGGAAGAATACCGGCGCCAGATTGTTGGTGTCTACGTTAAGCGGGGTTTGGCCCAGATACTTGGATGGAGTTTAGATTGAAAAAGGAAGTCTTTTTTTCACTTAACGGTATTGAAGTCTCCGTCTTTGTCAAAGGGCACGAGCGTCTGATCGATGTACTCCGCACACACCTTGGTTTGACCGGCACAAAGGAAGGCTGCGGGCAGGGTGAGTGTGGAGCCTGTACGGTTATCGTTGATGGCCGTGCCGTAAATTCCTGCCTCTATCCGGCCCTGGAAATTTCGGGAAGGCGTGTTCAAACCATCGAAGGTCTTCAGGGTCCGGAACACAAGCTCTCCGTGCTTCAACAGGCCTTTGTCGACTGCGGAGCGATCCAATGCGGCTACTGTACGCCTGGAATGATCCTTTCGGTCAAGGTTCTTCTCGACTCCAATCCCAAACCTACAGAGAAAGAAATCCGTGATGCCCTGCAGGGTAACCTCTGCCGGTGCACGGGATATGTGCAGATCATCACGGCGGTCAAACAGGCAGCCGCCCATTTGCAGGAGTTGTCGTGACAGACTACCGCTTCATCGGGAAAAGAATTCCCCGCCCGGATGGCCCCGACAAGGCGGCCGGAAAAGCCCATTACATCCACGATCTAAAACGGCCGGGCATGCTGTTTGGAAAAATCAAATTCAGCCCGCATGCTTTTGCCCGAATCAAACATATCGACACCTCAAAAGCCGAAAGGCTTCCCGGTGTCAAGGCCGTGATCACAGCTCAAAATACCCCTGAAATCCGGATTGGATTCCTGCAGGATAACTCTGCTCTGAAAAAGGAAAAGGTCCGTCAATACAGGGATGAAGTGGCGGCGGTGGCGGCCATAGATCCTGATATTGCGGAAGAAGCTGTTGAGCAAATCAGCGTTGAATATGAAATCCAGCCAGGTCTTTTTTCTCCGGATGAGGCGCTGCAAAAAGGCGCTCCTCTTATCCACGCGAATGATTCTAAAGGTCGGCCACGAACCGATAATATTGTTCCTTTAAAGTTCCATCATGAATCCGGCGATCTTGATTATGGAAGGCGATCGGCCAAATATATTGTCGAAGGGAATTATTCCACTCCTCTTGTCCAGCAGAGTTGTTTGGGGACGGCCGGGTGTATCGCCGAGTTCGATATGAACCGCAACCTAACCATGTGGGCTAAAACTCAGATCCCTTTTCTTGCCCAACGCGATTTCAATCGAGCACTGTCCGACATAGGCCTGCAGGGCAAAAACACCCGGATTATTGTACCCACTCTAGGAGGTGCTTTTGGGACAGGCCTTGATACCCACACGTATGAATACATTGCCATATTGCTGGCCTATAGGACTGGACGCCCGGTCAAAATTCTCTATTCTCGAGAGGAAGAGTTCGCCTACCTCTCACCGCGTCAGTCCTCACAGATACAGATCCTTCAAGGTTGCGATCCTAATGGAAAACTTGTCTTCCGGCAGGTCGAAGTCCTCCAGGATAATGGAGCCTACACATCATGGGGGGCCACCTATCCATCGGTTATGATGCTTCCGGCGACCTCTCTCTACCGAGTCCCCAATGTTTTTTTTAGCGCCCGCCTGGTTTACACGAACAACACCTATTGTCAGGCCATGCGGGGCTACGGCAATCCCGAGCTCACTTGGGCTTTGGAAAGCAACCTGGACGAACTGGCCGACGAGGCGGGATTCGATTCCTATGAGCTTCGCAGGCTGAACTGCAATTTGCCTGGAGAGACGACACCCATGGGATTAAAGATCAGCACCTGCGGCCTCAAGGAATCCATGGAGAGCGTCACCCGAAGAATCGAATGGAAGAAAAAACACAAACAAGGAGGAAAAAGACGTGGAGTTGGTATGGCTTCGCTTATTCATGTGGGAGGAGGAGCCCGGATTTATAAATCAGACGCAAGCGGCGTCAATCTTAAGCTCGACGATTTTGGCAATATTTATGTGGGCCACGGGGGCGTTGAAATGGGGCAGGGCCTCCATGCCGTTCTAACAACGGCCGTGGCCGAAGCCCTGGGTGTACGGCCGGAAAAGGTGTTTATCAATCCCACAGATACCAGCACCTGCCCATGGGATGTGGGCACTCATGCCAGTAGAGGTACGTTTATGGCCGGCAATGCCACGCTCCTTGCTGCAGACAAACTCCGCAACAAGATATTCGAATTGGCCATAGATGTATATCCTAAAGAGGTTAAAAAAAGTCTCGAGAAATACAGAAAGAAAAATCCGGATTATAGGCCGCCGGAGATCGACTTCGATAAGGCCGCCCGATTGGAAAATTTTGAACTCAAAGACGGCTATCTGTCTATCAAAGACAGTCCATCAGAGCCCTGGTTGAATTTAGAACTGGGTCGATTTTTGAGGGCTGTTCATTTCTGCAGCCAGGGAAAAATGCTGACAGCCGAAGCCTTTTATGATCCCCCTAACGAACTCCCTGATTTTGAAAAAGGCTACGGCAACATATCCGCGACCTACGTCTATGGAACCCAGGGTGTTGAGTTGGAAGTGGATACAGAGACCGGGGAAGTTAAGATTCTCCGCCTGGCCGCTGCCCATGAGGTGGGCAAAGTTATAAATCCTGAAGGACTCAAAGGGCAGATTTACGGGGCTCTGGCTCAGGGTATCGGCTACGCTTTGTACGAAGAGCTTAAAACCAAAAATGGCCAAATTCTAAATCCCAATTTTAAAGACTACAAGATACCGACCATCCAGGAAATGGATTTTCCTATTGACTTGGATTTCATCGAAATTCCGGATGAATTCGGGCCTTTTGGGGCCAAAGGAATTGCCGAACCGGGATTGGTTCCCACGGCTCCAGCCATTGCCAATGCCATCTACGACGCCGTCGGAGTCCGAATCCGTGACCTTCCCATCACTCCGGAGAAAGTACTAGCCGAATTGAAGAAACTCAGACCGCCTAAAAAATGACACTTCAATCAATCCTCTCTGTGTCGAGAAAATTTTTTTTCCACTTTACTTGACGTCCACTTTCACCACAACGCCTGCAGCCGTATCTCCGGCGGCACAGCCATCGAAGAGGCCGTAACCCCCACCTTTGAGCACGAGCTCTTCGATCAGCTCGATAATCAGCCGGGTCCCTGTCGGTCCTTGAGGATGACCCCAGATCAGAGAACACCCATAATTATTCATGTCTTCCAGCTTGACGCCCATCTCGCGGGAAAAATAGACATCGTTGACGGCAAAAGGATTGTGTGTCTTAATCGCATCGATATCTTTGATTTCTTTATCGGCTGCAGACAGGGCTCGTCTGGCTGCGGGGACGACGGCCTTGGCCATGAAACCCCTTTTTGTTCTTGCTTCTGCATAAGAGAGAATCTGAATTTCAATATTGGGATCTCGGCTCAATTCCTTGGCTTTTTCTTGAGTTGTGACGACTATACCGGCATTCCCGTCAGCCGGGTAAGTCTGTGTTCCGAAAGTCACTGTCCCATCTCCTAGCACCGGTTTCAATCTGGCCAGCGCGTCGGCTGTTGTCGGGAAAACTCCTTCATCCCCCGAAACCGTGGCCAAAACCTTTCTGCCGGAATTGTCTTTGACTTCAACGGGAGTGACCAAAAATCGGTTCAGGAAAGCGCCGTTGTCCTTGAGGCCGTCCTGGTACTGGTTAAACCTCAAGAGTGTCACCTCATCCTGCTCTTCTTTGGTTATCCCGGCTTCTTTAGCCACGTTTTCTGCGGTATCGATCATGGCGTTTTTAGCATAGGGATCATTGCCGAAGTTGTCCCAAACCCAATCCTCCTTATCGCCGGTACCTCCCGTACCCAAGGGATTGGGATAATAGAGATGGGGTCCGTTGCTTGTCCGGTCGCAAGTCACAACGAGTATGGCTTTGTTGTTTCCCAGTTCTATCTCTCCTGAGGCAGAGGCCAGACATTTGGCAGAAGTGGCACACGCCTGATTGATGGCCGGGCCGGTGATGCCCGGGGCTCCGATCAAAGCCGCCATCCACGGGGCTCCATAAAAACAGCTCTTCTGGGGAATAGTCATACCAAGAACGAGGCCATCGAATATTTCTAGAGGAATTCTTCTAGCGGGCAGTGCTCTCCTGCATACCTCGGCTGCAAATTTCATCGAATGCAGGTGCGCAAAATTTTCCTGCCATCGGCAGAAAGGTGTGCTCCAGTAGGCATCATAGGGAATATAGGCTTTTTCAAAAGACATTTTTACCTCCAGTTGTCCATTTCGAATCCCTTTATCTCAAGCATGGGAGAATCCTGCGTTTTTTTTGGGCCCAAATTTGACGAAAGTTTCCATCCCGATTCTCATATCCTTGGTCTTCGTACAGCTTCCCATGATCTTGGCTTCGGTTTTGAGGCCTTCTTCAAGGGTTTTTGCAGCCCCTTGGAGAATGGCTTTCTGGAGAATTTCATCTGTTTTGCGTGAAAGATTTCCAATATCGACCTCGGGCAGAGTTTCGGGGATGTCGAGCGGCTCTCTCTTGATGGGAGAAATCTTGACTGCTCCGGAATGGATTCTTTTTGCCAAAGAGATCCCGGCTTCGACAACATCACCCTCGACTTCCTCATGGATCAATCCGATGCTTTGTGCCTGGGCCGAGGAGATCGGATTTCCCGACCTGAGGATTGGCCAGGCATTGGCTATCCCCACAAGCCTGGGAAGTCTTTGACTTCCTCCATATCCGGGAATGATCCCCAGTTTGGGCTCAGGCTGTCCACACAAAACCTTGGTTCCTTTTAGGGCGATCCTAGTGGAGCAGGCCATGGCTAGTTCATTTCCACCTCCGAAGGCAAGCCCATTCATGGCGCAGACAATTGGTTTGCCTAGGTTTTCGATCAAATTCAGCACTTCCTGGCCCTTCAAGGCGTAGGCTTCCATTTCTTCCGGTGTCTTTATCGACATGAGTTCACGGATATCCGCACCGGAAACAAAAGCCTTGATGCCAAATCCGGTCAAGACAGATCCCTCGATATTGTCATCCTCCTTGATATTGGAAAAAATCTCCCTGATTTGGTTCATGATTGGGGTATTTAAAGCGTTTAAAGCGCTCGGCCTTCGGATAGTGACGACCGCAACATTTCCACGGTCTTCCCGAAATACCATGGGGATAAACCAGGGTTTTCCAGATTCTGCCTGTTTGACAAGAACATCGGGCACTTTGAATCCTGGGTATTCCTGGGCATAATCTTTGACAAGTGCCAGGGCTTTGTCGATCCCCATTTTGTTCATCATGTGGAAAGGTGCTTTTATGACCAGGGAGCTCTCCACGGCCATCTCCAAATCGGCCAGGCTGACAATCCCTGAATCCAAGATTTCACAGACCAGTCCGAAATAGGCTCCTTTGATAGTGTCGGAGACCCGTGTGAATAGATTTTCACTGTAGGGGACATCTTCGGGAACCCAGGAAGTTGACCAGGGCTTTCCGGTTCTGACCTGGTCATTCAGGATTCTTGGGGAGTGAAACCAGGGCATGATCTTTTTTTTCATTTCGGCAGCACCATGCTGAGTGATCGGATTCCCTCCTGTCAGGTTCATAGCCGTAAAGGGCCCAACCCCTTGACCCAAAGCCTTCTGGACCATAGCGTCCATCTGCTCGACGGATGCAATTCCCTGTTCAACAAGCAGTGCCGCTGCCAGAAATATGCCTTCGAAAATGGGATCAACCGCATATCCGTACCGGCTATTGACCAGGATCGGGGCCTTGCCGATAAACTCGTAGAATTTCATGATGAAATCTGTCACATTGGAAGACGTATCCCGGCCAGGGACAACTTCGACGATGATGCTCCGCTCTGCAGGAAAGAAGTAGTGGATGACCAAACATCTCTCCTTGTTTTTTATCTCAGCGAAGATGACTTCCGGTTCCATATGCGAAGAATTGGAGGCAAATATCGCCGTTTCAGGACAGGACTTTTCGAGCTGAGTGAATATTTTATTTTTAATGGCTTCGTCTTCGGTTGCTGCTTCGATCACAAAATCCACCCCTTCCAACTGGGAATAATCGGTCGTCCAGGAAATGTTGTTGATCATGGCCTCTGCCTCTTCTTTTTTAAATGCGCCGCTCCTGACTCCCCGATTGATTTTGCCTTTCACGCGAGCCTCCCCCGATTGAAGTGCCTTTTCTGCGACATCGACAACCACAACTGGAACTCCATGTCTGTGGAGAACCTTGCTGAAATAAAGGGCAATATCTGGACCGATTTGACCTGAACCGACGACGCCAACCTTACGAATGGTCTTTCCTAAAATGTCCCATGCCATATTATTCCTCCAAATTCTTGAAAATTTGATTGACTTTTAAGAAATTTCAATTTTATAATTTGACCGCATTTATGTAAACATGAAAACGTCAATATTTTCTCTTTTCATTTTAATATATACGCAATGAAATTTTAACACATCTATTTTTTGCAAATTCCTCAGAAAGGAGAAAGTAAAATGACAACTAAAAAAATTTTTCTTAAAGAAGAAGACATTCCTCGACAGTGGTACAATCTCGCCGCGGACCTACCAACTCCACTCCAACCTCCTCTTGGGCCTGACGGTAATCCGATCGGTCCTGAGATGCTGGCTCCGGTTTTCCCAATGAATTTGATAGAACAGGAAGTCAGCCAGGAACGCTGGATCGACATTCCCGAAGAAATCATTGAAATCCTTTACCGATGGAGACCATCGCCTCTGCGCCGGGCCGTTTACCTGGAACAGCACCTGAAGACACCGGCGCGAATCTACTACAAAGACGAAAGCGTGAGCCCTCCAGGAAGTCACAAACCGAACACGTCGGTAGCACAAGCCTGGTACAACAAGCAGTTTGGGATAGAGAAGCTCACTACGGAAACCGGCGCCGGACAATGGGGAAGTGCTCTAGCCTTTGCCTGCAAGCTTATCGCCTTGGAATGTAAGGTTTACATGGTCCGGATAAGCTTTGA
>CAZLLG010000029.1:0-21454 GCA_964560275.1 uncultured Eubacteriales bacterium | reverse complement strand
ACTCCTCCTTGAACTGGTCCTTATGGTTGTGACTCCGATTTCAGGTTTATAAAATGAAAAGGTCTTTTTCCTTATTCCTGATTCTCGGTCTCTTTTTTTCCTGTTCGGCCCCCGATGTTTCAGTGGATAGAACCTATGAGGACGGAGTGGAGGTGATTCTGAATCATCTTGAACCCTATGAGTTAGAAAATGTCCCCTCGACTTTTTCTCTAGAAAGGATTTTTTCAATCGATACCGAGGAAGACAAAATCGCTGAATTGGGTTTGGGGGATATTGCCATATTCGACATCGATTCCGAAGGAAACATTTTTATCGTGGGTTGGCGGACCGGAGACGATATCCTTTTTAAGTTCAATAATCGAGGTGAATTCCAGCTGTCTTTTGGAAGAAAGGGTCAGGGTCCTGGAGAGATCGACTTGGCCCAGCATATCTATGTCACTCCAAGCGATGAAATTGTTGTCTCTAATAACGGAAACAACCGCATGTCTGTTTTTTTTAACGATGGGAGTCTACAGGAAGAGAGGACTGTAGATCCTAATACAAATGCGGTTTTTCCTTTGCCCAATGGGAATTATCTCGTGTACGAAAACTACCTGGATGCAACACAAAATTATCTCAGTCAGAATCCGTTAAACCTCCACACGAGCTACTTCGAAAAACTTTTAGAACTCGATCGTCAGATGGTCCCAAACCCTCTTGTAGGAGAGAGGCTAAAAGGAACCTGGCATATTTTTTCCTGGAGTGTTGCAGCCGGGAAGATCTTTACAGGATTTCAGGAAAGAGGATATGAGATCTTTGTCTATGATTTTGATGGCCGTTTGCTGCAGAAAATAAAAAAGGAGTTTAAACCTATCCCCGTCCCGCAGGCCCACAAGGATGAATTTTCAGGCGCATTTTCCTCCCCCATTTTCGATAGTATCCGGAGCAAGATCTATTTTCCCGACAGTATGCCGGCCTTCCTTTCTTTCCTTGTCGATGAAAGAGGTTGGCTGTATGTCGGGACTTATGAGCCGGGAGAAAATGCAGGGGAATATATCTTTGATATCTATACACAGGAGGGGATTTTTGTCGGCCGGAAAGGCCTCCCAGTGTGGTCTGATGAGAACGGTTTTTATGCAAAGATCAGGAACAACCGGTTTTACAGCCTGTTGGAAAAAGAAAGTGGCTACAAGGAATTGGTTGTCTTTCAAATGACATGGGAACAGCCATGAATATAAGGAGAAAAATATGATAAAAAAATTATTCGTCTTTTGTCTGGGGTTATGTCTTACTTTTTTTTCTATTCAAATGAAGTCTCAAACCGCAGAAGAGCAGATCTCTGAAAACATCACCAAAATTATTGAAGCTCTTGAACTCATCCCTCAATTAGAACAAGATCAGGTTAGAGATTACCTCCTATTGATCTGTGATTCCATTATTTTGGTGGCCCCACAGGTCGATGTGCCTCAAAGTATTCAAACAGAGATGAAAGACATGAGGGAAGCGTACATAAAAGAAGAAGCAGTGATTCTCCAAGAGAAAAGTGTCAAACCGCTCTGGGATGCGGCCCGGTTTATCAATCCGGATTTTGATCTGAATTTCCCCGAAAATCCAACACCGGATCTCATCAAAGAAGATGTCAGGCTCGAACTTCATCAAGCCCTCTCATTCCTGGATCAAGGAAAGATGGATAGAGTCGAGGAGATCCTAATAAGAACGCTTCTCCGTATTGTCACTCCTCACAAGCATTAAAACAGAGTTAGTTTCTTCTTGCTGTACCGAATAAAAAGGAATGGCACTACGAACACAAATCCGAATAAAATACTGGAAAAAATGGGACCGAGAAGTAATGTGATGCAGCAAATCGATACTAGGGGTAACAGGTTTATCTGAACGGCAATTTTTAAAACTCTGTGCTGTGAAATCAGCTTCGCTGCAAAAGGTGAGAACTTGTAATAAAAAGTTATGAAAAATCTTCCAATTTTGTGAGGCATAAGATATCTGTCTCTAAAATCATGCAAAATTCTCACATATGGATGTGTCTGAGAATCAAAAGCCGCAGTGGCGATGAAACAACGCGGCCCGACATCAAGGTCAGCCTCACCCCAGTCTGTGGGAACCCCAAAAGAAGGTTTTATGGCTTTATGAGAGTCCATTGTTATTGTGATTGGATTAGCCTCACCTGAAGCATCTCCCCACCAACGAAATAATTCGTTCTCAGCTTCAGGTATTGCTTCTACAGAGACCGCAGTTCCAGGATCATAAATATAACGGCCCGCCACAGGATTTGTGGTCCCATCTTGAGCTGCTTTAATACTCAAGATGTATTTTCCTGAACAGAAATCATAGACCGTTGCCTCGGTGTCCGTAAGAATTACATCAGCATTTTGAGGAAAAACATCTGTATCTTGAGGTATACTAACCGTTTCCGAAAGCAAGATATTAGTATCTGTGACTACTAATTTTGCATTCTGTACTAAACCACAGGCAGGGCTAAGATCTCCGTTTGAAAAGAGCTTTAAAATCCAGGAATCACTATCCCCTTCATGCCAACGAGGATCGAGTCCAGCACCGAATGAATGGGTATATCCAGCCACAACATAACCTCCATCGTTTGTCGGGTGGAGGGCTTGGGCAAAATCATCGAAGCCCGCTCCATAGGATTTTTGCCACTCAAAATCTCCATTGGCCCAAAGCTTTAAAATCCAGACACTCATACTTCTTGTACTTCCTGAAAGAGATGTGTTTCCTGTTACGATATACCCTCCATTACTCGTCTGCTGAATGCATTTAACTAAGTCGCCACCCGATTCACTTTTATAAGCTCTCTTCCATTCAATCTCTCTGTTGGGGGAAAGCTTTAAGATCTGGACATCAATATGGACTTCCCCAGTGACAATATACCCCCCATCCGTTGTCTGCATGATAGATTTAGCATTGTCAACTTCTTCTCCACCAAGAGTCTTCTGCCACCGGATATCACCCAGTGGGGAAAGCTCCAGAATCCAGCCGTCCCATTTTCCCGCACCGAATGATACAGTGTTACCTGCGACAACATAACCTCCATCTAATGTCTGTCGAACGGAACGAGCAATGTCTGTCTCTTGCCCACCGTAGGTTTTTTGCCACTCGACATCTCCCTGAGAAGACAGCTTTAAAACCCAAAAATCTCCTTTTCCAGCTCCAAATGAGCCGGTGGAGCCAGCGATAATATACCCTCTATCCGCAGTCTGTTGAATGGAACTTGCATCCTCATCAGCACCTCCCCCATAAGATTTACTCCATAAAATGCCTCCTTGAGGGGAAATCTTTAAAACCCAAAAATCGCTACTTCCTGCACCGGATGACCTAATACTCCCCGCAATGATATACCCTCCATCAGTAGTCTGCTGGATGGAACTTGCCCCCTCATCATCACTCCCTCCATAAGCTATCTGCCATTCAATATCTCCTGCAACCGATAGCTTCAATACCCATAAATCGGAATTTCCCGCACCGAATGATTCGGTGGAACCAGCAACAATATAGCCCCCATCCAATGTCTGCTGGATGGAATTGGTTTGATCGTTTTTATCCCCTCCATAAGATTTTACCCATTGAGCATGAAGTGAAAAAAAAGATGTAAAACCAAAAAGAATCAATCCCGTCACAATGGTGCGCGTTAATTTATCTCTTTTCCTGACTTCCATGAGCACCCCCCTTTTCAAACGCAGAAAAATTAATGAATGTGTCTATTGCATTCAGTCCTTTTTCCCCGTAATTGCTAACTCTACGTACAGACGTTTATCACAGCTTAAAGAACTCTGTCAACATGAAAAGGATTGAATCTCCTGGGCAGTTAATCTAAAATTATCTGGTTGATTAGCGAAAGATATCTCAATTTAAAAGATTAACAACAAGTCATGCAAATCGCCAATTTGTTCCATTCCGCTGAAAAAATCATAAACAGAATCGAGAATTCCAAAATTAATGCCCTTTTTCTGTGTTTCTATTTCGCCTTTCTTATTTCTCTCCGGGAAGTGTTTGAACAAATGTTCTTTGAAAAATCTTACGGCTTCTATCAGTTCCTCCACCATTTCTTTTTTTGTGTTCTGACATTGATTTCTGGCATTCTGCTCATTTCCATAATCAATAAAATTGACATTATAAAAACAACGCTGGTTGTGGCTGCCGGTTATATCCTTATCATTCTGCCGCCGTTGTTCGACCATTTCATTTTGCTGAGGTCGTCGCCGTACGAATATATTCTCCCCAGAGAATTTGTGAAAAATATTCTGACTTTTTTTCTTTCGACACCTAAGGCCGGATTGGGCATTTTGATCGAGCTGTCGGCATTTCTTCTGCTCGCATCATTTTACGTTTTCCTCAAAACAAATTCCCTTCCCAGGACTCTCCTGACAGGATTCTTTTTGTATGCCCTGATGGGATTGGCCGCGACACCACGCATGTATCTTCCAATTCCCAAGATGAGTGAACTTTTGATAATGCAGTACAGGCACGTCATATATTTTTGTTTTTATCTCACACTTTGTATCATTCTATCCCTGATTTTCCTTTACAGGATAAACTCAGCGCTCCCCAAGGCGATTTTCAAAGAATTGTATTCATTCCGGACTTTGCATTTTGTTCTCATGATCAATATGGGAATTTACTTCAAGGGAAATCTGGCCCATTTGAACTTTCCCGACTATCTCTATATCCTGATAGGAAATCTCCTCATTATCATTTTGTGGCTGAGTACGCTTCTTTTAAACAATGTCTATGACCTGGATATAGATAAAATCTCCAATCCAAGCCGGCCTTTGGTTACAGGAAAAGCGAGCTCCTCTCAGTATTTGAACCTCAGTTTTACCCTATCTATAGCCGCCCTCATCGTGAGTTCATTTCTTGGAATTCTCCCCTCTATCCTCACTCTTTTATTTTTAATTAGTTCTTTGGCCTATTCGATGCCTCCTTTAAGACTCCGGAAAAAATTGTTTAGTACTGTTTTTATCGGATGGGGATCATGTCTGGCTTTTTTTGTGGGATATTTTAGTCATACCTGGATAAATGATGTTTCCATGGGGAAGGATGCCGTTTTAATAGCCATTCTCATTTTTATCGCTTTCTCTGTCGGTCCTTTGACCAAGGATTTTAAGGACTACCAAAGTGATCTTCAAAATGGAGTCCGGACATTCTTTACAGTTTATGGTATTGAGAAGGGCACAAAAATTGTTTCTCTTTTTCTTGGAGTATCTCTTCTCACTCCAATTTTACTTTTTCATGCAGCCATAGATATATTGTTCCTTATTTCAATTTCTGTTTGTATAGCTGTGTCGTTTTATTTTAAAAAAAAGTTGTTTATCTCCTATCTCGGGTATGGTAGTGTTTTGCTCTACTGTCTCATCAGGTTTACAAACGTAATCTGAAGAAATGAATCTCTTTAAAAATTATTTGACAGTAAGCCGGGCTAATATCCAGATCGCTTCGTTACCGACTGCAACCTTGGGCATAATTCTGGCTTTACAAGACATGCGAAATTTCTTCAACATTTCAATACTTCTATTTATCCTCCTCTTTTTTATCGTTTTAACCTATTCCTGCAATATTAACTGCATGTATGATTTGAAGGTCGATCAAAAGTTTAAAAAAAAATTAAGCGATGCTGTTAAAGCAATCGGAATTAAAAGACTCAATTTAATATTAAAATTTGAGCTACTTTTTGCATGTCTAATTATTATCTCACTGTGCTTCCTGAAGCGTGATATTATCTATTTATTTGCTCTAGGTGGAATTGTGTTCGGATACACTTATTCAGCCCCTCCTATGAGAATAAAAAAACGTGGAATCTTGAGTCCCGTCCCTGTTATGTTCGGCCTGTACTTTTTGCCAATCATTGCAGGGTGGTTCATTGTACGGAACAGGCTTTCTGTCTATATTATTCTGTTTGGATTGGGATATGCGATGCTCATGCAGGGGATTACATTCATTAATACATGTGAAGATTTTGCGGAAGACAAGAGTTCAGGAATCCGAACTCTAGCTCATGTATTGGGAATCAGGAAGACTCTCTTTTTAGGAGCAGTTTTTGTATCTGTCGGAGGCTCAACCGCATTAATCCTTGTCCTCCTCCACAAGCTGCAGTCTAATAATATAAAACTTATTCCTTTTATTTCGGTTTTAGTATTAAGTTCACTGTTTATCTTATCGGTTTTCAATATTTCAAAAGCTCTCTTCATCATCAGCAAATCTAAAAATCCTGTTGTTCAAAGCAAGAAAGAAGCGTTTAAAATGCCCAAATGGTTTATGACGACCAGATATCCTCTTTTGCTCATTGCTCTGTTATTCTTTCTATGATGTTTTTTATGGTTTGTCTCTGAGTTTATAAGAAATCATGCCGTACCTCCAATGCCTATCAGCTGGAACAAAAGTTTGGGATTAATATACAGTTTGGTCCCATATTGAATGCACTAACCATACGTACGTGGATTTGCCGCTTTTATTTTCCTTAGAATTAAATCAGCACGAGGAGGAGGCCGACAATAAAAATTAAGGAGAGCCCCGGTACAATAAAAGGCGTGATCCTTTTTGGCAGGAACGAATCAAAAAAGCGCTTGTGATTATCTCCATATCTAACAGCCAATTTAGTCAAAGGGCATTCTCCCTTATTCAGGAGCAAAACGATCCCCTCTATCACCACAGCGATTATCGATAGTTTAAGAAAAATTCCTCTGGCTCCTGATATTCCTGCGTAGAACACATAGAAGATGCAGGTCGCCATGCCTATAATAATGAATGTGTGAAACGACCGGATCCAAAAGAGTTTCTTTGAATTCTCTGTGCTCATATAGCTTTGTCCAATTAGGGAAATTATAATCCTATATACTCCTTATTCTTAAAGCAACCAGAACCTTTTTGGCTATCATACGTTCTTTGTAATGAAACGGAAGTTGGAATAAAATAAACAGGATCCTATACAGGTATAGTTTCGGAAATGGAACAACGGGTGAATAACACAGCTGTTTTCGATTTGATCTACAGTGAACACAAGTCCGCTATCTACGGGCTGGCCTGTTATCTCACCCGGAACGAGAAAGAGGCCGAGGATTTATTCCAGGAGACATGGCTGCGGATCGCCAAACATTTAGCCCATAAGACAATCGATATGGATAACTGCAAGACATGGATTTTGACAATCACATCCAATCTTTATAGGGACTGGCTGCGAAAAAAACGAGTGAGAAGGGCCTTTGCTTTCCAGAAATCGAGTTCTGACCAGGAAGTTGATAAACATTTGGAAAAACCGATGTGGGGTAAAAAGCCTGATGCTGAAAACGATTCCAAACACCAAGAAGTGAAGATAGCTCTCCAAAAAGCCCTGTCCGATCTACCGCCCAGGCACCGCCTGATCTTTGTGCTGAAAGAAGTTGAGGGCTTCAAATATTCCGAAATCAGCGAAATTCTCAAGGTGCCCGAGGGAACGGTGAAATCGATTCAACACAGAGCCGTCAAAAGGCTCCGTCAGGATCTTTGGATATACAACCCAAAAAAAACCCTTATAGCGAGTGTTTAAAATGAAGTGTAAAGACATCGAGAAATTAATCATCGAATCTTCAGGGGAATTCCATGATTTGGAAGAACGCGAAACCGTTTTTTCCCATATCGAACACTGCAGCCGGTGTTCCCGCCTACAGGAGGATTTGGGGAATTTAAGGGGCCTGCTGAATCGCGGAAAAGAACCGACTCTCCCAGAAGATCTCGATAAAAAAACATATCTCAAGTGTTTGAGTGAAATTTATTCTCTCCAAAACAATAAAAAGAAAGCGAGTCTTCAAAAACAGCTTCAATCCATTCCAATGTACATGAAGGTCGTTTTTATTTCTCTTCTTGTCCTGACTGTTTTCTGGGTCTTTCCGTTTTTTAAGGATTTTGGATTTGCCGATGAGAATCTGTCTTTTTCGACAATTCTTGGCCTGTTTTGGATTATTCAAAATATCATGATGCTTTTATTTGCACCTTTGCTCATTCGTCGATATCAATCAAAAAAAAATCAAGATACATATATTTCAATAGGAGGATAACATGGCTACAACAGCGGGAAAAGTTACAGCGGTCATTATTATTCTGATACTGCTCTGCTTTATAGGTTGGCGATTAACCCCTCTTGCCTTTACGCCATTTGGATTTTTCTCTTCGACGATTTCCAGCGTACAGAATGGATGGGAAAATGCTCTCCATTCCTTAAATATTAGGCCTTTTAAATTTTTCGGATATCTCCCGACGACTCTTTTTTCTCTTGCTTGGCTGATTCTTTGGATATGTGTCATTGTCTGGGTGTACCGGGATGCCGAACGTCGCGGGATGAACGGCATTTTGTGGGGACTGCTTGTTTTTATCGGGAATATCATAGGGCTCTTGATCTATCTCATCGTCCGTTCGGATAACCTTCCAAGGGAGAGTGAACCACCCCCACCAGCCCAATATACTAAATGCCCTGAATGCAACACACCGGTATCTCCCAATTTCACATTTTGTCCTCACTGCGGGTCCAACATGGCGGAACCGGTTTGCCCGGACTGCAAAAAGACGGTCGAGAAGGCTTGGCAGGCCTGCCCGCACTGCGGAAAAAATCTCAAGTAATAAAAATTTGTTGCAATGGAACTTTTTTAGGGGCCTACACGTCCATCAAAATGACAGATGTATATAAACTTTGAATTCTTCGGGAGAGCCCTATGATTAAAAACTATTTCAAAACAGCGATAAGAAACCTTCTGAGAAAAAAGAGTTTTTCAGCGATCAATATTTTTGGCCTGGCCATCGGCATGGCGGTCAGCATCCTCATGCTGCTCTTTGTCCTGAATGAGGTCACCTATGACCGGTTTAATGAAGACAGCGAAAACATCTACCGCATTGCCCTCAACATCGACGCCCAGGGCCGAATTTTAAATATCCCTTCGGCTCCTGCGCCAATGGGGCCGGCGCTTATGGACAATTTTCCCGAAGTGATCGAGGTGGGCCGGCTGCGGTCGATGGGAGGGGCTCTTATCTCCTATGAAGATAAAGAATTCGACGAGTCCAATATCCGCTACGCCGATTCTGGCATCTTCGATGTTTTTTCTATCGATGTTCTCCGGGGAAATCCGGAGACGTTTTTAGAAGCGCCATATAATCTCGTTATCACCGAGGAGATGGCCCAAAAGTACTTCGGTGAGGAAAATCCCATAAACAAGACCCTCCAGTTTGGCAGTGAGGATTTTTACACTGTCACAGGAGTCGTCAAAAAAATGCCGGAAAATTCCCATTTCAAATTCAACATGTTGATCTCCCTGCCCACACTCAACAGGACAGGAGAACCCTTGGACAGTTGGATGGGTTTTAATTTTAACACCTATTTTAAGCTCCAGGACGGCGCTTCTGTAGAAGGGCTGGACGAAAAATTTTATACCCTGATGATGGACAACATGCCCGAACAGATCAAACAGCTCGACCTCAAGCTCGATCTCTATCTACAGCCGCTGACCAGCATCCATCTCAACTCCACCACCGAAGGGGAACTGGAGCCGGGAGGCAGTATCGCCTACATCTGGATCATGACAACGATCGCCTTCTTCATTCTTTTGATCGCCTGCATCAATTTCATGAATCTCTCCACCGCACAGTCCGCCCACAGAGCCAAAGAGGTCGGGATGAGGAAGGTTTTAGGCGCACAGAGGAAAAAGCTGATCTCCCAATTTTTAGGGGAAACCCTGCTGCTCAGTTTTATCAGTTTTCTCCTATCCCTGCTTCTGATACAGGTCCTTCTTCCCGCCTTCAATCAGCTCTCCAGAAAGGAGCTTGTATTTAATCCCTTCGACAACTGGATCATCACTCTTGGGCTTATCGGGATCACACTTCTAGTTGGACTGATTGCGGGGACGTATCCTGCATTCTTTCTGTCGGCCTACTCACCGATCGATGTTTTTAGGAGCCAGTACAAGGCGGGGCGGGGGCACAGATTTTTCCGCAACGGGCTTGTCACCTTCCAGTACGTGATCTCCATCGCGCTTATCTGCTGCACATTGATTGTGTTTTTTCAGATGCAGTTCGTCAAAAATTATGACCTGGGATTCGATAAGGATCAGATTATGGTTGTCCACTACCGCGGTCAGATACCCAATCAGAGGGATGTGTTTAAATCGAGAGTTTTCGAGATTCCTGGTGTCATTAAAGCCGCCAATGCACAAACACTCCCCGGAGTCGGAAGCAACGAGACATTTTTTGCCTTCGAGGGATTCAATCAGGGAGAGCCTAAAGTTTATCCCTACACCGAAGCCGATGAAGATTATATGGAAACCATGGGATTTGAGCTTGCCGCGGGACGGTTTTTTTCAAAGGAGTTTACCGGAGACAGCGACACCGTGGTGATCAACGAAACGCTGGCTAAAGAAGTCGGATGGGACGAGCCTCTCGGCAAAATTGTGAGGATGACCGATGTTGTCGATGAGGAATTTGTCCAGATCCCCTTTACTGTTATAGGAGTGGTCAAGGACTTTCATTTTGCTTCTCTTCGGGAAAATATTCGGGGGTTCATTATAAAACTGGACCATGGGAGAGGCCGTTTAGCGGTCAAGGTCCGTCCTGAAAGCCTTTCTGGAGCCATTCGCTCTATCGAAACTATCTGGAACGAAATGATTCCAGCCTATCCGTTTGAATACACCTTTCTCGATGACCGGTTTGACAGCATCTACCGGACCGAACAGCGCATAGGGAAGATCTTTTTTGCTTTTACGCTGATCACGATCCTTGTGGCCTGTCTGGGGCTTTTTGGCCTGGCGTCCTTTACGGCCGAGCAGCGCACCAAGGAAATAGGAATCCGTAAGGTGCTGGGTGCCTCCGTTCCCAACGTAGTCCTTTTGCTGTCCAAGCAGTTTACAAAATGGGTTATCTTGGCCAATGTGATTGCGTGGCCTGTGGCCTTTTTTGCAATGCGAGCCTGGCTTCAGAACTTTGCCTACAGAATCGATATAGGAATCTGGATTTTTGTCCTCTCCGGAATTATGGCTCTAGGAATCGCTCTTCTATCGGTCAGCGCAAAGGCCCTCAAAGCCGCCACAGCCAATCCGGTTCAGAGCCTCCGCTACGAATAGACAAAAATAGGTCTTTGACGGATCTCAAAACCCCTTTACTTTGAGTAAATGCTTGCAAATAGATACTTTACGTACAGTTAGGATCTTATGAAATCATTGATTAGGTGAAGTGCTTTATCCCAACATATAAAAAGATCTTGTGTATTTATCGCTATCCAAATTCATTGAAAAGAGATGTTTTCCTGTAGAGAAGGGGAACCGTTCGCCCTTTGACGACGACTTAGATGTGGACGTTATTTTTCCTGTTCTAATCGGATCTTAAGCAGGAAAAGGGTTTCTCTCTTTAAATGAATTTTGGCCCAGTCTTTCTGCTTTTCATTCAGAAGTTCGCCCATGCCGGAAAGGATGTTGCGGTCGCTGAGGGATTCGATAAACGCGATACATTTCTTCAGATGGTCTTTGAAGTTCATCTCGGTCTGCCTCTCTACAATTTTTTTGTTTATCGGCCACCGGTTTTTCAAGAAATGCCAGATGTCGTAAACATCTCGATTGGCTGTTTTTATCCGTTCTAGAACAGCGACCAGTTTATGAGCGAACATGTCTTCCCTGCTCATTATCAGCACGGAGATGCCGAGATAATTTTTCAGTTCGTAGCGGGAGCCGAAGATTCTTCGATTGATCTCCACTTTGATATTCTGGGACTTTTCATTATGTGAAATGACAAACAGCAGAGTGTTTTTTTTTCTATGTTTTTCCTTTATGGTTCCGTATTCATGAAGGATTTTTTCAATCTTCTCGAAAACAAAGGCTTCTTTGTCTCCGTTCAATAGATCAAAATCTAGATCTACTGAAAAGCGGCCGAGATCGTAAAAGAAATTCGCCGCTGTTCCACCCTTGAAGCCTAAAAGAGGACCGAGGGAAGTATCGGTATAGATGTCTTTTAATATCTGAAGTAGGATCGTTTTATGGACGTTTCGATCAAGCATTTTTGGTGAGTTTAAAATACGAATTCAATCTCTTTGTCATTGCTTTGTTCTCGTAGATAGGAAGCGTTTCAAAACAAATATCCCAGTTGATCGATGACAAATTGTCGAAATGATAATTCCTGTTCAAATAGATTGTGTCCAAGAAAGCTCTTTCCTTGGATGCGATGTAGAAGTTGCCTTTATTCTCTATGCTGAGCGAGTTCGAAAGAATAATGTCTTTCATTCGGCGAAAAACGTAGATCTGCCCGTTGCAGGAAATTTCACGGCTCAAATAACTGATAATAAAGATTTGATCATAGTGCTGGAAAACAATGCCTTCTCTGGTCAAAACGGTTTCCAGGCTTATATAAGCTGGAGTAAAGATTTTATTTGCCAGTTCTAACTTGTCGTAATTCTTGTCCTTGGCGTAGATTCCTTTGCGGATGGGGTAAAGCTTGCCCATTTTTGTGTAGCGATACACGCGTTTTTTTGTCAGATGGGCATCAGTTTCGTTCCAAATCAAAGAAAGCTCTTTGAACGTAAAGACAGTGTTATTTATACGAAGTAGAGTTGAGATATAATCTTTTTCCATCTTTATGAACCGAAGGTGACCAATTATGGGTACCTTTAGTTTAAATAATTACATATAAATGTCAAAATAGATTTAAAGATTATTTTGATTTCTTAAAAACGTCGCTATCTCAGCCAATTCTCCATACGTAAATTATCGACACGTTTAAACTCTTTTATGTTATTGGTAACAAAAATCAAATTATAGGCTGTGGCTTGAGAGGCGAGCAATAAATCCATTGGTCCTATAGGAGTTCCTTTCGATTCTAATTCTTCCCTGATTTTTCCATAACAGGAAGCTGCCCGTTGATCGAAATCCAATAGGTTGAAGGGTATGAGAAATTCAAGGATGGCGATTCTATTTTGGTGCGGATTTTCACTTCGTTCTGCTCCATAATTGAGTTCAGCAATGGTTATAGACGAAATCGATATCTCATCAGGATGTTTTGAGCGTATGGTATCAAGGATAGGAGCAGATCGCTTATTGATAGTGTATTTACATATGTTTGTATCCAATAAGTATTTCATTTAATCTGTTGACGCTTTTCATATGTCCCTTGATCTCTTTTAAAATCAAAAAAATCGCTGGAGAATTTATTGAGGCTGTCGATAAGTGGCTGCCAGGGATCTTTATCCATAGGAATAAGAATGACAACTCCATTGATTCTTTTAATATAGACTTCTGTTCCTGGAAGAGAATATTCTTTTGGAAGCCTCACAGCCTGGCTGCGTCCGTTTTTGAATAATTTTGCTGTATCCATTTTATCATCTCCGTGGGTATATACCACAGTATATACCATTGTCTTATAATTATCAATTTTTGTCCTGTTTAGATTCGGATACTTGAATGGACTTGCTTGATGTCGAAAATTCTCAAGCTGAATTATTCTATGTCAGTTTCTTGAGTCCAGGTAAGGGGGAGTGTCAAATAGCAATAACGCAAGAATTATAGGGCTGTTATCTGAAGTTGTATAAATTTGATATCAACGTCAATCAACTTTAGAAACACCATGTTCGTCCACTTTAAAACTGTAAGTGGATGCTCCGGCTACTGACCAGCTCGTTTTCACCCAGGCACAGCCATGATTGCTCTTCATTTCTACGCCCTTTTCTGTAACGGTAACGATTATTTCAAAGTCTGCCAATTCTTCTTGAACTGGAACTGAAGAAATAGAAAATAAGAGTACACCAACTGCTAAAACAAACAAAAAAACATGAAATGCTTTCTTCATATTTTTCTCCTTTTATCTGCCGTATATTTTTTTCCAAGAATCAAGCTGATCTTTTGAGAGTATCAAGGCTAGGGATTCAGTCAGTTTTTCCCGTTGTTCATCAACTCTTTCCCATAATACAGCCCTTGAGTCAGGATCCGTACGTACACCTTTGCTTGCCTCTTCGAGTACGATGATATAGGCATTGACGTGCTCGACTGCTTGATATAACTTCTCCTCCTCGAGCTTAAATCCCAATAGAACTGAGGACATACGATCCCACATATAGCTGAAGGACCCCATCAATTCGACTGCTGTAGCTGTTTTTTCATCATCTAGGAATTCCTTGATTGATGTTTCGAGTTTATCCTTTTCACTTGCATTGAGCTCTTGAGATTTCTCAGAAATTAATCCGCTTGCATTTGGATCGAATCCAATTTCTTTTCTTATATCCGATATCTTTTCTGCCTGGCTTTTACGAGTGGTCTTATAGGCGGCAGCCAGCTTTAACTCATCTTCTTCAGAGAGGTTCAACTCCCTTGCAATACTCCGTGATTGCAGGGTCCAGATTGCTTCCGATTCTTCAGCTGTCCTCCGTGTACGGGGAACTGGTTTTATAACTGGGGTCAGTTTTTTGCCTTCTAAAAGTTCATCCAGTTCCTTTTTTAATGCTTCCTTTGTAGTGGCAGTCGATCCCACATGGACGGCTTGAACCGAACCGTCAGTCCCGATAATCACTGTCTGTGGGATGGACTTGGCCTCATAAAGGCTGCCTACCTTGCCATCCTTATCTAAAGCCACTGTTGGATGGAGGCCTTGTTCCTCTAAAAACGAACGTATCTTTTCTGGCTCTTCTCTCAAATCGACAGCGACAACTACGACACCCTTGTCCTTGTATTCCTTTGCGATCTCTTCCAGGATCGGCATAACTTTTTTGCAGGGACCACACCAGGTCGCCCAAAAATCTAGGATAACAATGTTTTTGTCTTTATGCTGGGCTAAATCAAATTCGCCCCCTTCAAGAAGTTCCAGTTTGAAAAGGGGGGCAGGTTTTCCAAG
This sequence comes from uncultured Eubacteriales bacterium, assembly GCA_964560275.1. GTDB lineage: Bacteria > Acidobacteriota > Aminicenantia > Aminicenantales > Aminicenantaceae > JAUWVG01. The sequence goes on along the minus strand of CAZLLG010000029.1, from coordinate 6,625 downwards.
AAGAGGATGGGGCTTAGGGGGCCCTGCCAATTCAACGCCTTCTGGTGGAGTAAATGAAAAAGTATCATCAGAAAGATCGACATTCACTTCCCAATTTTTGAATACTAATTCAACATCTACCTTCATATTTTCAAATCCTCCAGGCATGTCCTCCCCTGATTTCGCTAAGGCCTTTGAGATGTCTGGGACAATTTTATGAATTGTGGGATTTTCATCTTCATTCACCCAAACATCAAAATCGGTTTCTTCCCCATCTAAGTCTGCGGTCAACTTCAGGTGATGGAATTTTTTGCCATCTAGATCTTCCAAACCTACGTATTCTCCACTCTTTGCCTCTTCCATAATCAAATCGTAAGGATTTTCATGGATTATGAATTTGGCTATGAAGGTCAAATCCATCGCACCAGTTGTTTTCAAATTTTTGAGGTTGCTGAGTGATTCGGGTGCTTTCTCTTTTGTATATTTCTTGATCATCGGAGTGTAGGAAAAGACATCCTTTCCATCGCATACAATTGTTCCTCCAAACATTCCGCTGTTCAGAACCATGGCAAATTTATTTGGTTTTTGGAGAGCCAGTGAGTACTTTGAGGTCATTTCTTGTTTCATGCCCTCTGCCTCGATCTTCATTATCATGTCAATTTCTGTGCGGAAACTTTTTAGCCCGCTGATGTATTTCGAAGCTTGCTGAATGACCTGATTTGCTTTGGAATCCAGTGATGCTTGGCCCTTGTCTGACAGAGTTGTCTCTGTCGCCGGTTTCTCGTTTGACACTTGATGTGCCCAAACATTTAGCAAACACACGGCAAAAACAGCTCCCAAAACACACATTTTGACCAAAATGCAAACGGCCCTGGAGTTAAATCTTCTCCATAATAAGAACTCTTTTTTGTTCACTTTGGATCCCTCCTTAATTTCGTTCTTTTCCACAAACATCCTAAAAGAACATAACACCCAAATTGCGGAATCAATTATCCCTGTCTATCTAAAAAGGAGGATGACGATAAAGTCTTATCCCTCCTACTTTATGACAATAAGATATGAATTTGAGAGGGGAGTGTCAAATTCAAATTGGTTCGATTCTTAATGAATTGAGAAGATCCAATACTCCAATCGTCTTTAAAATTAGAAACAAAGTGATAAAAATCCTCTTGACGTTTTACACGTTTAAGTGTAAATATAAACATGAAACGTAAAGAACTTGAAAAAAGATTGAAATCACTCGGATGGAAATTAAATCGCATGGCCGGAGACATGATATTTGGTCAAAAGATGAATATGACATTGCTGTTCCTCGACATAATGAAATAAATGAATATACGGCTATGTCAATTCTAAAAAAGGTTAAAGAAGCCGACTGATGCGACTGAAAGGATGTGTGATAAAATCAGGCAAGTCTTGGGCCATAGAAGTGCCAATTCTCGACATTGTGACTCAAGGACATTCAAAAAAAGAGGCCTTTGATATGATTGTCGACGCCATTGAAGCACTTGTAAATAAAAAGGATTTTAAGGCCGAAGTCTTTCCAGGAGAAGGATCGTATTTTGAGGTCTCATCGGACGATGTCGCTGCTGTGACGGCTTTTTTGCTGCGGAGGCAGCGATTAAAACACGGCTTGACACTGGTTGAAGTCTCAAAGAGGTTGGGAACAAAATCGCACAACACTTACGCGAGGTATGAACAGGGCCGCTCTGTTCCGACCATAGAAAAGTTTAATCAGTTGATCTCAGTGCTTTCAGAGGAAAACGATATTGTTATATCGGAGAGTCAAAGGAAAGGCTGATTTATAGATATCGATCTACTTCAACCCAGCCATCTTCTGCCTAAGAAAAATCATAAATGATCCAGTAATATTGACACAGCTACTTTGTAAAGTCTCATTGTTCATCTTCATCTATTTCTATCAGGCCTAATTTAGTTATGATATCTTCATGTCCTGTCATCTCCCAGCGGATTAGAGATGCGGGGATTACACCACGTGTAAAGTAGTCATCGAAGAAATCACGTAATTTAAAATCGTCGCCTAATTGGATGGCCCTGTCCGCGATGAGACGTTCCAGCTGGATCTTGCCGTACACATAACTTGTCCCGTAACCCGGCTGCCGCAAATAGAGACCGATATCTCCCCAGATGGTGCGTCCATCTGGTTTGACCCATCCGCGGGGAGTGTTTTTGACAGCAAAATCCACCGCTTCTTGAACAGTCCAATCTCCGCTGTGCACCATAAGGTCGCCCAGTGCACGTGCAGCTCGGAAGGCCAAAAGGATCCAGGTCAATTCCCGCGCCCGCGGTGCGGAATCGAGCAGGCCGGCTAGGAGCATGGTTTCCTCGAATTCTGTGGCCAATCCCTCGGCCCGGCTGTCCCAGATGTTATAGAGAAGCGGCACGCCCCGGATGGGATGATCATTGAATATTTCCCGCTGTTTTTCCAGCCAGTGGATCATGTGGGGCCGCAGGGCCAAATAGTGGTGGTATTCGACACGGGTAAAAAAGCTCTGCCGTTCGGGCGGTGTATAGCCGCTCACTTCGGTGTTGAGGGCCATGTAATCGGGAACGGTAAAGATCTCTTTCTCCTGCAAAAAATTCATGAATTCGTCGACCGCCTTTTTAAGGCGAACACGGAGTTCTTCGACCGATTGAGCCGGTTCAAGCGGGGGCAGATCGCGATTTCGTATTTCCTCCAGTTTTAATGCGTTCCAGGAGCGTTCCAATTCCCGCCGGCAGATGTCCACCTGCTCCTGCCAGGTAAAGGGCACAAGATGAACGTGTTTCATGTAGCCGTTGAAATTGTCCACTCCGATCCCATCCATTGTTGGTTCCATTGAGGCGTGTTCGTCCTCGAGCCATGCCTTGAATTCCTTTACAGCCTCTTTTGCCGAATCGACGAGAGGTACAAGGTCCGGGGTTTCACTGGCCAGCCGCTCAGACAGAGACGAAAGGGCTGCGAGCTCTCCTTCCTTTTTTCTTATCCCGAAACACCAGAGGTCTTTTCCCTTCTCCGTAAGATTCGTTTTTGCCTGATCCAAAATGTCTGGAATGGCTTTAAGTTTGATGCGGAAATCCTCCTTCTGTTCCCCTTCCAGAGGGAAGCTGTAATCGGGCAGATAGAGGACATTAAAGATCTCCGGTGCTTCACGGGCGGGAACATCGGGCTCATAGGTCGTTATCACGGCATAAAAAGCAGGATCTCTTTTCCAGGGATGGAGTATCCTGTGATCGAAATCCAGTCCTTTTATCTCAGCTCTGAGGATTTCGTAATCCACCCTCTCTGGAATCGTCCAACCGGAAGAATCGATTGATTCGTGTTTTTCCCAGAACTCATCCAGCCGGGCATACTGCTCGACCATGGCTTTTTCCGTGTAGTCGGGAACTCCTTCGAAAATTCTCGGTTTTTGATATTCCCTAAATTCCTTAAAAAGTTCGATGAGATCCTGATAATCTGAAGAGACTGCTGCTGTGTCCAAGTCCGTCTCCCGTGGACCGCAATAACACAAGATACTCAGACAAATGAATAATCCTAAAATAGTTTTGATTTTCATGATCTTATTCCTCCCTCCTAGAAATCTTTATCCCTTATTTTTTGATGATGGGAAATTCAGGCAGCTCTGCTCTCTTCTTCATCGCTCCCGAGTTGATCAATTCGATGGCCAGTTCCAGCGGCTTATCCCGGCCGTTGTCGATGTCTTCCTGACGGTTGATCTGGCGCAGGTCGGGAGGAATGCCGATGCCCTCCCAAGAAAATCCGTCCTGATCGACAAAAAGCGTGTAGGAAACGGAAAAATTCCAGCCGTTGGGAAGGCGGGCCCCATGCTGGTCGGCCTGACATCCCGAGGTTGTTTCTCCCACCAATGTGACGTGAGGAAGAGTTCTCATGGCCATTGCAAAATTATCGGCCGCACTGACTGAAAAGCGGTGGATGAGCAGAACAATCGGTTTTGTAAACTGTCTTGGGCCGTTTGGTTCTGTATAAAAATACCTTGGAGGCAAAAAATCGTCATGGCTGGACCCCCTGCGGATCTGGGTGGTCATATAGAGTCTTTTTTTATCTGCGAACCGATCGGCGATGGCCTTGCCCACCATATCGCTTCCTCCTCCGTTATAGCGGACATCGATAATAAGGCCTTTGCAGTCCTTGAATTTGTCCACGATCTCATCGACCACATTCGCACTCTCTTTGAATCCGCCAAATCCTGAAAAGTGGAAATAGCCGACCGATTCATCCACAAAGCCGAATAAAAACCTTCCTTTTAACCGCTCTTCAAATGTATTGCTCAAGAACTTTTCTTTTACGAGGTCGCGGGAAAATCCCTCCCTCTTTTTCTCCTGGAGGATACCCGCTCCAAAGGATTTGAAAGGGGAACGAAGGCGGACATGATTGTCGTTGAGATGCCCGAGCATCTGCGCCATAATATCGAACAATTCTTCATCCGTTGTTTCTGGGGTGACTTTGGGCCGGTAGACCTTGTAGAGCAAATCCCAATCGACACGTTTGGGAAGAAAAATGCCGTACTCTTTATCCAGTGTTTGCCACAGGTGTTCAAAGTTTTTTTCTGGATCACTCGATTTCTGGGTTCCTGTGCACGTAACACACAGAATAAAAAGGGCGATAAACAAACCACTTGTTTTCTTCATTGTTGACTCCTTAAGATGTTTCACATGAATAACATTTGTTGTTATGTACGCAGATGATGCCCAGACAGTTTAGGCATTTGTATTTGTCTTCCTCTTTTTGAAGAAATTTTATCATTCCTTTCTTTTTAATGTATTCAAGATTTTCTATCGTACTGTAATCAAATCTGCTGCGGTATTTTGTGTCTAATCTTTTTATTGGTGCGCAGGGAAAATCGTTGCACTCATAGCAGTACGCCACTTCTTTTTTTAATAATTTTTCACAGTATTTTTTTAGATGGGCACAGCTTTTGTCTTTGGATTTGCATCCGGGACACGTCATCTTTCTTTTGTTTCCACTCATTGTGTATCCGAAAAAAGCGATACAGATTCTGCAGTTCATCCCACAGGGCGCGACCAATTCTTCCTTAAACTCATTCATCTTATTTTAGAGCTTCTGTAGCTTTCATTTTCAGTCTCTTCCCTTCCGGAGCCTCTCGACATTTTGCCGATTGGTATCACTCCAGCCAATGCGGCGCCTAAAAAAGGCAGCACTGCCAGCCAAACGCGGATGCCTAAAAAATCACCACCTCCTATTCCTTTTAAAGCCAGAAGGGCTAAGCCGATACATATCAAGACTGCGCCTGCTATTAAACGCAAAGTATTGCTTGGATGAGCCCTTGCCTCCAAACGTTCGAATCTTCCGAATAGACCCCAAAAGCAAAGAAGTGCAGCAGTTAGAATAAAAATCCAAACAGGTCGTGCTGCCCACCATATCCCACTGCCCGGTTCCATACTGATACCAAAACCACCCAATAACAACGATATTCCGAGGATCAAGATCATAGCTGAAAGATGCCACAAGAAGATTGTCATGATCGAACTATTTACAAGAATGGTTATCGTCCATGGGATTTTTTTCTTGAGCCAGCGGCGCATCAGGGCTTCGATAGAGAGTAAAAACCCGCACTGGAATATACCAAGTACAAGTAAAGGTAGTTTTGGAGGAAATGAGTTGCTGATTCCTTCGCCTGGAACAGTAATCATGCTGATGGGGTACGGTCCAAACTTTACGAGGCCCATCAATACCAGAAGTCCACCAAAAATAAGAGGGAGTGTCATCTTTAGTCCGACAAAACGTTTGTCCCGCCATGCATACCCAAGTTGGTGAACAGCCAGCCAGATGAATCCATAGTTGGGCCAACCCATAATTTGATTGTCTGTCGCGAAGAACAGAACGTCGACCACAGCAGTGGCCAGGACTAGTATCCAGAATGAAGCAATCCCAAAACGTTCCCATACAGCAAGTGTTGCAGGGACACAGACCACCACCAAAATGTAAACGGCAAGGAACCAGACAGGAATAAAGGCTACCTTTGAACCGAGGCTGATTAAATCGGGATTGACCTTAAATGCATAGGCACAAATGCTTATCAGAGTCCACGTGATTACCAGCGGTAGTACCGGCCCTACAAGGCGCTGGAGTCTTGAGAATAGCCACTCATTATAGCTGCGGTTGGCACGTCTTGCGGCCCGCCACGATGCACTGTTCGCATACCCTCCTACAAAAAAAAACACAGGCATCACTTGGAAAATCCAGGTGAGCCATTGAGTCCACGTTTGGTGTTCCAATAATTTGCTGGCACTCAACACACCATCTTTCATAAATGGTGCCGCGACCAGCCAGTGGCCGAAGATAACAGCTGCTATCGAAACTGCCCGGAGAAAATCCACATATCTATTTCTCGAATCTGGAGTCCTCTCCGCAAGTTCAGATGCTTTGGACCAGAAGGTCCTTTTAGAATGGGTAGATGGCACGGGATGAACATATCATATGATCAAAGGGAAGGGAAAACTTTTTGATTTGGAATAATACCCAAAATTTATTAGTTTTTTTAAAAAACTTATTCCAGTAATCCTTTTCATATATTAAGGAAATATAACGAGATTAGGATGTTCATTGGGTGGCTCTATAACAAAAAGTGTGATGATATTGGGAGCAAAGCTATTGGAATAAAAG
>CAZLLG010000028.1:0-21648 GCA_964560275.1 uncultured Eubacteriales bacterium | reverse complement strand
AGATTTCATTGAAAATCTTTCACATCTTCAAAGCCAGGCCCCATTCTTTACGAATCTTTACTTGGGGGGGGAAATATGAGAAGCTGTATGCCTTCTAAAAGAGCGATTGTTTTGGGTTGAAGGATTGAGAAAATGGAAAACGAGGAAATCAAAAACGAACTTAAGCAAGACCATCCACAGAGTTCGCCAGACAAAATTTCAGGGAGAATGGATCTGACGTTTCGTGACGACCAGCAAAATTATGACTGGCTTCTGGATGCTCTCAGCAGACGCAAGCCCGGTCGAATCCGTTTTCGTCTGGTCGATTCTGGAGTTTTCGAAGGACATCAGCTTGAAAAAATAGTTGGAAAGGGCGCCGATCTCTACACTTCGGATCGTCTGAGAAAAGACGTCCTGGAATTGGAGTTTATTCTCAAGGCGGCGAAATCAGGAGGTGCGATTATTGCGACTTTTCTTCAGAACGAAATAGTTTCAGAAGAAGAACATGGTTTTATTCCGCTAGCTTCCCTTGCTCATCTAGCCAGATTGGGCCTTTTTGTTCATGTGTCCAACAAGGAAAAAGACAGGAACTTGGCTGATCTCTCTCTCCTTGCTGCCGAGTGCCGTAAGGGATCAAGCAGCCTAATCTACTACCACCATGGCCCTGTGACTCCAGAGATTGTGAGCCTCGCAAAGGAAGGAATTTGGATTCATGTGTCAAATAAGAGTATTCAGTCTGAAGATGATCTCTTTCTCTTTCTCGACATGACTTCTGCCGCCAGGATGTCTGGAACCAACTGTGTTCTCTATGTGGAAAAAGAAATGGATTTTGCCACACTTCATGAAGTCGTTAAATCTCCGGCTTTGGTTCTGTTCAAAACAACCCCAGTGGATTTTAAATCCCCCTTTAGACCACTTGTTGATGAAGCGAACAAAAAACACTTGGATTACAGAGCCTTTTATCTCTATTCGACATTTTTGCACTAAAAAAGAATAAGCAAAAATGCGACAATTTATATCTCATTGATCTATGAGTTGAAAATACTGCAGGGGGCGGGTCTATAGAAATAGAATGGAGAACAAAGCACATCTGACAGCACAACAAGAACGTGACTTGATCATCTCTCTGGAGGCCAACAAGGAACTGCTCCCCTATCTTCCAGACCTGCTGAGTGATCTTTGGGAGCTTGGAAGCTTCCCATCCCTGTATGTGGATATGCTTAGGTCTCTTTCCCTCAATCCGAAAGAAACCAAAGTGCTGGACCTGGGTACGGGCAAGGGCGCTGTGGCCGTCACTCTGGCCCAGGCGTTGGGTTTTTATACTGTTGGCGTGGATCTCACCGATTCCTTCCTGGAGGACGCGAAGCGCCAGGCCCTCAAAAGAGGGGTGGCTGAACACTGTAAATTTTATCACGAGGACATCCGTGAAATGCTCAAAAAGGCCCATCATTATGACCTGGTAATCTTTGTGTCTATGGGGGGGCTTCTAGGGAACTGGAAAAAAACTGTGGGCCACCTAAGAAAAACCGTCCGTCCCGGCGGCTATATTCTCATCGATGATGGCTTCTATAAAGAAGGAGGCCATGTTGAAAAAATAGGATATGGCCATTATGCATCTTACAGTAAAACATTTAAGGCTCTTACGACATACGGAGACACTTTAATCAAAGAAATAATCCATCCCGATGCCGAAGTGGCCGCTAAAAACCGAGATTACATGACGGCCATAAAAAAAAGGTCATTGTCTCTATCCAAAGCCCATCCCGAAATCGCTGAATCTCTGCGTTGGTACATTTGGAATCAAGAGGAGGAATGCCAAATCCTAGAATCCTCAATCACGGGAGCCTGTTGGCTACTTCAGCGTCATGGATGAGCCTTTGAAATCACCATCTCTTTGAGCGGCATACGTGCGCTTTTAATTGTGTTTTGAGCCGGCCATCCCACAGCGATGTGAAGGACCTGTTCTAAGTGTTTGGGAATCCCGTATTTTTCTTTAAATGATTGAGCTGTCTTTTTTGTGCAGGTCAGCCAGACCGCACCCAAGCCCTGGGCATGCGCCATAAGACACATATGATCGGCGGCCGCCGCACAGTCCAGAAGACGGTTATGGGGGACCAGGCGGTCGTGCCCGACTACGCGGTAGGCCCGGTTGTCATAGGCAATAACGATAAGCAAACACTCGTCCATTGGTGTGGGGATATCACTCCAAACCTTTTTTGCTTCTGCCAAATCGCGAATCACAATAAACCGAACGGCATTCAGGTTGCATGCATTAGGTGCAGCTCTCCCTGCCTCGAGAATTTTCTCGATAGAGTCCTCTGGGATGTGTTTGCCGGGGATCCAGTTGCGAACGGAACGTCTTTCTTGAAAAAGCCTGCTGACAATGTTGGCTGCCTCCTGTCCTAGAGGAGGAGAAGGTGGCTCGTTGATAACCGGCTTTTTCCCCTTTAATAGTTCTTGTGCCAGCTTAAGATACGTTTTGCCCCAAACAATGTCTGGATCACGGTCATGGAATCCTCTTTCCTCCCAAACATCCAGAATTTGTTGGACCTGGAACCCTAAGCGCGGGGGTGCATTCTTTTTTCCCAGAAGAATGGGATAAATAACCACCTCAATGGTGTGGTGAACGCGCTCTCTGAATAATGCGCGCAGGCTTACAGGATCCATTTTCATAAGGTCATCTTTGGAATATGTTCCAAATGCCCAGCGTACTCCTGAAGAAGGCTCTGCGAGAGAATCAGATGTTTTTTTGTTTGCTTCTGTGTCTTTGCTTTTCGCCCGGACAGCCAGTTCGCAGTAGGGATCTCCATCTAGGAGGTTTTTGACGTGAACGTACACATACTCGGGATTATATCCCTGCATTTTGGCCTGGTCGACAAAACAATACAGCCTTGCTGTTGTGGGATCGCCCCAATCCAGCCATTCCGCAGCGAGCGGGCAGTAATGCACTCTGACGCGCTCTTCCCCGTCGACCGTGACGGCCTCAGTTTTCCAGGCGTCGATCGGCAAATCGCCTTCGAAATTATCAGGTGTCAAATCAAGATTTTTTTGTTTCGTTTTTTCCGCAGCTTCCTGTCCGATCTGTTTTCCATAACTCTCGATGATTGTCTTTAACAGGATTTTTCCTCGGTCCTCACCCAGCTCCTGGATTAATGTCTGTGAAAGATGATGGTATAAGAGGGCTGTTCTTCTTGTTGCCTGGAGAATTTGTCTCAGGACGTCCTCTTTTGAGTATGTCTTTTCCCTATTATTCATTTCTCAGGACCTCCTTCTTTTATTAAGCACCTCGTAAGATCTTATCCGAAAAGAGTCTATGAACTGTCCGGCTTGGCCAGCGTCAGGATACAAATGAGCGTTAACACGATCCCTATGACGAGGAAGAGAACGCGGCTTCCATCCCGAAAAACGCCAAGGGCTCCGTAAACAGCAAAAGCATTCCCGATAAAATTAAATATAAGTCCCCAAACACGGAGTGAAAAAGGGCCCAGACGTCGATGGAGATCGATCATTTTGTCCACCATCCCAGCCTATTGAAAATATAAATGATTGCGATGCAGTTGAGAAGAGTGATCTGGAGAAGAATACCGAGGTTCCATACATAAGATTTGGACCTGTCCTTCCCAAGGACTCGGCGGTCATTGAGGAGCAGAAAAAGGGACCAGCCCACGATGTTGTTTGTCAATGAGAGGAATGCTCCAATGGCAATCACAAGCCAGATTGGCCGCGGGTACCATACAGCTAGAAATCCGATTTGAGGCAGCAAAGCGCTCAGTTTCCACCGCCATGAACGCACATCGGGTTTCCAGCCAAAAGCTTCATGTACGGCCATGGCACAGGCCAAACTCATGCCCACGGTTGTTGTGATGGGCACGGCAAGAAATCCGACATAGAACATAATCTGTGACCAGGTTGGTCCCAGAAGAGGAAGAAGCGCTTGAGCGAGTTCTGGGGCGGTTTCCGGATGAAGTCCAGCCTTGTTGAGGGTTCCGGCAAACACGCTCATCACTAAAATGTTGATAATCACAAAGGGAAAAAACAGTCCCACTGTAATATCGAATCGGGCTTGAGATTCGTGTTTGCGTCCCCATCCACGCGACAATCCAGCGTAATGGAAAAAGATCCAATCCATCACTCCAATGGCAGCAGCTGAGGTAGCGACAAAGAGGTCTATCCCTTCCACTCCAGATGGAAGCCAGGGGATAAACAGTCCTTGAAAAAATTGGGACCAGTCCACTCCGACAACAACCAGGCAGCCTCCAAAACATAAAAGCATGAGCCCGATGCTCAACTTCATAAAGTTTTCCACCAAGAGCATGCCGCGCTTTCCTCTTCTCCCATAGCTGAGGATCAGTCCACTGGTGATGGCCATGTACACAATCCAGTTGATCTGCCTTGGGAAACGAAATCCGAAAAGCGGCGTCAATGATTCGATGAGATGTGTACCGATGCTGTACTGACCATAGTTGAAGATGACGGCCACCGCGGCTGTGCCGATAAGAGCGGTCAGCAGAGATCCCACCGCCCATCCATGAAATTTATTCTGGATCGGGATGATAGGCGATTGTCCACGGCATGTGAACCTGGCCATGGCTGCCATCATAAACATCCCCAATCCCATAGCAACCCATAAAAGCCAGAGCATCCGATAACCGAAAACGGCTCCTGAGAGCATAGCGGCCGTAAGCGTTCCTGCTCCCAGTGTTAGAGCGGAATCCATAAATCCTGGACCGCTCAATTTGAGACGTCCCCAGAAACGGGTCGCAAAACGTTTTGTCCGTAAGTTGTCTAGGAATTCGAGTTCTGCATCGAGGGTTTCTTGGGGTATCTCCTCTGTGATCGGGTAGCGCGTGGATGACATATGCAAATTATTGATCTAAAATTTCTGATAGATAATAAACAAGTCCTTTATTTTTTTTGATTTTATAGGCTTCATCTTGGGACAACCCGCTTTTCAACCGCAAGGATTCCAGGATATGGATGATAGAAAGGGCCGCTTCCGATCCGAATTCGGATGGGATGTTTTTATCTTTAAGATACTGTTTGCTCTCGAATAGAACGGCATTGGCTTCCCCGTAGGAAATGGAGCTCCGGATGCCGTGGGATCTGATCCATTGTGGGTGGTTAAGAGTGTCGTTAACGTGATCTTGGATGAGATGGGTGGCTCGTCCGATGAATTTCAAATTGGAAGGTCTTATATGTGTCAACGTATTGCCCACAACTCTTCCCAGATCGGCCATAACAGCGGTAGAAAGCGTGTTGAGAAGTATTTTAAGGGCAATTTGCTGGTTAACAGCAAGTGGATCGTTTGTCGAATCAATAAAGACCGTGACCAGAGCATCTCTTGTGATCTTCTCGGATGCGGGCAGATTTTCGACACGTTCCTGGATGTTGTTTTCGATTTGGCCGTGGACAAATAGAATTGCTGAATTTTTGTTATTTCCGGAAAAAAGAGACAAAAACCTTAAAAGATAAGAGTTCCTTTGGGTAAGGTCTGCGTCTTCCCTATCTATGAGCACGGAAATTCCCAGATCTCCCGTTCTGGGACCGCGGTTGGTGAGGTTGAATGAAGCCAGAGAAAAATCATAGAGAAGTTTCTGATTTTCTCCTGCGTGTTCGAGATGGTCTAGGGCCACTTTTTTTATACGGAGATCGGCAAGCACTTCAGAAAAAGGAGTCTTATAGAGAGTTGGTTCCAGTCCTCGAAAGTTCCGCCCCAACAAAACTTGCCAAGATTCCTCTTGACTGGATGCGGCTGTCCATGCTTGAACCCAAGACTTTCGTCCGATTTCTTTATTGGGATCCGGGGGGGGGAGGGAGAACTCGAGGCTCCTTTCAATGCAGTCTGAGAGAGACACGAACAGTCCTTTTTGTGCGAAGTAGGTCACATGGTGATTCGTTTTGTATGTCTCTGCCTCAAGACGGGAAATCCTCGCTAGTGCGGGCAGGTTGTCTTTAATTTCCTTCAGGATTGCGGGGAATTCTGACAGCTTTTCCTTCAGCCAATAGGTGTCCGAAAAACCCAGACGGGTCATCTCTTTTCGTGACAGGATATTTTTCAGAGTCCTGTGCAGTGCGCTTTGAAGAACATGGCCGATAAAATAGGCGTTGATCGCTGCTGCCTGCATGCGGGTCGAACCTGAAATGGACTGGGGGCCTGTGGAAAGATTTATTTTTGTAATCCCCGGATCTTCAATGATGCTCTGGCTTCGATCCGCGGAGAGGAGTTCATCATCTGGATTGTTATAGATGAAATAGAGATGTTTTTGGGCGTTTTGGGGATCATAACGCCCATCAGCTTTCCATACATCGACGGCGGCCTGAAGAGTTCCAATAACCGAGGGCGTGTCCCCTCCCTCCGAAAAGCAGATCACCACATCTTCTTTCTTGATACCGTGTTCTTGGAGCTGGAGCCACCCCATCAGCAGTAGGTCATCCAATCCTTCCATCGATCCCATCAAAGCTCGGTCGCCGCCGGTCATCTCTCCGACCAGCATATCTGGGAAGTCTGCTGGTATCGATGTCTCGAGTTTGTTCCAAATCTTTTCGACTCCGCTGACTTTTTTCCAGAAGGGACGCCAGAAAACGCTCTCCACAAGCTTAGCCAGACCATTTGTAGCACCACTGTATATGTAGATTTTATGTCCGGTTAAAATAGCTCGTTCGATGGACCGCTCAAGCCTGTTCAGCATGAGTGTTTTTTTGGCCGCAGCCTCCAATGTTTTCTCGATATCTTCATATGAGACGAGGAGCTGCCTCAAACCTTTTTCATGGTCTTCCTGGATCAGCTGGCTGAAATTCCGTGTTTTTGGATGAGATCGTTCTGTTGAAACATTTGGAAGAAAATATTGAGTTTTATTCTGGATGAAGTCGATGGAGTCTATCGAAGGCGTTATACCCAAAAGTTTAAGAAGTGTTGTTTCGGATTGAGTTTCAGGCGTTGGTTTTTGAGCATATGAAGAGAGCTGCAAAAGCGAAAGCGCGATCAGTGCAAAAAGAGAGATCGTTCGCTTCATGTCAGCATCAGCCGTATTGATGTTTGTCGTCGATGATGTCGTTTTCTTTCCAGTCGTTGATCCAATCCTCGCTGCTGAATATCAATATCTTGCCCTCTTTTCCGGAGCTGATGATTCGCTTCAAGCCGGCGTTGATGATCATTTTTTTGCAGATGAAACAAGGGATAGCGTCGATAGTCCTGTCCTCACTAACCGTCTTCCCGTATATATAAATATCCCCACCAAGAAGACTAACTCCCGCTCGTGCGGCATTGATGATGGCGTTTTGTTCGGCATGAACGCTCCTGCATAGCTCATAACGGTGTCCGTGAGGGATATTGAGTTTGTCACGAAGGCAGGAGCCGTGTTCAAAACTGGATTTGGTTTTCCGTGGAGCGCCTACATAACCTGTGGATATGATCTGATCATCGCGAATAATGATAGCACCGATGGAGCGGCGGAAACACGTGCTTCTTTTGGCCACTTCTTTGGCGATTCCAAGATAATATTCGTCTTTGGACACTCTTTTTTGGCTCACAGAAATTTCTCCAATTTGTTATATAGGTCTTCAAGAGATCCTTCGTTAAGGATTGTAAAATCCGCCATTTCTAAACATGTGTGGAGCTGCTGGTGTGTCGGATTCGTCGTTTTTTCTTCGTCCTCTTTTTCTATAAATTCTTGTAGTGTGGCCGCCGATTCATTGCGGCCTCGTTTTTTGACGCGGGCATATCTTATCTCAACATCGGCATCGATAGCTAGGAGAATGAAATTTTTGTTGCTTTTCAGAAAGCGGACCTCTTCGGGATTCCGGATACTGTCGATGACAGCCTTGCCATCAATTTTTTTCATGACCTGCCGTGCCAGAAAATCGGCTCCGCCTGAAGAACGAAGTTTGTTTCCTTTTCGAATCAAGTTATCCCGGGAGAGCTCTAATCCATCTTTTTTGAGTTCCTCCCGAATCACATCCGAGAGCGAAAAGTAGGCATAGCCTTTTCGGATAAAATATTCCGCAGCCGCTCCCTTTCCTGAACCATTGGTGCCGGTCAATCCTATTTTTTTCATTTATCTTTTTTACTTTTTAAACGAACGCGGAGCTCTCCTGATGTAATTCTGCAGGGGGCTCCCTCTATATATCCTTGAGAAGAACGGGAGCAGGGCTGGTAGAGCCTTGATTTTTCTCCATAGCCGACTGTGATGGAAAACATTCATGGATACTTTGAGCAGCTGCAGAAGGTCTTTTTCGTATGGGTACCACCAGAGCTGTGTCTTCTTCTTAGAAAAATCATAACTTATGTATTTAATATTAACGAGCTCTAAAATGCCGTAAGGGCCATGAGACCGCCCAATGCCCGTATGTTTGACGCCTCCCCATAGGGCTCCCGGTTCGACAAATGAAAACAGATGGTCGTTTATCGTGACAGAGCCAACATGAAGCCTTTTGGACAGCTGTGAGGACTGCCTTTTATTTCTTGTCCACACAGAGGCTGTCAAGCCATAGTCCGAATCATTGGCAAGATTAACGGCTTCTTGTGCATCAGAAACCGACATGATAGGAAGGATAGGGCCAAACGTTTCTTCTTTCATGATTTTCATGCTGTGATCCACCTGTGTGAGCACCGTGGGCATGAAATAGTATCCAGGGACATTCTTCACTTTTTCTCCGCCTACAAGAATGTGTGCACCCTTCGCCTTGGCGTCTTGAACATGGTCCTCCACGATCTCAATTTGAGAGGGAACTGTCAGCGGCCCGACATCTGTTCCAGCTTCCAGGGGGTTCCCAACCTTGATGTCTTTCGATAGAGCCACAACTTTTTCGATGAATTTCCCAGCCACACTCTGCTGAACATACACTCTTTCTATGGAGGAACACACTTGGCCGCAGTTGGTGAATGCGCCCCACACAGCCCCTCGTGCTGCCCTGTCGAGGTCTGCATCCTCGAGAACAATCATCGGATCTTTTCCCCCAAGTTCGAGAACCACATTGGTTAAATTTCGACTGGCCAGCTCCATAACTCTTTTGCCGGTGGAGGCGCTTCCCGTAAACATGATGGACTGGATGTCCGGATGAGTGATCAAATCCTCAGCTTGGGGGATACGACAGCAGGCGACATTCAGAACTCCCGGGGGAAGTCCTGCTTCTACGAAAATCTCGCCAAGCAGGAGGGCCGTAAATGGAGTCGATGAGGATGGCCGGAGAATTACGGAATTCCCTGCTGAGAGGGCGCTGAGCACTTCGGCCATTGGGATTACGAAAGGATAATTCCATGGAGAGATTATCAGAGTTGGGCCAAGCGGATGAAAAGCATATTCACTTTTTTTGTGCGAGAAATAGGTGACATGATGGCCGGCTTTTCTCGGTCTCAACACAGTCTTAATATTTTTTCCGTAGTAATCCAAAGCTTCTAGACCGCCCTGGATTTCACTCATCATGGATTCTGGAAGAGGAGAGCCTTTCTCATTGGAGATGAGAGTCGCCGCTTCTTCCCCCCTCTTAAGCAGGATGGCTTTAGCCTTTATAAAAATGGCTTTTTTATCTTTGAGGGGAAGGGTTGACCATGTCGGGAATGCCTCGGTTGCGGCCCGGACGGCTTTTTGACAGTCGGCTGCTGAGGTGAGGCTGAATTCGCCCAGGGATTCGAGAGTTGATGGATTTATGGATTCCTTTTTATCGTCTGTTTCAATGCGTTCATTATTGATGATCAGTCGTCCGTCCATTCTGATTAGAACCTCCCGGATATAAATCTTCTGCACCAGGATAAGAAAAGAAAAAAGTAGGAATCGATAATCAGATCCAGCCGAAAAAGTGGATTGAAAACTCTCCCCCTGAGGAGCCAAAAGAGCACGAGATCCTTGTGCTTTGGTGGGCAGCCTTTGATTTTGACCTGCTTTCTGGCTTTGACTTTGCCTTGGATTTCTGTGCAGGATCCAATTTTCATCAAACGATTTGCCTTAACGTCACCCTTATATTTTCCTATCACGATGGTCCATTCCGGCAGTTTTTTCCAGAGTTTTGGCTTGCGATCCTTGATCATATAGAGCCAATCGAGGAATACTCCGTGGCATCCTCCGGAGCAATAAGGCAAACCGCTCAAAATATTCATGCCGGCATCGACCTGATCGACTTTTTTTAAGCCCAAGTCCCAGGTTTTTGTTGTTTTCTGGATCTCCGCGAGGGAAATGTCTCCCCCGATTAAAATTTCACTCAGGTCCAAAGGTCCATAACCTCTTTTATGGGCAATGCTGAGATAGGGTATTTTTTGTGGGTCAAGATGGAGGATGTGGGCACAAACAGCATCGTGGGCGACCGGATTTCTTGCTAGAATAACAAGTCCGAGAGGAACACCATGCTGTGTCATTTGATTGCCGCCGACTGCGGCTTCAACAGCATCTGTGACAATAAGATCGGGAAGCCCAACTTCTAAAAGATCGATAATTTTTTGATCGAGCTTAAAGTTATGGTTCCACATCCGCTCTCTATCCAAAAGGATTCCGATGTTCAATTTGAGCGCTGCGGTCAGGCCGTGGCTCAAGACATTGCTTTTCAATTTTGGGGCATATATCAGGAAGTCATTATCCGTGATCGATGCCCCGGTTTTAATGGTCTTGTGAACCGTGCCTTTAGAGAGGAGGATGCGGTTTTTCTTATCTTCTTCTAAAGGGACCAATTTAATTCCGTGTTGCTTTTTCAAACGCATGTAGCCGGCCCTGCGGAACATTCTGGATGTTGGCAGTCCGGCTCCTGTTTTTTCTGCGATCGCTATTTTTGAATTTTGGCCTAAAAAAACCTGAAGAGCCTTGATCAGGCCGTCTAAAAACTCTGCACGCGTGTAAGCGGAGGGAGCCAGTTTGTGGTGGGCCATAACCACATTGGGCTTTATCGTTATATTCTGCCTGGCCGTTCTTCTTATTCCCAGTTCGTCCAATCCTTCTATGACAATGTTCTGAATGATTTCGGGATTATATTCAGGGACTCTTCGGAGTAGGACTTTTTCCATATCGGATATTTTAGCCCGCGAGGGAGTTGTTTGTGTTGTTCTCCTTTTTTTCTTTTTTTCTGCCGAAGATAAAAGCGATGAGAATGCTGAGCCCGTAGAGGGCGAGCATGGGGACGGCAATGATACTCTGGGTAACCATATCCGGTGTCGGAGTGATGATGGCGGCGATAACAAATACGCCAAGCACGGCATACTTGAAATTTTTAACCATCCATTTTGCAGTGAGGATCCCCATCCGGGCCAGGAAAAAAGTCAGAGTGGGCAGCTCGAAGACCACGGCGATTCCCAGATGTACTTTCAGGACCATGCTGAAATATTTATCTACTGTAATCATAGCCTGGAATTCGGAGCCCATTCCCAAAAAGAACCGGACTGCCCAAGGGAAGACGACAAAAAATCCAAACAATGCTCCGGCTACGAAAAAAACCGAAGTGAAAAAAACAAACGGGATGACGTATTTTTTTTCCTTCCGGTAAAGGCCGGGCGCAATGAACAGCCAGAATTGAAAGAAAATGAATGGAGACATAAAGAAAATGGAGGCAAGAAAGGAAACCTTGATGTAAAGCATGAAGGGATCAGTCAGTTTGATAAAGGCTAATTTTTCTCCTTCCGGGAGATATTTATAGATAGGAACGGCTAGGATATTGAACAGATCTTTACTGAAAATCCACGCAGGAATAATCCCCACGATCAAAGCGATAAAGGAAAAGAAGAGCCTCTTTCGGAGATCCGAAAGATGTTCAAGAAAGGTCATCGAGTCAGGAGATTTTTTTCCCGCTGTCATCCTTACTAAAATCCTTTTTGAATTCGTCGATCTCGGTTTTAATCTCCTTGAAATCATCGGCCTGAATCTCTTCTTCAAGTTTTTCCTTGATTTCGTCAGAGGTTTTTCTGAACTCCCTCAATGCACGGCCGAGAGACTTTCCGACTTCAGGTAGTTTTTTCGGGCCGAATACTAGAAGTGCGATGGCAAATATGATGATGAGTTCTTGAAATCCAAGGCTTCCAAACATTTTTTTTCCAGTTTTTATGAGCTCAGGCTCTGTGCTTAGGAAGTATATCCTGTGAGCTGTGCTAGGTCAATAGGGTCTTTACAACCATTGATAGCTTTGGTAATATCAAAACTAGCCGGATATCATGAAAAAACTGTGCCTTTTTACTGTCATCTTTTTTTTGATTGTGCTGTCTGTCGCTTGGGTTGAGGATGTTTGGACAAATTCTATCGATAAGATTTCTACGATCATCTCCCATATCGAAGAGAACTATTACAAAAATGTAGATCCCGAAGAATTAGCCTATTCCTCTGTGAGAGGAATGCTCCAAACTCTGGACCCGCATTCGAATTTTCTCGATATGCGCAGCATGTCGCGCCTGACTGAGGATTACAGGGCCAAATATTATGGAACGGGCATGTTGATCCAGCAGCAGGGCGACCGAATTGTTGTCATCTCTCCGATTGTCGGAGGTCCCGCCTACCGGATGGGTGTGCAGCCCGGAGATGTCGTTTCCCATATAAACGGTGAAACCACAAAAACCATCGACAGCTATGAGGCGATGCAGAGGCTGCGCGGGAAAAAAGGGACTAAAGTCACTATTACTCTTGATCGAGAAGGCATGGAGCCATTCGACATGACCATCACGCGAGAGGAAATTCCCCTCTATAGTGTCCCCTATTCGTTCTTGCTCCAGGACGACATCGGTTATATCTTTATCAGAAATTTTGCTGAAACCACTCCCCAAGAACTCAGGGAAAAGATGGATTTCCTGGAGAGGGAGGGCATGAAAAAGCTCATCCTCGACCTCCGCCAAAACGGAGGTGGTGCTTTTCCCCAGTCTTTGGAAATATCAGACGAATTTTTGCCTAGAGGAGCTGTTCTAGTCTCTATACGGGGAAGGAAAGAGCTGTACAATCAGGAAATTAAAGCCATCCAGAACAACAAGTATGAGAAAATTCCTCTGGTCATCCTGATTGACCGTGGGAGTGCCAGTGCATCGGAAATTGTGAGTGGAGCCATGAAAGATAACGACCGGGCTCTTATTGTCGGAGAGGATTCATTCGGAAAAGGCTTGGTTCAAACGGTCTTCCCTCTTACGGATGAGACGGCCGTCTCACTGACGATTGCTAAGTATTATACGCCCAGCGGGAGGTCGATTCAAAAGAGCTACACGAATATCGAGGATTACATTCTTCAAGGTTACATTCAGCCCGTTGAAGTCCCGGTGGAAGACAGAGAGGTCACTTATACGGCTCAGGGAAGAAAAGTGTTGGGGCAGGGGGGCATCACTCCGGACTACAAAGTGTCTTTCTCGAATAAAATGTTTACTTTTTCGCTGCAAAGAACCGGAACCTTTTTCGCCTATGCACGGAAATTTGTCACTCAAAAAACGGATCTGTCCAAGCTGTATATTTTTCCCGATGAACAAACAGAAAAGAATGTGGACTTGAAGGACAAAAAGATTTTTGATGAAAATTTTGCAGTGGATAACTTGGTTCTGGAAGATTTTAAAGCCCATCTCAAAGAATTGGATTTTTCCTATAAGTCTGAAGATTTCGAAGACGCTCTTGAAGAAATAAAGAGGGAAATTAAAAGGGAAATATTCTCATCAGTTTGGGGAGTTGAGCGCGGGTGGAAAGTGCTCATGAATAATGATCCGGTGGTTCAAAAAGCTGTAGAGGTGTTCCCGGAATCGGAAGCCCTCCTGAAAAAATCCTCGAAGTAAGTCTTACCTCATCTCTTCTGATGTGTGTTTCAATGGGAATTTTTTATTGTTATAATGATAAACTCATTTTATTTACATAAGGATTCTTTTCTAATTGACTCATGGAAGGAGGGAAGAATGAGGATTGTGATAGCCTCTGACCACGCCGGATTTAAAATAAAAAAAGTGATTGCTGACGGCCTTGAAGCTAGAGGCATAGACTTTTCTGATGTGGGGACCCATTCAGAGGAGAGGGTCGAATATGTCGAGTATGGCGAAGAGGCCATGAATAAATTGATTTCCGGAGAGTTCGACAGGGCAATCCTTGTGTGCGGTGCAGGCTTAGGGATGACCATTGTGGCCAACAAATTTAGGGGGGTCAGAGGAACTCTATGTATGGATGAATATATGGCCGAGATGAGCCGGGCTCACAATGACTCCAACTGCCTGACTTTAGCGGGAAGAATCCTATCCGCTGATAAAGCTCTTCACATCTTGGATGTCTGGCTGGACACCGTGTTTGAGGGCGGCCGGCATCAAAAAAGGCTAAATAGGATAAGAGATCTGGAAAATAGAAATTTTATTGGAGAGTAAGAGGAGAAACGAAAAATGCCTTTGCTATTACACAAAGCCAATGATTTATTCAGCAGAATTGAAACAAACAATATATGGAGACAGAAAGATTCTGTGAATCTAATCCCTTCGGAATCCACACCGTCCCTATTGGTAAAAATGTGTGAGATTTCCGATCCTTCAGGTCGCTATGCCGAGCACAGGACAATGAAGGGGGAAGAAGTTTATTTTTATCAGGGGATTGATTTTATTAAGGACGTTGAAAAGGAGGTCCGGGAAGAGTTGGGAAAGTTTTTTGGGTGCTTGGACGTCGAACCCCGTACAATAAGCGGTCAAATGGCCAATGAAGTGGTTTTTAAGGCATTGGTGCGTTTTGTCAACCGCGGAAGACCGGAAGGCCAACCGATGCGCAAATTGAAGCTGGTCATGAACAATGATCTGACTAAAGGCGGGCACCTCAGTTCCCAACCTATGGGAGCTCTTTTTAACTATGTGGCCGAAAATCCGGAAACAGGAAAGGATAATGTCGTCAATTTTCCGGTCCAGGGAGGGAATCACTATAAAATTGACAGAGAAAAACTTGGGGAAGATATCGATCGGCTTAGGCCAGAGCTTATTGTATTTGGCAAAAGCATGTTTATCTGTCAAGAGCCTGTGGCTTATATTTCTGATTTGGTAAAAGACTGGACGGATAAGCCTCTTGTTATGTTTGATATGGCCCATGTTTTGGGGTTATCTGGAGCCTTCCAGGATCCTCTGGCTGAGGGGGCTGACGTGATCACAGGAAGCACCCATAAGACGTTTTTTGGCCCTCAAAGAGGAGTGATTGCTGGAAATTTTCCCAAAGGATCTCCGCTGCGAAAGCTGTGGCTGGATATAAAAAACCGAGCTTTTCCCGGCTCGACAAGCAATCATCATCTGGGAACTCTGCTGGGCCTCCTGATGGCATCCTATGAAATGAACGCGTTCAAAGAGGACTATCAAGATAAGGTCAGAGCTAATGCAAAAGCATTTGCCAAATCCTTGAAAAATAAAGGCGTCTCCGTTGAGGGAGATGAAACTGAAGGATTTACGGAAACACATCAGGTTCTTATCCGCGTTAAGGAATTTGGGGATGGGATGGATATAGCCCGTCGTTTAGAGGACAATAATATTTTGACCAACTATCAGGCTCTTCCCGATGACGAGACCTTCCTTGAGCCCAGTGGAATCCGGATGGGAGTTCAAGAGATGACCCGGTTTGGCATGGAAGAAAAAGATTTCGACACTCTTTCCGGCTTCATTGCCGATATCGTCATTAGAGACCTTCATCCTAAAGAAGAGGTGAGAGTTTTCCGTCAAAATTTTCTCAATATGAAATTTTGCCTATCTCTTGAAGAAGCGCTTCCCTTGGTGGCGCGTGTGTTAAAAAGCGCTTTTCCGTACCCAAGTTTTGTCGAAATGTTGATGGATAATTTGGAGATAAAATGAATATTTTAGTTATTGGATCAGGGGGAAGAGAACATGCCTTGGCATGGAAAATCGCTCAGAGCCCTCATTTGAAAAAACTCTATACAGCTCCTGGAAATCCGGGAACAAAAAGCCTTGGAGAGAATGTGGACATCGATCCCTCCAATGTTCCAGCACTGTTGGAGTTTGCCCTTAAGAAAAAAATCGATCTGACTGTTGTGGGGCCGGAGCTCCCCTTAACTTTGGGGATCACAGATGAGTTCGAGAAAAAGGGACTAAAAATATTTGGTCCGAGAAAAAATGCCGCAGAACTCGAAGGGAGTAAAGTGTTTTCTAAAGAATTCATGTTTCGCCATAAGATTCCGACCGGAAAGTTTGCGATTGCCGAATCTCCTGAGAAGGCTAACGCCATCATAGATGCCGAGGAGTTCGGATTTCCTGTAGTCATAAAGGCCGATGGCCTGGCAGCCGGAAAAGGTGTTATTGTCTGCAAGGACAAGGAAGAAGCCTATGATGCAGTGAATACCATCATGGTCAAAAAGAAGTTCAAAGATGCCGGAAAACGAATTGTTATCGAGGAATTTCTAACAGGTGACGAGGTCTCATTTATTGTTGTGACCGATGGAGTTCAAATTCTGCCCTTTGTGACCACCATGGACCACAAGGCTCTCCTTGAAGGGGATAAAGGACCAAATACCGGTGGGATGGGAGCTATCTCTCCTTCTCCTTTCATAAACAAGGACCTGTTCAATGAAGTCATGAAGGAGATCGTTTTTTCAACCGTAACACGCATGCTTGAAGAGGGAAGGACGTATAAGGGAGTTCTCTATGTTGGTTTGATGCTCACAGAAGAAGGGCCCAAAGTGCTCGAATACAACTGCAGGTTTGGCGATCCAGAAACACAACCGCAAATGCTGCGTCTTGAAAGCGATATCGTTGACATTTTTCTTGCAGCTCTTGAGGGGAGCCTAGTCGAGGATCAAATCCAGTGGAGCCGAAAAGTTTCAGGTTGTGTGGTCCTTGCCTCGGGCGGGTACCCTGAAAAGTACAGAAAAGGGAAAATAATATCGGGTCTCGAGGAATTCGATTCGAGTTCTGATATAACCATTTTCCATGCAGGGACAAAATTTGAAAAAGACACCTATCTGACCAATGGAGGAAGGGTACTAAATGTGTGTGCTTCGGAGAATACCTTAGCCGAGACGATGGGTAAAATAAATAACGCCATAAACAAAATAGATTTTAAAAACAAGTACTACAGGAAGGATATCGGTATTATGAAAATGAAAAAGGAGGAGTGATGAAGGTTGCTTTATTTATCGGGAGTGAATCGGATTTAGAAGTTATCAAAGGAGCCATGAAAGTTTTCGAGGAATTTGATGTTTCCTTTTCTCTTGAGATCACCTCTGCCCATCGTTCTCCGGAGCGGACAAAAAGACTCATCATAGAGTCCGAAGAGCAGGGGGCGCAGGTTTTTATATGCGCGGCGGGAAAAGCCGCCCATCTTGCCGGTGTTGTGGCGTCCCATACGGTTTATCCTGTTATCGGTGTTCCTGTAGGAGGATCCGATCTTGATGGAATGGATGCTCTGCTGTCTACGGTGCAGATGCCCAAAGGTGTTCCTGTGGCCTGCATGGGGATTGGTAAGCACGGGGCGATCAATGCAGCTCTTTTGGCTGTCCAGATCCTGAGCCTGAAGGATGAGTCTCTGCGTGAAAATTACAAGAAGTACAAAACAAAAATGGCGGAATCCATCGAAGCCAGTTCTACTAAAGTCAAAGAACATCTATGACTTCTTTTTCCATCCAGAGCTTCGGTTGCCGTGTCAATCAAGCCGAGGCTTTCACCTGGGTCGGTGAATTTCAGAAACATGGGCTGAAATACGAAAAAGATTTTTTTAAAAGTGACCTTGTTTTTGTGAACACATGTACGCTGACCAGCCGTGCGGACAGGGATGTGAGGAACTTTTTAAACAAGACAACCCGTCTCAATCCAAATGCTCGGATGATTGTTACAGGATGTTTTGCAGAGCGGGCAGCCGATGAGCTCAAGGAGTTTCCGCAGGTCTGGAAAGTTCTTTCCAATCAAAATAAAGAAAACCTTCCGGCTGAAATCATTTCTGTGATCGGTCCGACAGCTGAAGTGTCCCGGTTTTCGTATCGATCCAGGGCCCTGGTCAAGATCCAGGATGGATGCAGCTTAAGCTGTTCGTTCTGCATCATTCCCCAGGTCCGTGGCAGAAACAAAAGCACGAGTCCGGACATCATTATGCAGAAAGTGCAGGACTGCCTTGAGCAGGATTTCCAGGAGGTTGTTCTTACCGGAATCCATATTTGCCTCTATGGGAATGATTTTTCACCCAAATTGACGCTTTTAGATCTATTGAAAAAGATGAAGGAAATAAAAGATTTGCCCCGGATCCGGCTGAGCTCTCTTGATCCCAGGTTTATAAGCAAGACGCTGCTCGATTTTCTTTCGAAAAGTGAACATATCTGTCCACACTTTCACTTCTCTCTTCAACATGGAACAGAGGATGTCCTTCGGCGCATGGGCCGCAAAGTAAAAGTATCCGATTACGACAGAATTTTGAGGTTTCTTGAAAATAAGCGATCCTTTGTGTCCCTCGGCGCTGACATCATAGTTGGTTTCCCGGGCGAGTCCGACCTGGAGTTTGAGCGAATGTTCCAGTTTCTAGAAAAATCTCCCCTGACCTATTTTCATGTGTTCCCCTACTCTCCCAGACCAGGGACAGTTGCAGAACATTGGCTCCCAATTAATGATAAGATTAAAAAGGAAAGAGCCGCTCGGTTGCGACAGCTGTCGCTGGAAAAGAATTTAAATTTCCGAAGAACGGTGAAAAACAAGAAAGAATTGGACGCGGTGGTCATTAAAAAAGGAAAACAGATTGCCCGGGTTCTCACGGACAATTATATAGAGGTTCTAACCCCGTCTCGCTCAGCAAATGAAAAGGAGAGAATCAAGGTTCGTATCACTCAAGTGAAGGATAAACAAACTTTTGGACAAATCCTCCAGTGAATTGAGCGAATAAAAAAATGAATAGAATTGCCCTGCTTCCATCGGATGTCTCCCAGAAGATCGCGGCCGGAGAAGTCATTGAAAGACCCTTTTCCGTGGTCAAAGAACTTGTGGAGAACTCTTTAGATGCCCATGCGACTGAGATCAAGGTTGAACTTGTCGAGGGCGGGAAAAGGCTTCTCCGTGTGACTGACGATGGACACGGAATGGGCCGGGAAGATGCTCTTCTTGCCTTTGAGAGACACTCGACGAGTAAGATCTCGACAGAGGCCGATCTCGATCAAATCAAGACTCTTGGATTTAGAGGCGAGGCCTTGCCCAGTATCTCTGCCGTCTCTCACATCACGCTAAAGACCTCTGAGAAAGATGAGTCCGCCGGAGTCATAATCGAACGTGAAGGGGAAAATGTCCTTCGTGTTGAGGACTTCGCTTTTCCTCAGGGTACATGTATAGAAGTTGCAAATCTTTTCTTCAACCTTCCGGCCAGAAAAAAATTTCTGCGGAGTGAAAGATCGGAACTGAGTCAAATTGTCAAATATCTCACACAGGCTGCCCTTGCTTCTCCTGAGGTCCGGATTTCATTATTTCATGGCAAACGAAAGGTGTTCGACTATCCAGGTGTCGGCCAGTTGAGAGAAAGAATCTTTCAGGTCTACGGGGGGGATATTTTGGACAGGATTTTAGAGGTGGATTATAAAGATGGGCATTTGGCACTCTTTGGATACGCCTCTTCTCCTCCGACTGGAAGGCGTGATAGGAAGCAGCAGTTTTTTTATGTCAACAAACGGCCTGTGAGGGACACGGTTCTCCAGGCCGCGCTCAATCAGAGCTATAAGAGTTTTTTGGAAAAAGACAATTTTGCTGAATCCTTCTTGTTTCTCAGTCTTCCCTACACGGATGTGGATGTGAATGTGCATCCGACCAAAACGGAGGTGAAGTTTATCGATTCCAACTTGGTTTTTCGTTTTGTGCACAGAAGTTTGGAGCAGGCCTTGCTGAAAGCCATGGGTGTTAAAGAGATTTATCCTCTGAAGGAAGAGAAAACACAAGAGTTTTTTGTGTCGGAATTTCCAAAATCCTCAATGTCTTTCGACTTTAAAAAACAAAGGCAGGACAAGCAACCGCTAGTCCCATTCCCCAAGTCTGAAAAATTAGAGACCATCCCTGTTTTAGGTCAATACAACAATATGTATATTGTTGCTGCCGGCGAGGAAGAACTGCTCATCATTGACCAGCACAACGCACATGAAAGAGTTTTATTTGACCGCTATGTTGAAATCGACAACCAAAAAAAATGGCCTCAAAAGCTGGCTCTCCTCCCTATTGTGTTTGATCTGTCTCCAGATCAGATCGAAAATTTTATAGGCGGTCGCGAACTACTGGAAGGAATGGGCTTCCGTCTCGAAGAGATGGGCGGTCGCAGCTTTGCCCTCAAGGAATATCCCGGTATCTTTAAAGAGGATGAAGCGAAGGATATATTCATATCTCTCCTAGAAGATGTTCAAGAGAAAAAAATAGAGGACAAAAAACACAAAATGCTGGCAACCCTGGCCTGCAAGACAGCTGTTAAAGCTGGAGAAATTCTCTCCAAGGAGAAGATGGAATACCTCGTTGATGAACTTTATAAGAGATCTAATTTTTCCTTGTGTCCACACGGGAGGCCGATTACTGTGAAAATACAAAAAGGAGAAATCGAGAAGGGACTCAAAAGAGCGAAAAATTGACAATCTCCCCCTGTTTTGCTAATATTCCAAAACACTTTAGAGTGAGTTAATCCTAAATTTGCGGGGAGTAGCGTAGCCTGGTTAGCGCGCCTGCTTTGGGAGCAGGAGGTCGTCGGTTCGAATCCGATCTCCCCGATTAAGACAACGATTAACAGGCCCAATACAAGCGCGCCAGTAGCTCAGTTGGACAGAGCAGCTGCCTTCTAAGCAGCGGGTCGGGAGTTCGAGTCTCTCCTGGCGCGCCATCTTTTCCACTTATTTTTCAATAGTTTTCCTCAGGTTTTGATTTAGGCAAGCCTATGCAATTTTAGGCTCTATTTGACACAAAATGTCAAAAGAGCGTCAAATTTATTTCATTTAAAATAGGAAGCAAGAATTTATTTCAGGCTCATTAATTTGTGACTTTTAAAATTTAAAATAAAAAAGAGTACTATTGATTTGAAAGGCGATAATTTCCATGTCCTTCATGAATCATTTTTTTTAATCAAAATAGACTAAAAAAAAATACTTATGATCTTGAAATTATTAGCAACAAAAGGTTGACAGGTGTAGTTACATGTATTATATTGTTGCATAGAGTAGTAAGCTAAAGTCCCTAATATTAACTTGTAGTAAATGATATATGCTTGGCACAATCAGAAGTAAAGTGTAGTAATATGAAGGATCCATTCGAATTTATTGATATTGTAACTATCAAAAAAGAAGGAATAGTTCCATACAGCGAAGAAACAATTAGGAGGTACTTTCGTCAAAGGGTTTTGCACATCCACAAACGCAAGGATGAGGATGGAACATCTATCTTGAGTTATCGCGGTAGCGTTAAAATCAGGTTCGAAACGTTTAAAAAGATTGCTAGACAAAACAAACTGAAACGTTTGCCAATTGAAGATGCGGGTGTTATAATCTCGCAAGCCAGTGGCAAAGAAGACGGCTTTATTGTAGGGAGATTGAAAAAAAAGGTACCTCTACCAAAAATCAGCAAGGATTTTGTTGAAAAAATCAATAAAATCCTAGAATAATAAATTTAAAATGTTTGAAGGCGAGGCAACAGATGTCAATTAATAATTTTTTCAAGGAAAAGTTGGCCGCGTTACTGGGTGTGCCCGTTGATAAAATCACAGATCCTTTTCTAAAAGGGTATCTAAGACGCCAAAAAAAGAAACTAGGTCGACTCAATACTTCAAGAGGGGGTGGACATAT
>CAZLLG010000027.1:5026-21821 GCA_964560275.1 uncultured Eubacteriales bacterium | reverse complement strand
CAAAAAATAATAGAAGAATCTCCGTCTCAGGCGCTCGATTCGGCTTTGCGCGAAAAAATGGGGGAAACCGCCAAAAAAGTGATGATGGTGTCCGGATATAATAATGCCGGAACAGTGGAGATTCTCCTGGATAAAGAGAAAAATTTCTATTTTCTAGAAGTGAACGCCAGGCTCCAGGTCGAACACCCTGTCACAGAGCTGATATCCGGAGTGGATCTGGTGCATCAGCAGATCAGAATCGCTGCTGGCGAGAAGCTGGCTTTTTCTCAAAAAGATCTGGAACAAAAGGGCCACGCCATTGAGTGCCGTATCTATGCAGAGGACCCTTTAAACAATTTTCTCCCTTCTTCAGGGACAGTGCTTTTTCTCGAGGAGCCCAGCGGGCCGGGTGTCCGACACGATTGTGGCATTTACAGTGGATGTGACATCCCTATCTACTACGATCCCATCCTGGCAAAATTGATCGTGTGGGCAGAAAACAGAGAGCAATCCTGTTTGAGAATGATAGATGCTTTGGGCGACTATGTGATTCTAGGGGTCAAGACAACCATCGATTTTCTCAAAGAGGTGATTGGACATCCTGATTTTCGGGCTGGTCAGACGACGACGAGTTTTATAAATAAACACTTTGAAAACTGGGAAGGGAAGGACAGACCAGAGGACCTGAAAAAAGTGGCGCTGCTGGTGGCTTCTTTTGATGCTTTAAATGGATCCTCCGAGAGGGCAACTCTATCGGCTGAACACAAATCTAATTATTCTCCGTGGCTTTCACTTGGAAAGTGGAGGATCGGCGGGGGGAAATAAAATGGAATTTGAATATCTCGTGGATGGACTACTCAGGACAATCTCGCTGGAGAAGAGGGGAAACAGCTATATAGTTTCCGATGGTGATGGTTCTCACGAAGCCGATATCCAGGTCATCTCTTCGAATGTAATCTCCATAAAAATAGGAGATCGTACGCTCCGTGCATATATGGCGAAAGATAAGGAGAAACGATACATCCAGCTCGACGGATTTCAATTCCTTGTGGCCGAGCCCTCCCAGCAGGGGGATGGATTCCAGGGGAGAGAAGAACAGTCTCAAGAGGATATGCTGCTGATCAAAGCACCGATGCCGGGTAAAGTTATTAAGATCAATGTCGCGGAGAAGGACAAAGTTCGAAAGAACCAGACTCTGGCTATTGTGGAAGCCATGAAGATGGAAAATGAGATTAAAGCCTCACTTGATGGCACAGTCAAAAAGATATACTGCAAACCCGGTGACCTTGTCGAAACACAAAATCCCCTCATCGAACTCGAATAAAGGTTAGGGCCTGGCTTTGAATAGAGTTGAAAAATGGGGACAGTCCCCAATTAAATTTTTTAATTGGGGACTGTCCCCATTTTTCCTATCCCCATTTTTCTAGGCAAGGGCACAAAATTTTATCGGAGGGTGCCTTCGTAGCAGGCAGTCAGCTGCCTCTTCCTTACATCCTCTGGTGTGTAGGATGGGAGAAGAACAGGAGCGATTCGATCTGTTTTGATTCTTGCATTTTTCAATTCCGATTCGTATGCATTGATGTGCTCTAAGCTGAGTTTGCCGAGTTTGACCTTTTTAGCGTATTCTGCAGCAAATTTTCCTGCTCTGCGGCCAAAGACATTGTAGTCGAGGACAGAGTTGCCCATCAGACGGTTCCGTCCGTGGACTCCTCCCGAGGCTTCTCCGGCAACATACAATCCGGGAATATTGGTTTCACACTTGGCATTGTTTTCGACACCGCCATTCTGGTAGTGAAGAGAGGGATAAATCAACATGGGCTCTTTTCTGATATCGATCCCGTACCGGATGAACTGACGGAGCATGGCTGGAAACTGTTTCTCAATATATCCATCGCCCTGAAGCATTTCAATCAAGGGAGAGTCCAACCAGACACCTACACGACCGCTGGGCGTTAAAATACCATTGTTGTTATCGACACATTCTCGAATTATGGCCGAACTTTCTACATCCCGGGGTTCTCGGGGGAAGACAAAGAGCTCGCCGTCTTTGTTAAGAGGCTGACCACCCGCGCCACGAATCTTTTCTGTGATCAAAAAACCGGCGATCTGTTCAGGGAAAACAGATCCCGTGGGGTGGTATTGAACGGAATCCATAAACAAAAGTTTTCCACCAGCTCTATAGGACATCATCAATCCATCACCCGTTGCGCCGTAATGATTGGTTGTATCAAAACCTCTAATATGAAGACGTCCGTATCCGCCTGTGGCATTCAGTGTAGCCTTGGCTTTAACTGTGAAGTATTCTTCAGTTTCCATGTTGTAAAGAATTCCCCCGGCACAGCGGCCCCTGCTGTCCAAAATGAGTTCGATGACAGGCATAAATTCCAGTACATTGATCTCTTTAGTATTGTTCCGGACTTCATCCATCAATGTCCGCATGATAATAGCGCCTGTGTAATCACGGCAGGAATGCATCCTTTTTCGGGATGTCCCGCCGCCGTGAAGGACCATGAGAGATCCGTCCTCGAGTTTATCCCAAACAACGCCTAAGTCTTCGAGCCATTTGACAACTTCAGGGCCGTCTTCAGTCAGTGCTCGCACAAGATCTGGCTTATTTTCAAAATGACCGCCGCCCATGGCATCAAGATAGTGCTGGGGCGGGGAGTCTGTGGCAGAGACAGCGGCCTGCATGCCGCCTTGAGACATCATAGAGTTGGCATCACCAAGCCTGAGTTTTGTCGATATGATCGATTTGACACCGTTCTGCATAGCAATAATCGCGGCTGCGCAGCCAGCACCACCGCCTCCGATAATCAAGAGATCTGTTTCATAATCGGGTTTGGTCAGATCGAACATCTCTGGTTTGATCCGGGAATGGGATTCCAACATTTCGGCCACTTCTGTCGTAAGAAGCTCTCCCTTATTAGGACC
Organism: uncultured Eubacteriales bacterium; assembly: GCA_964560275.1. Lineage (GTDB taxonomy): Bacteria > Acidobacteriota > Aminicenantia > Aminicenantales > Aminicenantaceae > JAUWVG01. The sequence goes on along the minus strand of CAZLLG010000027.1, from coordinate 18,911 downwards.
AATACGAATTCTGCGTTTAGATTCAGGCTTGTAATCCGGATGAAACTTAGAGAGGACGACCTCTCTTTCCTTCGCATCCATGGGAGGAAATACGGGTTTTCCCGTCTTGGCAAGCTCGAATCTTTTGTTCCGGGATTTAGCAACTTTGTTGAGTGATTCTGTCATGTATTCTGGATACATCTAAAACTCCTTATCAATGCAAGTGAATTATCATAAAATTTATTCCATATCTCTGTCATAATAGAGTTTTTTCAGGGCTTTCTCTTCCATCTTCATTAGTCTTTTTAAATCTTTGTCAAACTTTTGACTTTTAACTTCTCTTATCCTCTTTTTCAACTGTTTGCTCTCAAGGGCGAGATAACGTCCGTAGAGTCGCTTAGCAAGCATTCCCACATTATGTTGGACAATTTCTGCCGGACAGCGAATTGCACAGAGTCCACAGCTCAAACAGTCGAAAGACAGATCCATGACGCGTTCGATATCTCCCTGCATGGCTGCCTGAATATAATCCATGACTTCCAAGTCCTGCGGGCAGGCTTTTGTGCATGTATTGCATGCTACACACCGGAAAACTTCGGGATACAGCCTTTGAATAGTGGCGACATTCGGCTGGATTTTATTTATATCATAAATGGCTTTTTGGCTTGGGAAAGAGGGAAGTTGTGCCAGCCACATTTGATCTTCCACTATTGTCGTGCATGCTAATCCTGTATAAATTTTATAATCACCAGGGATCCTGTAGACCGTAGCGCAGGCTCCACAGAAACCTTCACGACAACCGGCTCCACGTTTGATCAGGTATCCTGCATATTCGATAGCTCCCATGATGGTGGCATCTGCAGGAACTTTGTGAGCTTTTCCCATGATATAAACGGTTGCCATCTTCTTAGCTGGAGCGACTTTTGTTGCTTTTTTTGCTGCTGCTTTTTTTGTTGCCATCTTTCTGTCTCCTTTTTAGTATTCTTGAGGCAATTTTTTCAGTTCTGCCCATGAGTATACCGGGCCATCTTTGCACACATAGTGCAGCCCAATATTGCATCGGCCACACTTACCAATGCCGCATTTCATTTTGTTTTCAACGGTTGTGTATATCTGGTCATCTTTGAAACCCAGAGCTTCGAGATTCTGTATGACAAATTTGATCATTATCGGTGGGCCACATGTGATTGCAATTGCGTTTTTAGGTGAGGGTTTCTTATCGAGAACATTTAAGGGAACAAACCCGACATACTCATCCCACCCCTTTTCTTCATGGTCGATGGACAGATGAACGGTCATTTCCTTTTTAAGTGCGTCCAGTTCTTCTTTATAGATGATATCTTGAGATGTCCTGGCCCCATAGAACAGAGAGATCTTTCCGTAATCAGATTTTTTTCCGAGAGCTGTTTGGAGGACGGACCATATCGGTGCCAACCCAATACCTCCACCGACAAAAATCAGGTTTTTCCCTTTCCACTTCTCGATAGGGAAGTTGTTACCATAAGGGCCTCGGACTCCGATAACATCTCCTTCCTGCATCTCATGGAGGGCCGTAGTCACTCGTCCAGTCTTCAAGATACTGAATTGGAGGTAATCTTTAACTAAAGGAGTGGATGAAATTGAAATCATCGATTCTCCCTTCCCCAAAACAGAGAGCATGGCGCACTGTCCACATTTGTGAGAAAATCCGTTGTTCTCGATAAATTGTGTCCGGAATGTCTTGATGGCTCGTCCACCACCTGATTCTTCTTTGATTTCAATAATTTTGGAGAGTTTGGGGATGTAAGCATTGTCAGACATGGTCTCTCACCTTCTCGAGGACTTGGATGATATCTATCCCGACTGGGCATTTCGAAATGCACCGGCCGCAGCCGATGCACTGATAGTTTTTGTAATTTTCAACAAAATATTGAAATTTATGCATGATTCTCTGTCTCAGCCGGGATGCTTTATCCGGCCTGGGATTGTGGCCTGATGAATGCATCGTAAAATCAGGGAATTGACAATTATCCCATGTTCTCACTCTCTTTCCTTCAACCGGCGAATGCGAAGTGAGCTCATCGCTGATATCGAAGCAGTGACACGTGGGACAAAGATAGGTGCAGATGCCACACTGGATGCAACTCATCGCTTCTTCATCCCATAACTCGTCTTCAAAAAGATCCTTGAGCTTTGGAGGGATAGATTTTGTTGCTTCGAGAGTTCTCGGCAAAGCTTTTACGGCATCCTTGTGGATTTTGTCTACGTCTGTCTTATCTTTTGGTTTAGGCGTCGTGAAGAGCCCCTTGGATGCATTGACAACTTTATCTCCCTTCTTCGTGAAAGTCTGTACAAAAAAAGCGTTTCCCATATCTGTGAGTAAAATATCGAGTCCGTCTGAAGAATGAGGAGAACCATCAACCGATGTGCAAAAACAGTTCGAAGTCGGAGGTGTGTTGCAGCTCAATCCAACCAGGATAACTTGATTTCTTCTCTTCCAGTAGTAGGGATCTTCAAAGTCTCCTCCGAAAACCTTGTCCATGTGAGAGACGCCTTTGGCATCACAGGGCCTGACGCCAAAGATTACGGACTCATTTTCTTCTGGGAGAAGTTCTATGACATCCGGGATTTCTCCCTTGTTCTGAACGAATTCGAGGAATAGCTCTCTTTGAGGAAAGATGATCTTCTTTGGAGAGAGGACTGTGTTGGTATATTCGGAGGTGACCTTATCTGCTGTGACGATTTCATAGCTCCAAAGATCGTCTTTTTCAACAGGTGCATATAACTGGTAGGTCTGAAGATTCGCTACCCATTTTGGGAAGGATTTTTTTGTCAATATCTTTTGCATAGTCTCACCTGATAAAATCTTCTGGGTCTTCGTCCTTAAAGGATGAAACAAGTGAAAGTTGGTCCGGATCAAATCCAACTTCGTAATCGAAGAGTTTTTTGGCCTCTTTTTCAAGTTTTTTGTTTAAAAACCTTATGGGAATGTCGAGAGGACAGACACGCTCGCACTCCCCACAGTCAATACAGCGTCCAGCGAGATGAATCGCCCGGATTATATGGTAAATATAGGTTTCTGAGGTGATGGGGGATTTATCGATCCATTTGATTTTCTGGGCTTTTTCTGCGGCTGAAGTATCTGCAGTAACAGCAAAGGTGATTGTGTCCACAACACATTCGTCACAGTAGCACATGGGGCAGACAGAACGGCATGCATAGCAGCGGATACACTTGTCAAACTGTTCTTTCCAGAATGCCCATCTTTCTTTTTGAGAAAGATTCTCGACTTTTTCTACGGATTTAAACCTGTCCTCGGTGCGGCGCTTGACTTTGTCGCCAAAAATAATGTCATAGACGACAGGGGTTTGAGCCGGGCACTCGAGACATCTTTCAGCCAAAACATCATCGGCATTTATTTTTGATGTGCCGTCTTCCGTTGTGACGATTAAATTTCTATTTTCGTCCCATTTGTATTCAATCGCTTTTTTCCCCTTAAGCTTGGCAGCCAATTTTTTCTCGTCTACAACTCCCGTATCTTCGCAGGAGATACCTAGGATAAAAATGTCTTCTCTCGAGATATATTTTTCCTGAAGCAGAACATTGATCGCTCGGCTGTCACATCCTTTAACCATGATCCCAACAGGTCTATTGTCAGGGTTCTTATCCCTTGCCTTCCTCTTTTTTTCGTCTCTGAGAAAGCGCGTCAAGTTGTGGATACACGCTGGATTCCATACGAGATTATCCGCTTCTTCGGGGTTTTTAAAAAACGCTGGCATGACGGGAAAACCATTGGATCCCTGTGCATAACCGATGACATATTTGACTTTATTGTCCTTGAGGATTTGTCGGGCTTCTTTTTTAATGTCGTCAAGATTAACCATTATTGACTTCTCCTCAGCTTTTTTTGTGGTCCAAGAGGTTTGAGAGTACATACAAAATCTTTGATGATTTCAGTGTATTTTACGCCTTCCGCAGCTGAAACCCAGGACATCTGGAATCGTTCCGGTTCGAGCCCTGTGTATTCAAGGAGCTCCTTAACAAGAGCGATTCTTCTGCGTGCATAATAATTGCCCTTGATATAATGACAGTCTCCGGGATGACACCCAGAAACAAGGACTCCATCTGCTCCTTTGTTAAAAGCGGACAAGATATACAGAGGTGACACACTTCCCGAACACATCACTTGGATTGGGACTACGTTAGTCGGGTACTGCATACGCGACACTCCGGCAAGGTCGCTTCCTGCCGAAGAGCACCACTTACAGAGAAAAGCGACAATTTTTGGTTCAAATTCTTCAGCCATAATCAGCCTCCGAGGCTAGCATTAATCATTTCAAATATCTGAAGCGGAGTGATATTTTTCACTTCTATGGCGGCTCTCAGACATGTAGCCGAACATGTCCCACAGCCTTCACACAGAACTTCATTGACTTCGACTTTGCCGTCTTTGAGAGACAGCGCATCGTAGGGACAGACGTCCACACACATGCCACATCCCGTGCAGAGATTGGGGATGCTTTTTGCCACTTGGGGAGAATGGAAAAGTTGTTCTTGAGAAAGGATGGCAACAGCCTTGGCTGCAGCGCCGGATGCTTGTGCACACGCTTCAGGAATATCTTTTGGAGCCTGGGCCGCACCAGCCAAAAACATGCCGGCGGTGATACTTTCGACTGGCCTGAGTTTTGGGTGTGCTTCTTGGAGGAATCCGTCTTTGTCGACGCCGATTTTCAGAAGTTTGGCCAGTTTGTCTGCATCTTTCGAGGGCCGCATGGCCTGGGCAAGCACAACCATGTCTGCGTCAATCTCGACATCCTTTCCTGTTAATGTGTCGACTCCCCAAACCCGGATTTTTCCATTGTCTTCGAAAATCTTCGACACTTTTCCACGAAGATAGACAACGCCATCTTCTTCAACGGCCCTCTGGACAAATTCTTCGTAACCTTTGCCTCCGGAACGGATGTCGATGTAGAAAATATAAGCTTGTCCATCGGGAACGTGATGTTTATAGAGCATGGCATGTTTTGCCGTGTACATGCAGCATATTTTTGAGCAGTAGGCACAGTGCAGTTCTGGATCTCTGGAACCCGAACACTGAATAAAGACAACCTCCTTAGGCACTTTGTGATCGGAAGGACGAAGAACTTCTCCTTGTGTCGGGCCAGAGGCCGAACAGAGCCTTTCAAACTGGAGTCCGTCTAAAACGTCCGCGTATTTTCCGTATCCGTACTCAGCCATCTCTTCTTTCCCATAAAGATCAAACCCCGTGGCCACAACAATAGCTCCGACTTCCTCTTCAATAATTTCTGCTTTCATATCATAATCAATCGCTCCTGGATCACAGACATCAGCACATTTTCCACAAGCAATAGGGAGGAGCCCAGGGCAATGTTTGTCATCTAGGGTAAAAGTTGCAGGGATAGCCTGTGGGAAGGGCATATAAATGGCTCTCCGTCCGGTCAAACCAAGATCGAATTCATTGGATGTGACTACAGGGCAGACTTTTGTGCATTCATCACAGAGTGTGCATTTTTCAGGATCGACAAACGTGGGATTTTTCTTGATTTTGACTTTAAAATTTCCGACATATCCAGAGACTTCCTGAACTTCGCTATATGTGAGAAGTTTGATATTTTCATGTTTTGAAACTTCAACCATTTTAGGGGACAGGATACACTGGGAACAGTCGAGAGTAGGGAATGTTTCTGAAAGCTGGATCATATGTCCACCGATAGAGGGATTTTTTTCAACAAGAACGACTTCATACCCGGTATTTGCCATATCCAGTGCGGCCTGAATACCGGCGATGCCGCCTCCGATGACCATCGCTCTTCTGGTGACGGGAAAACTAATAGGATCCAGAGATTCATTCTTATTGACTCTTTCCACGGCACTCTGCGTGATCTTTTCAGCTTTAACTGTGGCTTTTTCCTTGTCTTTATGAACCCAACTGCACTGTTCGCGGATGTTTGCGATTTCGCTTTGAAATTCGTTAATACCACCGGCCTTGGCTGCATTCTGAAAAGTCTTTTCATGAAGCGTGGGGGAACAGCAGGATACGACAATACTATCCAGATTTTTTTCTTTTATGGCATTTGTGATGAGGTTCTGACCGGGATCCGAGCACATATAGACATAATCTTCACTGTGGGCTACTCCCTGATGCTTTTTCAGTTTATCTGCGACTTTTTTTACGTCTACTGTTCCGGCGATGTTTATTCCGCAGTGACAAACAAATACGCCTGTTCGTTTCTTCATTTTTTATCCCTTTAAAACATTTTAATCTTTACTTTTTTGATTGAACTTTCTTTTTGGTTGTGGTCGTCTTTTTTGCAGCGGGTTTTTTAGTTGCTGATTTTTTGGTCTTCTGAAGGGCTTTTTGACCGTGATTGTAGCCTTTATCAAAGGCCTCTATATTCCGGTCGAGAAACCGGTCTGGAACTAAACCGGGAAGAGCTTTTTTCATTGCCTCAGATGTTACCGCTTTTGTTACGGCCGTAAAAAATCCGAGCATAACCAGATTGGCAAAAACACGGTTCCCTAATTCTTCTGCAAAACGGGTAGACGGAATGGAGTACATCGTGATTTTATCCCGGACAAGTTTGGGTTTAACCAGGTCTGTATCGATAATAAGAATTCCCTTGTTCCCCAGCTCTGGTTCATATTTATCGTAGGCTTCCTGAGACATAGAGACGAGAATGTCGGGCTTTGTGATGTAGGGGTAGAGAACACGTTCGTTGGATACAACCAGTTGTGAAGCACACGCACTGCCTCGAGCTTCAGGGCCAATGGCTTGGTTCATCGTCGCATGCATATTATCGAAGAGAGCGAGTGCTTTTCCTGTAATGAGTGCACATCTGATGATTCCCTGGCCGCCGAAACCGGTAAATCGGATTTCAGTCTTTTTCATGGTTAATTCTCCCATAGAGTTGATAATCATCACCAAGCACATTTGTAAAATGAGTGTTCATGGCTTCTAGATAATCCGGTTTGTCTTTTTCTACAAATTTCCCAACGATGAGTTTACCTTGGTAATCGATATCAATGGTTCTTGTATCAGCGCCATGTTTTATCTCGGCTTGTTCGTAGTAGTATTTGAGAAGATTCAATCCATCCCCAAGGCGGTTACGGCGTGCATAAAGAGTGACACATGGTGTGATCACTTCGATAAAAGAAAATCCTTTTCTCTTGAGGGCTTCCTGGATTGATTTTGTCACTCTTCTGAGATGAAGGGCGGTCCAGCGGGCCACATATGTTGCGCCTGAAGCTTCTGCCAGATAGGGAAGACTGAAGGGATATTCATAGTTTCCGAAAGGGGCAGTGGAGGCATTGGCGGTCAGTGGAGTGGTAGAGGCCACTTGACCTCCGGTCATAGCGTAATTGAAATTATTAACGCAGATAACAACCAGATCCATATTTCGTCTGGCTGCATGGATGAAGTGATTTCCTCCGATTCCGGTGAGGTCTCCGTCTCCGCTGAAGACAACAACTTTAGTATCAGGTTTAGCGAGCTTGAGGCCCGTAGCAAACGGAATAGCCCTACCGTGCGTCGAGTGGAAGGAATCGAGCTTGACATAACCGGCAACGCGGCCTGTACATCCGATTCCGGAGCACACCGCGAGTTTATCCAAATCTTCCTTGTTCTTTTTGATCGCTTCCACGAAGGATGTAACCACGGTTCCAATCCCGCAACCCGCACACCAGATGTGAGGGATCCTGTCCATTCTCAGGTGGTTTTCCATCGGATTTTTGAGTTCGCGTTTTTCGACTTTTTTCATTTTACAGCCTCCTTGATGACCGTGAGAATATCTTGTGGATCGTGGACCCAACCTCCACAGTGACGGACGCTTTTGACTTTACAGCTGTTTCCGGCCGCGCGCTCGACTTCTCTAACCATCTGTCCGTAGTTGATTTCAGGGACAACAAACGCCTTGACTTTCTTGGAAAGCTGCTTAATTCGTTTCTCTGGAAAAGGCCAAGCAGTGATGAGCCTCAGTGTGCCAATCTTTATACCTGCTTTTTTTGCCTGCTGAACGGCCCGTACGGCAACCCTTGATGTGATCCCATAAGAAATAACAACAATTTCTGCATTATCTGTATCGTCCTCTTCAATCCGGATGATTTTGTCTGCATTCCTGCGGATTTTTTCTACAAGATGAGTCACATTGACTTCCTGGCAATCGGCGTTGATGACCGGGTAGCCCCGCTCGTCATGAGTGAGACCAGTCGTATGAAACCGGTGCCCGTCTCCGGCTTTGGCCAGGAATGGAATGCCATCTTTGTCATTTTTGTAGGGAAGATATTCCCCCACGGGGCCTGTATACCATTTTCTTTCGACGACATCGATTTCTTCAGCCGGTGGGATGATCACTTTTTCATGCATGTGTCCCACACACTCATCTGTCATGACAAAAACAGGGACTCTATAAGTTTCAGAAAGATTAAACGCATCGATGGTCAGATCAAAACACTCTTGAGGAGAATCCGGGCAGAGGGCGATAATCTCATAATCTCCGTGAGATCCCCATTTGACCTGCATCATGTCCTGCTGACCCGTTAGTGTGGGAAGGCCGGTTGAGGGGCCTCCTCGCTGGACATTGGCAATGACGAGGGGTGTCTCCATCATACATGCCAGCCCGATATTTTCCATCATCAGCGAAAATCCTGGTCCTGAAGTGACGGTCATGGCTTTTTGACCTCCCCAAACGGCTCCGATTAAAGAAGCCATGGAGGCAAGCTCATCTTCCATTTGGATGAAAACTCCCCCCACTTTGGGGATTCTTTGTGCAAAATGTTCTGCTGTTTCAGTGGAAGGAGTTATGGGGTAGCCGCCAAAAAATCGGCATCCGGCCGCCAGGCCTCCTTCGGCGATTGCATAGTCTCCATCTAGATAATGGGCGCCGGTTAAAACTCCCTTAGGGTCGGCTTTGACTTTTTTCACCTTCTTCCTCCTCATCTTTGAGTGTGACAAATATGGCATATTCAGGGCAGATGGTCTCACACAGTTGACAGTAGATGCACTTGTCCTCTTCCTTTATGTAGGGGGGATGATACCCTTTGACATTGAACTCTTCTGACATTTCGAGCACATCATGTGGACAGTATTCCACACAAAAAGCACATCCTTTACACCTGTCTTTGTTGATATGTATCTCACCCTTCTTAGGTTTTAAATTGCCGAAATAAACCATGGTTTCCTCAGATTAGTTTTTTTTCTTCTAATATGGGTTTTGGATCGATGTAGTGCAGATCAAATCCCAAGCTATCTTCAGGACATCCAAAAGCGATAGCCATGAGTTGAGAAAAATATAAGATAGGGATAGTCTTAAATTCTGGATATTTCTCTAGAGTCTTTTTCTGTCTCTGATCTAGATTGAATGCGCAAAGCGGGCAGCTGACGACTACAATTTCAGCACCCAATCCCTGCGCGGATGTGAGAATGCTGTAGGTTCTATCGGCTACAATTTCAGGTTTGTCGACAGTTTGATAGGAGGCACAACATTCGGTTTTATAGGGAAAATCTACGGAATCCGCTCCAAGTGCTGACATGAGATTTTCCATTATGGTTGGATTTTCCATATCATCAAAACCAATCTCTTTTGGTCGCACGAGCAGACAGCCGTAATAATTGGCAACTTTTAGTTTTTTTAGAGGTTTTACGACCTGTTTGGCCAAATTTTCGAATTTGATTTCATCTCTTAAAATTTCGAGGAGATGCAAAATCTTCACATCCCCTTCATATTTGATATCTTCCTTGTACATAAAATCATTGATTTTCTCGAGGTCTTCAGGTTCTGTCTTCATGCGTAAGTCTGCGGCCTTTAAGGTGTGGAAACACATTGAACAGAGAGTCATCACGCTATCAGATCCTGTTTCTTTGACCCTGATAAGGATGCGGATAGGGGCGAGATGATGCATCAAATCGTCGGTGGCGAGGGAAAAGACAGTTCCGCAGCAGTTCCAGCGGGGGATTTCCTCGACTTCTATACCCAGATGATCTAAGGAGCACAGTGTGGAGTCTTCAAAGTTCTTAGCGTGGTTTTTTAACGTACACCCAGGATAATAGCTTAATTTCATTATGATGATTCCTTATGATATTGGTATTATGACTAAAATTAGGCATACTACTATTTTATGAGGTGAATTTCCTCATGCTGCTGATGAGGGCGATTGGAGGGACATCCTCTTTTTCCGCCTCAGTCATATCTTCCACTTTAAGATGGTCCTCTCTTTTGCGTAGAAGAATCTGCCGCAGGGCTTCGATCACTTCTGCAATATTGATTCCCTTTGGGCAGCGAGAATTGCACATGAAACATGACTCACAAATCCAGATTGATCGGGAATCAAGGAGTTCGTCCTTAAATCCGAGTTGGGCGAACCGGATGATTTGGTTTGGGAGAATATCCATTTGAGAAACTGCGGGACAGCCAGCTGAGCATTTCCCGCATTGGTAGCATGCTAGGAGGTTCTGACCGCTCAATTCTTGGACTTTTAAAACGAAGGGATCTTTAATCTTATTCTTAGAGATATTAACTCTCATTAGTGCCGCTCTTTTTACAGTAATTTATTTATAACCTACTGTAATTATAGGATTTATAATAGATTAAAAATACATTACAGTATAGCACACTCAATCCCGCTGTCAAGAAAATTCAAGCAAATAATCAAAGATAAAATAGGATAAAAAATGTGATCGATATGTTCTCTATTTTTAAGTAAAAAAACGCAAGAAAACTTTCAATTTTTGGCAAAAATAAATCCTTAAGTGTATTGCTGAGCTAGCGGATTCCTTTAAGAAAACCCCAGATAATAAACAGAAGACAGAAACAGTTAAGGAGGAGTACATATTTGAGAAGAAGAGGAAGTCCTAGTAAAGGGATAAGAAATGCCGATGTAGCGATGGCTCCGACGAATGAACCCATTAAATCTAAACCGTACCCCAATCCGTAATTCTTTTTTTCTCTCAGATACAATTGATTGGACACAACAAACAGATCCCCGTTAAAAAGACCGAGGAGGAACAAAAAGACAAAAAATACGAGTTCAACTGGTTGCTTTGGAAAGACAATAATTGAAGCGAAAATGAGGACAACGAGTCCTGACTGGATCTGGATCACATGACCAAAACGCAGTTTCACCTACCGTCCTATAATGGCGCCGATAAAAAGACCCATCATAAAAGAGGCCAATAGCAGAGATATCTTATGATAGAAAAAACCATGAATTATTTGATACAAGAGTATTGTGATGATCTCGACAATAAGAGTTGTCAATCCCATAACGATAAGAGGTGTGAGTGTAAAGATCGCTCTTTGTTTCCTCTTAAAACCCAGGACAAAAAGGACAATTACAAAGAGTGCCAAGGGGATATCCAAAAGCCAAAAGGAGGGCAGCCGGGCAAGCCAAGACATTAGCTTGGATTCGAATGACCTAAATTGTTTACTCCAGAGAACAGAGCTGTAATAATAACTTATGGGGATCAGGTCTAAATTCAGTCTTTTTTTCCCGGATAAAATCGTTTCTTTTAATGTGAAAATCCGCAAAGGATTTAAGCGTGAACGGAGGAATTCAGGAGCTACGAAAATATTGTTAAGATCCAAAGATAGAATGTCCTCGATTAGGTCTTCTGCATTGAGCGATGGCAGAATGGATGATGCCAGAAAAATGTTTGTGTCTCCAGGGATGATCTCAACGGCTGAGAAGACGTTTGTGAGTGTGAAGTACAAGGACGACAGAAAATCCTGTTGTTCATCACTGATATAATTCTCGGCTGAGGAGACACTGAATGTAAAAATCCCTTTAGGATTAAGTTTGTCTTTGGCCGAGAGAAAAAACTCATTTGTATAAAACCTGTTGATCGACGCAGCGGCTGGATCGGGGAGATTGAGGATAATCACGTCATATTTTTTTGTTGTTCTGTTAAGAAAGGCTCTGCCATCTTCATAAAAAACTTGCACACGAGGATTCTGAAATAGACTCGAGAAGTCTTCTGGAAGAAAACGTGAGGACATACGAATAATCTCCGGATTCATTTCCACACAGTCCACCTCAGTGTGGGGATACTTGAGAATTTGTTTGAGTTCTTCTCCCGATCCTCCTCCGATCAGAAGGATGTTCACTGCATCTGGTTTATACAGGAGAGCAAAGTGAGTCAATTCTTCTGCAGAAGCAAGGTCGGGGTAGGTGTAGAAGGGGACACTGTTGCTGTACAGAGAAATCTGTTCCTCAATTTTTAAAACATGAAGTGTGCCGTATTTGGTATCTTTGCTTTCGATAAGAGACAGGGAACCCCAGTAAATTTTTTGACTTGGGAAATCTGCAAACCAGAGACCCACCATCAAAAGCACTGAAGCCAGAAAAAGAGGGAAGGACCTCAATTTTTTAAAGAAAATGAAATAGGTGAAAGCAATTAAAATTCCAAGGATCGATGCCATTTGCCAATTTGAAAAAAAGGGAATGAAGAAAAAATTGATAAAGAGCCCAGCCGAGGCCGAACCCAAAGATTCAAGGATATAGACTTTGGTGAGCCGTCCTTTTGCATAATGAATATTAAAAACAAAGAGCAGTCCGAGGGGAAATGCAATAAAAAACGATAAAACAAAGGCCGTGATAATAATGGTAAAAGTGCCTGCTGGTTCCCCCGGCAGTGCTTGAAAAAAGAAGCGGGAGAAACGAAGACCAACAAGACAGAGAGTAAATAAGAAAATGAGAATATGATTAAGAAAGACCAGCTTTGTGGAGCTGAATCTTATCTTGAATGCAATTATACTTCCCAATCCTCCCCAGAAAAGCCAGGCTCCCAGAATAAGACCGAATGTAATTTCATTCCCAAAAAAATGGACTGCAAATTCTCTTATAAGAATAATCTGGAAGGAGAGAGCGGAAAATCCCAAAAGGAAAGGAGGAATAGCTTTTTTCACTGTACTGTAAAATCTAAATCCATATTCCAGGGATTGTATTCTGGCAGAATTTGCATAATCCTTTGTTTATCTCGGTTTTTTTTATCTCGTAACCTTGGCGTTGGATGACGATGTTGTGACATTTGGAACAATAGGTATTTTCAGCCGGGTGACCTGGGACATTCCCGATGTAAACATAGTGCAGCCCCTCCTCCTTTGCCGTATCGTGGATTCTGACCAGGGTGGAAAGAGGAGTAGGAGGCAGATTTTTCATGAGATACATCGGATGGAAACGGGAAAAATGTATGGGGACATCTGGCCCGATTTCAGCTATCAGCCAGCGGCACAAACGCCTGATTTCTTCCTGGCCGTCATTTAAACTGGGAATAACAAGATAGACGATTTCCAGCCAAACTTCTTTTTTGGCGATCACGGTGATCGCATCCAGGACCGGTTTCAGTTCTCCTTTGACATACTTGGTGTAAAACTCCTGATTAAATGCTTTCAAATCCACTTTTATTCCGTCCACAATCCCCAAGAGCTCATGAAGGGGCTCCGGGCTGATATGTCCTCCTGTAATGACGACATTTCGGATGGTTCGTTTCGAGGCCTCTTTGGCGGAGTCGACCATGTATTCAAAGAATACAACTGGTTCAGAATAGGTGTAGGCAATTATGGAGCTGCCGTATTGTTCGGCTTGAATCGCTACCTTTGGAGGCGGCAAATCGATGTGGCGAATCTGTTCGGGCCGGACTTGGGATATCTCCCAATTCTGGCAGAACATACAGTTGACGTTGCATCCTGCTGTGGCTATAGAAAGTGCACTTTTTCCGGGAAGAAAGTGGAAGAATGGCTTTTTTTCTATGGGATCGATGTTGAGGGAACAAACTTTGCCGTAGACTAAAGTGTAATAAATGCCGCCACTGTTTTCTCGAACACCGCAGTACCCGCGCTCTTTATCTCCCAACCTGCATGCCCTGGGGCACAACTCGCATTCTATCTCCCGATCTTCCAATTTTTTGTAATAT
>CAZLLG010000027.1:0-5016 GCA_964560275.1 uncultured Eubacteriales bacterium | reverse complement strand
AGACAAATTGGCAAATTCTTGAAAAGCGGATAAGTCTTGAAGAAATCCTGGGAAACCGGAGCAGGCAAGAGCTCCTGTTCCTCCGACTATCTTGACAAATTTTCGTCGTTTCATGATTTTTTTCTTGCAGGCATGACGACCATTTTAAACTTCTTCTTCGAAAATCTTCATCTCATCTTCCGTGTTCTTTCCCAAACCCATTTGTGCACCCGTCTTAAGATAACCCGGTTCTCTCTGTTCTTCCTCCAGGGAGGGGAGACCTTTTTCTGCCCTTAGTTTTTCTAAAATTTTCCATCCGACAAAATCAGCAGCGACCGGATCCACACTAAGGATAAAGGCACCATAATGTGCTGCCCATTTGGCATGATAGGAAGGTCCTCTGTGAAACTGTACGGTCAAGGCGTCTATAATGGACAGTTTGTGCGTTTTTTTTATAGGAGGGCTATCGAAAAGTTCTGCCACGAAGGGATCACAGTTAGAATCGTGATATTTATTCGGATTATGAACAGCTCCAAAATAATTCTTCATTCCTCCAGTGACTCCTGCAAGTCCATGATCTTTGAGGATAGCCAGGCTGACCGAGGCTTGAGTATACCTTGTTTGAATATTTGAAAACAGGCTGCCGATATTGAGGTGTGAAATCAGTTGAGTCCCGTATTGAATACCATTTGAATCGGTCCCGAATATTTGAAAACTGTTTCCTTGGATATTGAGACGATATCCGGCATCTTTAAGTTCTCGGTTCGTCCGGTCCCAAATATATATGTTGTTCTTTTTTTTCCCACCTGAAACCAGAGTTTCAGCAAGTGCCAGAGATGTCTTGGGTTTTGTAGAGATCTTTTCCCCTCCAATTGTGTTGACCTTGATCCCGATTTTATCTTTTTCACGAAAGATTAACTTCAGGCTGTCATCCATTCTTTTTTGATCCGTGAGGAGGGATAATCCTCGAGTAAACATGGCTTTAATTTTTGCAGGTGGAACAAGACCTGTCGAGGTCTGAGTTCTTTTGCATCGGATGATGACAACCCTTGATTTGGACATTATTTTAAAGTTACTCCACTACTAAAGGGTTGTCAATGGAGATATATCCAAAGAGGTTAACTAAGAAATTTCTTGTCAATTTGGAGGGGAGGGATTATATTAAAATGGTTACTTATTCTTTGGAGAGAAATAATGAAAAAGATAACGATCAAACGAATTAGGCCTTTGGTTCTTGGACCGATCGCTCTAATCTTGATAATTTCTGTCGTGGGAGTCGGAGCAGAGAAATATAATTTTCACTCAAATCAAGCTCTTTTACCTGAATTGAGTAACTGGTCAATGACCGAGGATCCCTCCACTTATTTTCCAGAGACACTCTTTGAATTCATCAACGGTGCAGCCGAGATCTATCTTGCATATGATTTTAAGGAACTGACCGTCACTCAATATGGCCAGAAGGGAAGCACGGCCAGTATGGCTGTAGAGATTTATGAGATGTCCAATGAAACCAATGCCTTTGGGATCTATGGAGCCGAACGTTTTCCCGACAATAATTTTGTCCCTATCGGTATTCAAGGGTATGTTGATGAGGGTATGTTGAATTATCTGATTGGAAAATACTATGTCAAACTCCTGTGTTTTGAGGGGAGCAACCGCTCTGGAGAATATTTGGATCTCTTTGCGAAAGCGATAGCAGAAAGAACTCAAGGTCAAACGACTTTTCCAACTTTGCTCAGTCATTTTCCAAAGGAAGGTCAGGTGGCCAATAGTGAGAAATTCATTTTAAAAAATGTCATGGGATACAGCTTTCTTCATGATGGATATTCATCGAACTACAAAGTGGGTGATTTTGAATTCGACTGTTTTATCATTCAAGGCCATGACGAAGAAGACGCCCAAATGATGTTGGATAGGTATTTGGATGCAAAAAAATCTTCACCTATCCAAAAAAAGGCATCTATGGTGTCGATCCATGATCGATATTACGATTTAATCTTTATCTCCCGTGTAGGCAGCCATATTTGTGGGGTGATGAGAGTGGAGGAAGGTAAGGAAGATATCGGTCAGGAATATTTAGAAGCCTTAGTGGACTCCTTTAAGAAATAGGTCAATCTCAATCTCGATTTGTTTTCCCAATTGGCTTATTCTCTCGAAACTACAGCTCGCACCGGATCCCTTCATTTTGCAGGCGAGAGATTCGATGGTCGAAATGTCACCTGCTCTATTGCCTGCCTTATCTTGGCGATATCAAATTTTCGATTTTCAAGATATGACGGTACAAGATCCTTGATTGATTCATGGATCTCGATTTTATCAGAATCCTGTTGGAGACGTTCTTTCCAAGTAAATTCAAGATCAGTTTGGGTGTTCTCTCAATCATCGGGCTCTTGGGCGTTTGAATCTGATGATTGGTCTCGATTTTTCCAGTAGGTTTTCAGTTTGTTTAATTGAATAGAGAGGAGATCGATTTTGTTTTCTGCATCGAGAAGATTGTTGTCGCTTCCTGCCATTTCTAGTAGGAAAAACGTCTCCTGAAGAGGCTTAAGGCCAAGGTTGGCAGACGATCCCTTAAGGCTGTGGGCAATCTCTCTCACCTTGTCGGCTTCTTTTTGTAGGACAGCGGTTTTTAGTGCTGTATATTTTTCTTCAAAATCTTCTATAAACATGTCGATGAGTTCTTCGAGAAAATTCATCTCTCCACCTGTTCTTTCAAGTGCAGATATCAGATCGATTGGAGGAGGTTCGGTAAAATCGTTCATTTTAAGTTTCCAAATGTTGTGATCCTCTCGACCAAGACTCCTTGTTCTTAATGTCCTCAATCGTATTGAAGAGTTCTTTTGGATTCAGTGGCTTGGGCAGGTAAAAGTCCATTCCTTTATCGAAACATTTTCTTTTATCTTCTGGCATGGCGTGGGCTGTCATGGCAATGATGGGCACATGTTTTCCTGTTTTTTCTTCCTTTTTTCTGATAGCTACTGTAGTTTCTAGGCCGTCCATTTTGGGCATCTGGACATCCATGAGGATAAGATCTATTGGTTCCATTTCCCATCTCGAAAGGGCTTCATTGCCGTCATTGGCTAAGATCACTTTGTACCCTTTCTTTTCAAGCAGCCTGACGGCGAGTTTTTGGTTGATTTCATTGTCTTCCGCAAGAAGGATTTTGAAATGAAGGGGCGTTTCATGGAGAGAATGCTTTGTGATAAGTTGACTCTGTTCTTCTGATTTTTTAAATGGATGAAGTGTCAGCATGATCGCATCTAGAAGGTCGGACTGATTAACAGGCTTTGTCAGATAGGCTGAGAAGCCCAGTTTCCGGCAGCGGGCTGCATCACCCGGCATTCCGGCTGATGTAAGCATAATCATTTTGATATCTTGTATGTGGGGATTTTTGTTGATTTTCTCAGCGAGGAAAAAACAGTCCAGTTTAGGCATGTGGGCATCAATGATGATCACTTTAAAAGGTGATTTCGTTTTTGCGGCTTTTTCCAGAATGTCTATAACAGAGTTGCCGCTGTCTATGCTCTTAGGTTTCATTTTCCAGTTTTTGAGCATTTTTTCAAGGAGAATCCGATTGGTGGTGCTATCATCTACAATAAGAATAGGAAGGTTACGAACATTCTCTAAATCTAGTGAGATCGGGGATTTTTCTTCGATTTGTTGAAGCTTTAAATGGATTGTGAAATGAAACGTACTTCCTCTATTCGGCGCGCTTTCTACCCAGATATCCCCATCCATCAGCTCTACCAATTGAGAAGAAATGGCTAGTCCTAATCCAGTGCCGCCGTATTTGCGTGCCATAGTCCCATCTGCCTGAGAAAATGCATCAAAAATGTCCAATTGTTGTGCTGGGGAAATTCCAATTCCTGTATCGGAAACAGAAATAAGGAGTTTTATTTCATTTTGCTTTCGTTCCTTTTCTTTAACCCGGACGAAAACCTCCCCCTTATCTGTGAATTTAATGGCGTTCCCGATAAGATTGGTAATGATCTGTCTTATCCGGCCGGGATCACCGATAACATCATTTGGAATACTTGAAGGCATCTCCAGAAGAAGTTCAAGTCCTTTCTGACTGGCCAGCACGGTATGAGAGAAGACCATCTGTCTTATAGATTCGTGGAGTTTGAAATTTAACGATTCCAATTCGATTTTTTTGGCTTCAATTTTTGAAAAATCGAGGATCTCGTTGATGAGTTTCATTAAAATGAGTGCGGATTCTTTCACAGATTTCAAATACTCACGCTGCTCAGAAGCGAGTTGTGTGTCCAGTGTCAATTCAGTCATACCTATGATGCCGTTCATCGGCGTGCGAATCTCATGACTCATGTTAGCCAGGAATTGGCTCTTTGCTCTGTTGGCCTCCTGGGCATCCTGCTTTGCTCTTACCAATTCTGTCACATCGATGAGATTAAATATCACACCTTCGTAATGTTTCCCCCTGTATATGGGCTGGAGGCGAAAAATGGCTTCAAGATCTCCAAGCGGCCGTTGAATTGCCACGGGATTGGATAAAGGCTTTTTTTTGAACAGATCGATGTGTTTCTTGAGCCTATCTGAGATTTTTTGGTCATGCAGGGACCATAAGGATTTTCCAATTATATCTTCTCTTTTTTTTTGCATGAGTTTGAGAAAATAGTCATTGATCTCCACGATGTTGTCATTGTTGTCCGCAAACACAACGCCTTCTTCCATACCAGATATCATGGAGGACAATTTGATGGCTTCCTTTTCAATGACTTCTTGAGCTTGTTTGCGCTCAGTAATATCCCTCAACACGCCCTCCACCCCAACTCGTTGTTTGTTCTCATCTAAAATGCTATTGGCATTGATCGAAGTTTCAATAATGCTCCCGTCTTTGGCAAGAAGCTGAAGTTCAAAGTCATTGACTGATCCTTTCTCTTTGAGAATCGCCCAGAACTTTTCCCTTTCATCGGAATCTTGGTAAAATTCTGTGAAGGATCGCCCAATCACCTCTTCCGGCTTATATCCCGCTCGGTGAAAGATAGATGGACTTACGTCTGTTATATTACCGTTGAC
>CAZLLG010000026.1:0-22042 GCA_964560275.1 uncultured Eubacteriales bacterium | reverse complement strand
TTACACCCAATCCCCCCGCCACCATATAGATTGGGGCCTGGCCCGCAAAACATCAATTGTTTTTATAAATACTCCGTTTATTTGGTTAGATCGGAATTGGAAATTATTATGGAATAGTTTTATACTCCCAAGTGAAAAGGAAAAAATAATGCATGTTTTGCAGGCCAGGCCCCGGTGTGAATGGGTGGGGAGTGATCCTCTGATGATAGAATATCATGACTCGGAATGGGGTGTGCCCCTCCATGATGATACAAGACTATTCGAATTCCTCGTTTTAGATGCCATGCAGGCCGGTTTAAGCTGGAAAACAGTCCTCAAGAAACGGGAGAATTTCCGCAAGGCCTTCGACAACTACGACGTGAAAAAGATTTCAAAATATGATGAAAATAAATTCCAGGAACTCCTGCTCGACAAAGGAATCATTCGCAACCGCCAGAAAATTAATGCGTCCATCCAAAATGCCAAAGCCTTTCTCGAAGTTCAAAAAGAATTCAACAGTTTTGATGCCTATATCTGGCAGTTCGTTAAAGGGAAGACAATCAAAAACTCCTGGGAACAACTTGTTGAGCTTCCTCCCAACACGCCTGAATCAGACACAATGAGCAAGGATATGAAAATAAGAGGATTCTCTTTTGTGGGATCGACAATCTGCTATGCCTTTATGCAGGCTGCAGGTCTGGTTAACGACCACACTATAAACTGCTTCCGCTATTCTGAAGTTGGTAAATAAAAAAACTAAACCTATCCTTTATGACCCACCAAAATTCTTATTCCTTCTAAAAACAAATCTATGTGTTTGTAAGAGACATATGTTGGGGTGGACACACGTACGCCGTAGGTCCCTTTCTCTTCACTTCCCACCGTTCTTACGACAATATTGTATTTTTCTCTCACATAATTGACGATCTTTGCAGGATTTAATCCTTCAATGGAAAACGCCGTCAGCCCACTGCTCAGATAGGGATCTTCAGAAGTATGGAGTTTGATGCCGGGGATTCTTTTTAGTTCTTTCTTCAGATATCCGGCTAAAGCTTTAATGCGGCGTTCGATCCTTCCCCGGCCTAAAACATTCTGAAAATCCATGGCTTCACCCAAGGCCACAATGATGGGATCGGCCCTCTGGCCGAGGGTTTCAAGCTTCAAAGCGCCCTCGTTCGAGTCCCAACCGGATGAAGCAATCGTCGGCCACAACCGGTCCTGCACCTCTTTTTTTACATACAAAACACCCACACCTGTAGGAGCACCCAACCACTTGTAGGGGCTCGTTGCATAAAAATCGACGCCCATATCTCTCATGTTGAGGTTCAGCATTCCAAACGCATGGGCACCGTCGGCGACAACAAGCACTCCTTTTTTATGTGCCATATCACAGAGCTCT
This sequence comes from uncultured Eubacteriales bacterium, assembly GCA_964560275.1. GTDB lineage: Bacteria > Acidobacteriota > Aminicenantia > Aminicenantales > Aminicenantaceae > JAUWVG01. The sequence goes on along the minus strand of CAZLLG010000026.1, from coordinate 20,664 downwards.
TTAACCGGAGCAATAAGCCCGGAGATAAAGACGGTATGGCTGATGCTTATGATTTTTGTTTTGGATGAGATGGCTTTTTCAAACGGGCGGACAAAATCTTTGACATTCTTTGGGGGAAGCCCTAACGGCACTTCTTTGATGGCAATCCCATATCTTTTTTCCTTCAATCTCCAGGGATGAATTCCCGCAGGATGTTCCATATCCGAAATGAGCACTTCATCACCCGGTTCCATATCCAACCCATTGGCCACAAAATTCATCCCCTCTGTTGTATTCCTGTTGATAACGGTCTCATCAGGAGACGCATTGATAAACTGTGCCAATTTGGACCTCACCTCATTTTTTTTCCGAGAAATAAAATTGTATGTGTCATAAGGATTGGTGCACTGCCTTCTGAAAGTCTGCACCAGTGTGTTGAATACTGGTTTAGGCATGGGACCAACCGTACCGTTGTTCATCATGATCACATCGTCCTGGAACAGATAGTGTTTTCGCAGCGCATCCCAGTAGACTCCATCGGGAGATTCATCGCGGATGTATTTTTGATTCAATGACGTCACGCTCTGGTAGATAGACGCATTGAGCCTTCCTAACGAGGCAATGGAGACAGCCGAACCGGCGGCAAAATATTTAACAAAATCTCTCCTGGAAAAACTAGTGGCTGGTAAACCATTTTTAAATTTTGGCGTATCCATAAAACCCTCCTAAAAAAAAGATATCCTCAAAAATTTTATGTAAAAATTTTGTTTAGGATTGATCCTTCCTAAACTTTGATTTCTTTTATTTTCACCTGGGAAAGGTTCATCCGGCCCAATCCATGGGCATAGGCCGCTCTGATCGTGAAAATATCCTCGGCTTTAAGTCCCCACAACGTGCAGCAGTAGGAATCGATGGCAACCCTGTCCAATCCGGCCACGATTTTTTGCGGTTTTATAACTTTTCCCGGCCCCATAGGTCCATTTGTCGTAATAAACTCAGTAGCATCGACTAAATTCAGAGTCGGCATAATGACTGTGTTGAGGTCTGCAATACACTGGTCAAGAAACTGGATATCGCTGGGTACCGTCTTCCAACCTTCCTTGTGAAAAGTTCTGTTATTGACGCGGTAATTCAGCCCCATGTGGTTTTTTAATGTGCCGGTGAATTTGTTTCCGGCATGGTCCTTGGTAATTGGTAGATTGATAAAGACATCGTTATTATAGAACTCTTTTAAAATCATCGCCTCTTTGAGGGATTTTCCCGGCGCGACTTTCACTGGTTTGAAATTGGCCTCTTTACCACCTACCAATATCAAATTTGCGCCCTCTTCCTTCAGCACCACGTCCAATTTCGTCGCCTCCCAATTGTTCATTTCCAGCCAGGACAGACAGTTGACCTCTTTGGCTCCGGCCTCCTTGCACATTCTGACCACAGCCCGAACAATTTCAGCTTTGGTGAATGTACCTGGGTGCCAGCGCTGCACATTGGGAAGGATGGCCACTTTTGCGTCCTTTGGGACAAACTTCTTGATTCCACCCAGAAGTTCCACAGCTCTGACGGTATTTTCATAATAGTCACTACCCATAGTCACAGCGATATCGACCTTTTCCTGACCATAAATGGATGAAGGTCCTTTCACAACACCAGGCAGCACAGATGCCCCTAAGGCCGTGACTCCAATCTTGGTGCTCTTTTTGAAAAATTCCCTGCGGTTTATTTTATGTCCCATGAAACCTCCTCATTGAATAAAAAATTTTCCCGATGAAAAGATGAAGAAATCATATAACAGCGAACACAAAAGTTCAAATTTTCGCTTTTTTCAGCACTATGCTGCCCAAGGGCACGCCAATGTCGCTGGCCACTACAGAACATTTTGCTTTGAGAAGGAAGAAGATGGGTTTCGTTTCATCGGACAGCCCTTCGTAATTCCCCTGGCCCTTGCTGATGACTAAATCCGATGAATTATAGATTTCAAGAAATTTTTCCGAGCACAGACTCAATATGTTTCCTGGTGCATCACAGCCGGAAGAAAGAATTTCTGCGAATTTGTCAATTCCAGCTTCGACAGCATCTTCAAAAATTGCATCATTGATGATCGGAGACTCACGAACAGCATACGTCACAGGTTTCCCCAGTTCTTCGATGAGAAGACGGTCAAACACGGTTTCCCCCGCATTGTCCCCAATAAAAAGGATTTTATTCGCCTTGTTGAGGGCCTTACAAAACTCCCTATAGTGATTGACGGCAAAATCCATTTTAAGGATCTCTTTGAGATCTTTCTCCATGTTAAATTTTGCGGTTGTGCCAAAATCGATCACATTTCCAGCAATTGAGATGCGTATAGCTGTCAACAGAGGATCTTTCGAAGACCGGATGAGCTCCTTTAAATTCGGCGTGAGTTGGAGAGCCTGGTACGTGTGTTGTTTTTTTATCTCTGAAAATGGATCTCTGACACCAGTGACATTAGATACAATTCGGTAGATTTCTCGACCAAATTCAGAGGGCGTGGCATCCAGTGTTTTCGTAGGAAGAAACAGACAAACACGATTTAAAACCGTTTGGATTTTTTCTTTATCGGTCGTGACCATCTTGACCGTGTTGAGAGCCTGACTGATGAGGCAGGGAAAACAGTCAAGATGAGTTTTCACGTCTTCGATTTCCTTATTCCATCTGCAAGCATTTGACGGTGACTTGGAAAGGCAATCTCGGGAAGTTCACGGGGCAAAAAATATTTCGCCTCCAGTGAATCGGATCCTGGCTGGAGTTTGCCGAATGCGTCAACCTCATATCCTATGATGATCACATTTTTGTACATGTATGACTCCTGGGAATAGACACCCACCAACCGGATGATCGTTCCTTTAAGCCCGGTCTCCTCCTCCAGCTCTCTCAGGCAGCCCATTTCAGGGGTCTCATCAATTTCAAGAAAACCGGACGGCACCCCCCACAAACCATGCCCAGGCTCGACTCCTCTTTTGACAAGTAGGATTCCTCCCTCAGGATCTCGGACTAAGGCCGCGGCACAGGGCAGAGGATTTTCATAATGAATCCACCCGCATTCAAAACAGGCCATCCTCTCACGGTCTTCAAGAATTTTTAGTTTTAAGGAATCTCCACAAATCGGACAGTTTTTAAAGCTCATTTTTATATAACAAGGGATTATAACACGTTTTTCTAATTGTGGCGGAGGGCAACAACAGGATCCACACGTGCGGCGCGTGAGGCCGGATAAATTCCAGCCACAAGGCTTATCAAAATGGCAAAACCAACAGCTCCCACACACAGCCACAGAGGGAAATTAAAGTATTCGAGGTAGGGAAGACCCTCTTTAGCGAGAAAATAATTGATGACTTTATTGATCAGGAGGCTGACACTCCATCCCAGCCCCAGGCCAAAAAGACCTCCCAAAAATCCTATCGAACTCGTCTCGAAGAAAAAGATCTTTTGAATGTCTCTGTTGCTGGCTCCTACAGCCTTCATGATCCCGATTTCGGAATACCTCTCCATGATGGACATGATCATGGTGTTGATGATCCCGAGAGAAGCAACGATAACGGCAATCATTCCCAAAGCGAGCAGAAATAGGTCCATAAAAAGAAATCCTTTCTGGAATTCTTCAAACTGGTCGATGAGAGCAAATGTACGGAATCCCATGTTTTCAATTTTTTTCTTGACCGAATCGATAAAATCAGGAGACGACAATCTGACATTCACAAGAGAATACCCTTTAATGCCTGAAGGTTCCCGCAGGAGATCCCAGAGATTAGTGATGGGAAGCCTCTTCATCGTGGCGGCTGTTTCAGGAGCGAGATAGACATCACTTCTGAGAAGACCTGGGCCGCCAAAACCCATATTTTCAGTCACACCGGCTATGGTCATCTCATAATTTTCTTTAGCAAAGGGAAGGTCATCTCCACGGAAAAGTGATGTCAAATCCTCAGGATCAAAACGGGAAAGATCGACAGTAAGGGTGGTGATATTAATTTTTTTTCCTATAATCGAAGAAAAATCTTTAATCTTGAAACCAACTAGCAGTGAATCGCTGATAATTACAGAATTTTTATCGTCCTCTGTGTAAGACTGCCCCTCCCGATACTGCATGGCTTTTGAGGATGACACCTCTATAGGGATGACCTGGACCAGACTGAATTTCTCCTGTCCATTGAGACTCACGGCAGCAGGGAACCGGATATCTGGAAGTACTAGGTCCACTCCTCTAAATTTCTCTATCTTTTTGAGGGCATCGTCATCAAGAGCGATATCTTTGGCAGCTGGGTCCCCACTCTCTTCATCTGATAGTATTCCCCTTGGAACCAATGAACCGGAATAGACCGTAATAAAATTAAACAGCTCCAGTTCCCTAAAGCGCTCGGCCACATTTTTCTGCATGCCCTTTCCAAAGGCGACCATGCAGACCAGTGCTCCTATGGCAATGATAACTCCAAAGGTCGTGAGGAAAGTCCGGAGTTTTTTCTTCCACAGGTTAGAAAAAGACAGGTCAATGTGGTCTGCAATTCTCATTGGATCTTTTCCTCCGCGATGATCGTACCGTCTTGAAGGCAAATTACCTCTTGGGCAAACTGTTTCAAAAGGCTTTCCTCGTGAGACACCATAATGACTGTCACGCCATGATCGTTTTTGAGCTTTGATAGCACTTCGACGATCTCCCTTGATGTTTTGCTGTCTAAATTTCCTGTTGGTTCGTCCGCCAGAAGAATCCTGGGACTGTTGATGAGTGCACGTGCGATGGACACCCGCTGTTGCTCACCTCCGGAAAGTTCGGATGGCCGATGCGAGCGGCGGTCTTGGAGGCCAACAACTTTAAGAACAGCAGATGCTCTCTGTCCTCTTTCTTTTTTTGGAACTCCTGAAAAAAGTAGGGGAAGTCCGACATTTTCCAGGGCTGTGTAAGCAGGAATCAAATTGAAGGACTGGAAAATCATCCCTACTCCCTCTCTCCTGTAGCGTGCAAGCTCCTCCATGTTCAACTGAGAAATTTTCCTGCCTTCAACTTCGATCGTCCCCGATGTGGGTGTGTCCAATCCACCTAGGAGATTGAGAACTGTTGATTTCCCGGAACCTGATGGCCCTGTAATGCCAAAGAACCTTTCTTTTTCTATCGAAAGAGACGCCTCCTTGAGCGCGGTAACCTGGATTTTTCCCATGGAATAAATCTTGGTTAGCTTATCGATTGTGACGATCTTTTCAGACATTGGCATACCTTGAAAACCGAAATATTACCACTTGCCATCCATCTTAAATTCAGCACTCCCAAGCCAGAATCCTGAATGAGTGACCGAATCATACTGGGCTTGCAGCAGATCGAAATGAAACTTTTCTTCTTCGCTGATCTCTCGAAATATTTTTTTTTGCCGTAGAATCCTCTGCACTAAATACCGCCTTACCAAAGAAATCGATGGCATTTTGTTCCAGCTCCATTCCAATTCTTAAAGCTTCCACTTCTCCTTTTCCCTCTTCATGTTTTAATCTTTCTTTTAATTTTTCAACAAGAGGAGATTCTCCCCTGAGTTCCTCATCTCTTATGTACTGTTTCCAATCCTCACTGTCCAAGATCTGGCTGAACAGCTTGCCGAAAACCTCCATGTGTTTGACTTCCTCATCGGCAAGAAAACGAAACATCTTTTTCCCTTTCTCATGTTCGGTGATGTCAGCGGCGTGCATAAAAAATTTGCGTCCGTTGATTTCCAACCGGATGGCCTCTTTGATGGCGTTTTCGACCTCCCTGCTGATCTCTTTCATGATTTTCTCTCCTTAATGAAAATTGATATGTATGTAAATAATCTAATCTTTGATTTGTTTCCAGGCTTCAATAAACTTTACGGCAAAATCGGCCATACGTTCTGCAGCCTTTTCTCCGCGTTCTTGTGTCGCCAGAGCCGGATCCTCAAAAGACCAGATACCGTTACTGGAAATCTCATGGCTGGCGCCTCCCTTTTTTGTCTCCACAGGAACTCCAAACAGAGTGTTCCAGACCATCATCAAATCTGGATTTTTGCGGCCTGCTTCCAACAAGGCTTTTTGTTGGGGAGTGAATGTGATCTCCGCCTTTTTGGCCCTGTCCATGTTGATAAGATCGGGCCGGACAAAGAGCATCCATGAAGTTTCGCTCAATCCGGCATGATTATCAAAAAAAACATCGTCCTCTCCTCCGCCTTTCTGGATGGGACTGCCAATACCGATGGCAACAGCGATGGCCTCTGTGGTGTGATTGATCCTATGGATGACCTTATTTTCGACCACTCTGTTTCCTCCATGAGAGTTAAAGAACATGATTTTGTTGAAACCGTATTTTATCAGCATCGTGGCTGTTTCGTAGAGAACCTGTTCCATTGTTTCCGGCTTCAGATTCAAAGAGCCAGGAAAACCTGAGTGGTACACACTGTACCCAGACCAGAGAACAGGGGCGACCACGACTCCGGTTCTCTCCGATATCATCCTTGAGACCTTAAGTCCGATGTATGAATCCGTCCCAAGCGGCAGGTGAGGGCCGTGCTGCTCAGTTGAACCGATAGGGATAATTACCATATCGTTCTGCTTTAAGTGTTCCTGAACATCCATCCAGCTCATCTCCTGAAGAACGAGCGGTTTCCCCTCTTCAACGGCTGTTAAAGGCATGCCGAATAAGATTAAAACCAATATCAATAAAGACCCGATTCCCCACATTTTTAATCCAATTTTTTTCATTTTCTTACCTCCTTCTAAACGAAAAACGGATTCTCTATTCTATTCTTTTTAGGACATAAAAATCACGGATTCTTTCTTCTAACTGGACAGGTATAAAATCAACAATTTTGTAGCCCCGCTCCAAAAGAGTCAAAAAGGCTTTACGGGTATTCATTCGCCAGTCTAGAGGAATATTTCTTGCGATTTCATCGTGAACATCCGTTACTCTGAGTATTGTGTAAAAATCATATGGAATCTCGATGAGCAAAACATCTTTCTCTAGGTCACAGTTCAGCTCATGCGGAACAGCAAGTGAGACTCGTCCATCTGTTCCTTCAACTTCTCGTATTTCCGATGATAAAACGAGATGGTCGTTATCGAGCAGTTTATGGATTTCGATTTCCGGCCTTGGGACTTGCTCTTTTAGTCGCCAATAAACGGAAAACCGGTCACAGGGAACATCTGTCCTATTCAATCGGCCTCCAAAAGAACCATAATGGGCCACCAAATAATCCACGACTTCCATCCCAAAAAAATGAATATTCCGGTATGCATTGACACCGGTCAGCGGATCAAAAGTACAGGATATCGTGCTCACACTAAAAACATCTAAAATGATCTTTTTTTGGAATTCTTTAATATAGATGCCGAGTCCGTACTTCAGATAAGCGTCTCTAACACCTGTGTACTGTGAGTAATAGACAAGGTTTTCGGGATCCTTGAATCCGATATTTTTATCTTCCACACCAACAAAACCATAGGAAAAACCTACAAAATGTTCCTCATCCTCAATAAATTTTCCCTCTTTATCTGCAGTGAAGGCGGCGATAAACAGGGCGCTTCCATCGTTAAAGTAGTTTTCGCAGACCATGTTCCGTGTTCCCGGCATTTCGTCATTGGGTTCTTCCCAGATCTCGAACCGGAGGTCCTCATATTTTTGGTAATCGAGGTGGTCGTGAGAGGTCTCGACTTTCAGAAGGAATTTCTTCCCTTTGATCGTAAACTCTTCTGACAAATTTTTCATCTGTGTTCAGGCTTTCAATTTTATCGGAACACTCCCCCCTCTGCAACCCAAATCAGGGCCAGCCTAAAAGATTAATTGGGGACAGTCCCCATTTTTTTAAGAAAAAATGGGGACTGTCCCCAATTAATCTTTTAGGGGAGGACCCTGTTGAAATAAGGAGAATTTTGGGGTATCTTTATAACCCAACAAAATAGTTACTCAGGAGGGAGACATTTTATGAGAAAATCAACAACAATTTCAACTCTAGTGTTTCTGCTTTTGATGCCTTTTTTCATCCAAGCAGCAGAATTTCAGGTGAAAATCATCGAAAGTGCCGAAGATCTACCGGAAAAATTCTGTCCCATATGGGAAAAAGGGGACTATCTCATCACAGATGGCGAATATTTGATCCTTATTGGAGGAACATCCAGGCGCTTGTACTCCAATAACTATTACTATATCGCCGATGCCAAGGGAAGCCTGATCAGCATGGTTCCTGCAGGCAAAAAACAAAAAGGCAAAATGGCCCTTGGCGCTCCTGACCTCCGCATAGATGGAAAGAGGACACTGATAAATTACACCTCCATAAAACCGGGCGGCATCAATCCTGAAGACGGCTCTTTTGAATTCTCTGCAACTGCAGAATTTAAAGGGGAAGAAGGACTCCATGCCGCTATTGAAACCGTATATTTTTTCACTCCTGAAACCGGACAAATTGATGTCCGCTCGACAATTCAAAACACGGGAAAAACGGCATTCGAGGACCTCCGGTATTCTGTCTATTTTACATCCAACCACAGCTACAGTTTCACCCCCTTCAACAGACAGAATTCTCCTGAACTCCGCTTTAACGTCTATCAAAGAGGCAACCATTATATGGGGTGGATGAACAAAAATCCTCTCACACCAACAGGAAGCATCTCGCCTGACAATCTGGTCCCCGGAGAAAAATTCACGGTCAACTACTCTCTGCTCGTCAATACGGATGCCCAAATCCTGCTTGAAAAGCTCTATGGATTCACCGACATCGAGCCCGAAAAGGCCTTTGTCTCATTCACGAATTACGATGGCAGCCAAATGGAACTCATCATCAGAGATGCTCTCACCAATGCTGTCTATTTCCGATCCTATCTAACTAACATGTATTCGTATGACGTCCTCCTCCCTGAAGGGGTCTATCGAGCTCGAGCCAATTTTTTCCCTGCCACTAATGAACAAATTTTTTCCATTAAATCTGATGAGAATAACATCTGTACGATAAGAAGCCCTGCTACAGCTCCTGTACAGATAAAAATCACAAACAAAGATGGCGAACATGTTCCAGGTAAAGTGACATTTATCGGTCTCGATCCTACACCCTCTCCGTATTTCACCCCTGAAAATCCGGTTCTCAGCGGAAGAAGCTGGGAGCCGGTTAAAAACTCCTGTTACCCCCCAGCGGAAGGCATGGATGTTGTACTTCCTGTTGGGACATATCTCGTTTACGCTTCACGTGGACCAGAATACACCATGGAACAGAAGATCATTGAGATAACGGTACAGATGTTTCGCAGAGATAAACAGGAACTGGCCTTTGTCATCGACAAGGTTGTGGATACAAAAAAGTTCATTTCAATGGATCCCCATATGCACACCACATATTCCGACGGAACCATTAAAATATCAGAAAGACTTAAATCCCTTGTGGCTGAAGGTGTGGATGTGGCCGTTTCAACGGATCACAATATCATCATAGATTACAATCCAGATCTCAAGAAGCTCGAGCTAGACAAATATCTGTCTGTTATCATCGGAAATGAAGTCACCAAAGGCGGCGTGATCCACTTCAACACATATCCCTTAATCCCTGATAAAAAGGCCCCATTCAATGGAGCCATAGACGCAGATTCGGACGAAGCGGCTCCTCTTTTCGTGGCAAGCCGAGAACGGGATCCAAAGGCCATCCTCCAGGTCAATCATCCCCGTTCCGGCACACTCGGCTACTTCAACAACTATCAGCTTGACCTGAACTCTGCTGCTACGGCTAAAACGAATTTTGATACAAGCTTTCATGTCATGGAAGGCATGAACGGTCCGTATTTTTATTCTTCGAATTACACAACCATTATTGATTGGCTACATCTTATCAATAGGGGATTCTACTTTCCCATTGTCGGCAGCTCAGATTCGCATTCCATAGCCAGGGGCGAACCGGGTTATTCCAGAACATATATCTACTACAACGGAGAAGAGGGACAAAATCTGGATGTTGACGCCCTCATGGATGCCGTAAAAAAAGGACATTCGTTTTCTTCCAACGGCCCGATTGTGGATTACACGATCAATCGAACACACATCCCAGGAGATTCGTTCACAGCAAAAGACGGCAAAGTGCTTGTCAATATTCAAGTGCAGTGCACACCGTGGATTTCTATCGGAGAAGTGCGTCTGATCATCAACGGCCATAGAAAAATGATCCTCCCTGTAACAACTGACTCGGATTCCATCATCCAATTTTCAGAGGAAATCGGTCTGATCCTTTCAGAAGATTCCTACATCGCCGTCGAAGTTCTGGGGAAGGACAGCCTCTACCCTGTACTCCAATCCCGAGCTCGCGCCGGGCTTCTTGAAAATGCCACTCTGCCCTATGCCCTGACCAATCCTATTTTTATCGATGTGGACGGCAACGGACAATTTGACCCCCCGGTCCAAGGAGGCATCCAGCAGAAAGACATGGGTAAACCAAAAGTTATGATTCAGCGCTATTAGAGGCTGGATGAAAACTCCCATCTCCCCACGCATTCGCAAGAGCATTTTTATCGGCGAACTTGTTTTTGTCGCAGCCCTGTTTGTGATCTATTTCAGTTCGCAGTCCCTGCAAAGCAGCCGCCATCTCTGGGTATTGTTCCTCTATTCTATCCCTGGAAATTTTCTTATCGATGTCATTCCCTACGATCCAGCCGTTATCTTTTTTGCCAGATTTCATGAACCCATCATCATTGCATTTGTCGGTGTGGCCGGTATACTGGCCAGTGAAATTATCAACTACACTTTTTTTGAGTATATCGTCGACCGAAAATTCTTCGACAAAATCCTCAAACATAAATTTATCGTCAAGCTCATACGGCTCTTTAACAAGGCCCCTTTCTGGACGATGCTGATCGTGGCGTTTACACCCGTTCCAATCTATCCTTTTCGGTTTCTTGTGGTCATGGCCCGTTTTCCTCTCCTTAAATACCTCCTTGCCCTCCTAATTGGACGGCTGCCGCGCCTCTATCTGATCGCCCTCTTCGGCCACCGTGTTGTTCTCCCAGGGTATGTCTATCTCATCATCTTTATCGTCTTGTCACTTATAATGTACATCCCCTTAGTCAAACTTATCCCCAAAAAACAGCAAAAGGATTTGACACCATGACCCCTAAAGCCCTAATAACAGGTTCAACAGGTTTTATTGGTAGTCATCTGGTCGAATCACTGCTGGCATTAAACTGGGATGTTTCCTGTCTAATCCGGCCAAAAAGCAGAACAAAAATCCTCTCCCCCCTTCCCATACGGATCACCCATGGAGACATCAACGATCTGCCTTCCCTTAAAAAGGCCGTATACGGTCAGGATTATGTCTTTCATGTTGCCGCACGTATCCGTTCTACCCATCCAGACATCTATGACCGGGCCAACCACCAATTCACCAAAAATCTGGCCTTAGCCGCTCTCAACTCCAATCCAAATCTCAAAAGATTCATCTATATCTCGTCTATTGCAGCATCTGGCCCATCCCCTCCCGGTTCCAGTGTGGACGAAACACAAGTCTGCAATCCCACATCCCGATATGGACAGAGCAAGCTGCGTGGAGAGGAAGCCCTCTATGCAATCTGGGATAAACTGCCAGTTACTATCATTCGTCCTCCCAATGTTTACGGCCCCAGACAGAAGGAAACCGAACTTCTCATAAAACTCATCAGCAGGAGAATTGTCCCTCTTTTAAGAGACGAAGCCACTTCCACCAGCCTCATCTATATCCATGATCTGATCGAAGGTATTATCCAATCCTCTCTATCTCCACAAACAATCGGACAGATCTATTATCTGACAGATGATGTCGGATACTCCTGGAGAGATGTTATTCTTGCCACAAAAGATCAAGTCCTGGGAACATCCCTATTTCTTCCCATCTCTGAAAAAGTCATTTATTTTTCGGCCTTGATCATCGATATTCTTAAATCCACTGGTTTCATCAGTATCTATTTCGGCCGAAGACTTTGGAAAGTGATGACGCAAACCCCTTGGATTTTTTCCTCTGAAAAAGCTCGAAAAGATTTCGATTTTAGACCTCGCCATTCTCTCCGGGCGGGCCTGAAAGAAACAGTCCAATACTACAGACATTCCCGCCCCTGAATATCTCATTGCCGCAGCCGGCGTATTCTGGTAAAACTAGACACAGAAAGATCCAATCCATGAGTCAACTTAAAATCACATGCATCATCAATCCCGCCGCGGCCAATCACAAATGGAAAAAACACAAAAAGATGAGGACCTATCTCCAGAGCCACATACCGGGTCAAATCTACGACAGCTATTTGGATAAAGCTGAAACCATTCAAAAAGCAAAGACATTAAGTCAGGAAAGTGATATTTTGATCGTTGCCGGAGGAGACGGCACAATAGCCGACGTCATCCAGGGCATCACTGAGGCCAACAGGGGAAAGAACACCGTTCTGGCCGTACTCCCGCTTGGAAGCGGAAATGCCTTCCGTAAATCTCTGGGAATCCCTTTGAGTGCACGAAAATCCCTCCCTCTCATCGAAAACGGACAGAAAAAAGAAATCGACATTATCGATATCGAAGGACATGCCGCCACATTCGGCAGCATTGGAGCCACCGCACAAATCACCTATGAAAAAAATCAGCACAATATCCCCGGATTTTGGGGGCATCTGAAAGCTGGATTAATCATGTTCAAGCTCTCCCAAAAAGAATTTAGTGTCGAGCTCTTCGAGGGAGTGGACGATAACGGAGTCCCCTTCGAGAACAAATCCATATGTTTATCTGCTCTTGACTGTATCATAGGAAAGACGAATTACTTTGGCTACAACTGGAAGATCGCACCACAAGCCGTTATCGATGACGGATTCATCGACATCACATTTTTTGAGATCACACCTACACAATATTTGTTTTCCCTGCCCCGCATCTATTTCGGCACATTTCAAAAAAAGCTAAAACACTTTAAAGCGAAAAAAGCCATTTTTAGAGGCCAAAATCTTCATGTCCAGTATCACGGAGAATATCTTGGGAGAAGAGACAAAATCACATTGACCATAAAACCTCGTACACTCACTGTTTTTGTCCCATAGCCTCGCTCTCTCTTCGTAATTGACCTTGACAAGAGGGCTCGATTCGGGTATAAATTCCCTGTTGAACAGAGGAGGTGAGTTTAGTGGCTTTTGTTGTGGTAGAAGATAGCGAATCTATCGAATATGCACTCAAAAGGTTTAAAAGAAAAGTACAGCAGGAAGCGATCATCAAAGAGATCAAAAAACATTCTGTTTACTACAAACCCGGCGAGAAAAGGCGCATGAAAGATATCCAAGCCCGCAAGCGGATGAGAAGGCGCTTACGAAGAGAAAAGTATTTCGACTACTAAAACTGCACCTTTGGAACCTCACTCTGAATCTCAAACGTCCAAAAAGCCCTCGTGGCTAAAAGTAAGATTCCCATCGCACAAGAACTATTTCTATGTTTCCAACCTCCTGAAAGAAAAAAACATCAACACCATCTGCCAGAGTGCCAGGTGCCCTAATATATCTGAATGCTGGTCGCACAAAACCGCTACATTCCTTATCCTGGGCGACACCTGCACTAGGAATTGTGGATTTTGTGCCGTCAAAAACGGAGTTCCAACTTCTCCCCCCTCTAACGAATCCGCGCAGGTTGCTGAAACAGTATCTCTCATGGGCCTCAACTATGTCGTTATCACCTCTGTCACTCGAGATGACATGGACCACGGAGGAGCGCGTCAATTCGCAGAAACAATAACAAAGATAAGGGCAACATCTCCACAGGCAAGAGTTGAAGCTCTGATCCCGGACTTTAACGGAAACTCCGCCGCACTCCAAACTGTTATAGATGCTCATCCAGATATCCTCAACCATAATCTGGAAGTGCCTGCTGTTCTCTATCCTCTTATCAACCGGCCCAAGTATTTTTACTCCCGATCACTCGGCACCCTCAAAACAGCCGCAAAAAAAGGAATGGTCACCAAGTCGGGTCTAATGATAGGATTAGGGGAAAAAATGGAAGATATTCTTCAAACGTTTTCCGACCTCAGACAAGCATTGTGTGAACTCCTCACTCTCGGCCAATATCTGCAACCCACTCAAAAGCATATCCCTGTACAGAAATACTACTCTCCACTCGAGTTCAAACAGCTCAAACATATCGCTTTGGATTTCGGTTTCAAGAGTGTTGTCTCAGGTCCACTCGTAAGAAGTTCTTTTCAAGCACATAAAATGTATGATTCTTTCCATGAAAATATGATATAAAACTAGAAATGCGTTATTTAATTTTCACGGATATCCACGGCAATCTCGAAGCTTTCCTTGTCTTCTTGAAATTTGCGCAGAAATATAAAATCGATCATTATTTATTTTTAGGAGACTTGGTCGGATATGGGGCCTCCCCTAACGAGATCATACAAAAAATAAGAGGTTTAAAACCACTATCCACGATCCGGGGCAACCACGATAAGGCCGTCTGTGAAATCGAAATCGTTCAGACATTTAATCCCATTGCCGCTTCGGCCATACACTGGACAAGAGAGAATATTCTGAAAAAATACCTTACATATCTCGAGCGGCTGAAAAAGGGCCCCATCGTCATTAACGACGAAATTTCCATCTGCCATGGGGCACCGTTCGATGAAGATCACTACATCTTCGGAGAATTTGACGCCGCCGAAGCCTTTCTCCACATCAACACTCCTCTCTGCTTTTTTGGCCACACACATTTCCCTTTTGTCTATACAGAAAAAGATCATTTTGTCGAAGGCACTTTTATAACCGGAAATTCAAATGAAATCAAGATCGAAAAGGGAACGAAGTACCTCATCAATCCAGGCTCGATAGGCCAACCTCGAGATAGAAATCCTCGTGCCGCCTGTGCCATATATGATTCCAAAACAAAAAAAATCAAATTTTTCCGACTCGAGTATGATATTGGTGAAGCACAGAGAAAAATTATTGAGGCAGGCCTTCCGCCAGCCCTTGCAGAACGTCTGGGTGTCGGCATCTAGCCCGGAATGATCACCTCAATCCTCACCTTTCCCCTCGGCCAAATTTTCCTAGCAAAAACCGAACAAGGCCTCTGTTTGGCTCACTATTCTCAAACAAAAAATGACATCGGCCAAACCGAAGATTTACTCAAAAGGAACGGTTTCTCACCCATATATGACGAAACGGCTTTTAAGTCCGAACACAAACTTTTTTATCAATATTTCAAAGGAGAAAGAGTAGATTTTAGTAAGCTTCCTGTCCATTTTATCTTTGGCACTCATTACCAGCATAGAATCTGGAAAGAAGCGGCAAAAATTCCTTATGGAAAAACGGAAACATATAAATCTCTATCTCGAAAAATGAAATACAACGGATACCGGAGCGCAGGACAGGCGCTTTCGAAAAATCCTCTCATCATCGTTGTCCCCTGTCACCGTGTTTTGGCAGCAAGCAGTCTGGGTGGTTTCTCGGCAGGGCTCCATCTCAAAAAATACCTTCTTGAATTAGAAGGCATTGCCTATCATCCCTAGCCAACCTTAACTTTAGGATTGGCATAACAGTAGAGACAGCTGTGAGGACAGGACAAAGAATAACTTCCAATATCGACGGATTCCGTACAACCGCACTCAGATCTCTGGCTTTTATCCTTTTTTGAAGACGTTTTTTCTTTTAATGGATGCAAACTCTGCAGCAGAGTTCCGTTTATACAGGCAGACGGATTTATTCCCGGCACCTCAATCAGAAACTTTTGGCTGCAGGAATAGAGAAACAAATTCCAAGTTTTGGCGATCGTAGCGAGGTCGGCTGCCCTGTCTTTCTTCTCTTCGACAGAAGGATCCACATAAACAAAACCCGCTTGCTCGGCTCTCCGTTTGGCCTTATTGTACCATTGAGCAAAGCTGAACCGAATGGTCCTGATTCCTTTTGCGGCAAGTGAAGGGGCCAATATTTCAAAAAAATCAAGGTTTGTTTTCAATCCCCCCTTCCATGTCTCCCAAAAAACTATAGGATCAAACCGCACAGAAATTTTTTCAGGCAGACCGACAATCTCTATCAAAGAGTCCAGCTGCTGAAGAGCCATGTCTGGGGAAGGCACGCCGTTCTCGATAAACGAACCGCCCAAACCCGAGATTGTAAAATGGCAGTAGAGAGAATCGTATTGTTCAAGCCTTTCTCTCAAACGGAAACAATTGTTGATGAGGTTGTCGAAATTTTTCGACCAGAGAACAATAGAATGAACATCTTGCGGATCGAGACCAACGCTGTACGTGTGTCCGGATGGCCCATAAACTCTGGCTTTTTTTTCCTCAAGCATTCCCGCCAGTTCTTCAGGAAAGAAAGCCACAAGATCTGTTCGTCTTGAGGCGGAGATCACCTTTTTCATCTTTTCTTGACAGCTAGTTCAATTGATTCTAGTATTTTAGTTGACATGAGCAGTGAAGAGCAAACATATGTTCTCAAAGCAGAGAATTTAAAAAAGAACTTCGGCCGACGCTACGTGGTCAATGGCGTCAGCATCCAAGTATCATCCAGTCAAATTATAGGCTTAATAGGCAGGAATGGGGCAGGTAAAACAACAACTTTTCAGATGATCGCTGGTTTGATAAAACCCAATGAAGGGTCAATCACACTCAATGACCTAAACATTTCTCAATACTCAACTCATAAAAGAGCCCAAAAAGGCATCACTTATCTCCCGCAGGAAGATTCTGTTTTTCTCAAAACATCTGTCGAAAAAAATCTTAAGATGATCATGCAGCTTCAAGATAAGAAAAAGAGAGAGGGAGAACAAATAACACTAAAACTTCTTGATGAATTGGGACTTCAACCTTTGGCCAAGCAGTCATCACATAGCCTCTCCGGCGGAGAAAGAAGGAAATTAGAGATATGCCGATCACTGGTTATCGAACCCAAATTCCTCCTGCTTGATGAACCTTTCACGGGTATCGATCCTTTGACAATAAAAGATCTCCAGAGAATTTTCCTCAATTTAAAAAGACAGGGAATCGGAATTGTTATTTCTGACCACAATGTCAGGGATACTCTATTAATTGCCGACTATGCCTATGTCATAGATGAAGGAAAAATACTTGTAGAAGACACACCTGAGAAAATAGCTCAAAACGAAAAAGCAAAAAGAAATTTCCTCGGACGCGAATTCAAGTTAGGGGATCGGACCCACTCTCACGAAACTGTTTAAAAAGATAATCACCGAGTGTTTCGCCAAGAAAAAAGAAGAACAAAAATAGGTACGCAGACAAAAGAACGACATAAAATATCAATAGAAGAAATCCAGCCGCGGAAATAAGCTTAAAGAGTTTGACCTCCATCACATATGAGGCGATCCAGGTTGTGATAAACCATACAGCCCCAATAAACAGAACATCAAAAACCCTGGGCTTAATCCAGGTCGAAATTTGTGAAGAGGATTCCTTAGGTTTTTTCTCTTTTTCTTTAAAAGTTTCCCCACTGAAAGGAAGGTCCTTCTGAGCAACAGCCTCGGGAAACCCCATTCCAGTATCCATAGTGGGTGTTCGTTCTTGAGGCACAAATTTTTTTTCTGCCTCTGTTATAGGGATATTTGAAGGGGGCTCTTCTTTGATTTTTGAAGCCCAGGCCGGCAGTTCATCAGTCGGAGGAACAATAACCTGTTTCTCAAAAGAAGGTGGAGTAGAAGAAAGTGGAGGTGAAACCTCGATTCCTATTTCTTCATCTGGTTCTTCTTCAACAGGCTCTTCTTCCACTGGAGCTTCGAGAACAGGATCCTTTTGGAAAGGCTCCTTTACATCTTGGGATTCCTCAGGAGGTGGGATAAAATCGGGCACATCTTCCTTTTCTGGCTCTTCATCTTTCCGTAAAAAATCTTTGACAGGATCCTTTCTAAGAGGGACGGATGGAACATCTTCACCTTGGTCTTGTCTCATAGAGTCTATGAACCGGTCAATATCCTGTTTCTCAATTTCAGATGATTCCAAAGTTTTATCCAGATCTTCTATTTTCAAGATTTCTTCATTGCTGTCAGGAACAGTCTCTTTTTTTATTTTTTTGATGATTTCTTCTTCATCTCTGTCATCCAGCTTGATTTCGACAATCTCATCGACAAGAATTTCCTCTTCAGCATCGATTTCCTTTTCCAGCTCTTCGTTCAAGGGTGCTTGTTCTTCGAGGTTAAAATCATCTTGATCGTCTTTTTTCTCCTGACGTTCATCTCCCGGTTCTTGGTTAAGTTCAACGTCCTGGAGTTCTACTGATTCGTTAGTTTTTTTTTCTACAGGTTCTGCAGTTTCCACCTCCTCGTCTTGTAAAAGAGGCGGTTCTTCCTCTGGAAGCTCTATTTCCGCTTCTTCGTCATCGTCGTCAGCGTCATCATCAACGATTTTTTCGCCAGGGATTTCCTCATCGATTTTTTCATCCTCAGGAAAGAGAAGCTGTGTTCCACAATTGGAACAAAACTCTGCTCCTTCCTCAATAATAGCCTTGCAGTACGGACATTTTCGTATAGCCATGATTCTATTTATAATTGGAAAAGAAAGACTTGTCAAACAGGGGAATGGAGCAAAAAAAATAATTGGGGACAGTCCCCAATTATCAATTTAATCTGATTTCGGTGGGAGCTGCGGCTCTTTGATATCAGGACGGAAGACAATCCAAAGGAGAAGGCTGATCGGCCACTCAAGAAGTAATACCAGAAGCACAACAGCCCATCCGGGTTTGCCCCGTTGTATCGCATCACCGTGAACCCAGACAAGACTCCAGATCAGCAAACCCAGTATCGCTAAAACGAAAGGAATTGCAATCAGTATCCAAAAGACAGGTTCCATTTTTATATCCTCCATACAGAATACTTATTTTCGATGGTCTTTATTCAAGAGATTTAAAACAAAATTGACAATATGGGGAAAATCGACTAAAAATAGAACACGGACTGGGCGATTAACTCAGCGGCAGAGTGCTACCTTCACACGGTAGAAGTCACAGGTTCAAATCCTGTATCGCCCACCACATATCTAATTTTATATCAACAACTTACGCTCATGCATCAAGCAGGAATATTATGGGTGTGCCCAAAATTGTGCACAATTTTCTCATTCTTTACATCAGTATTCATACTTCAGACTTAAATCAACTTGCCTATAAATAATACATTTCATGCCGACTTTATATGTCAGTAAGAAATATATCTGAATTAATGATCACTGCATTCTGGGAATAGTGGCTCAATCTATCCCAAACCTGTCCAGCACCAGCTCGAGGATTTCCTTTGAGTCCATGATGACCTTCGAGCGCCAAGCTTTATCAGAAGGATAAAACTGTTCCAGGAAATTCTCCTTGATTTTAGCCTCGGTCTTCTTGTTTTTATAACCGTGATGGAAACCCTGGTTCTCCAGGATCATGTTGTGTAAGGATCGTAGGGACCCGAATGTCTTCAGGCTATCCATTGTCCCATACTCGAACAGCATGGGATAAACTGTTTTGCCTGGCATGAGAGTGCCGATGAAATCTGTAAACGAACCCGTGTATGTGTAAAAATCATCGCTATCTCCCCAGTCGATCCTGTAGCCGGAAAAAAGCTCTTCCATACCCGCCTTGATATCCGCATCCTTTACAGGATTCGGAAAGAGGTACAAGATCCCGTTTCCCCCATAACCCGTGTGCAGGTCGATCGCGAGGATCCGGTTATAGGGCGCCATCTTCTCCTTCAGGATGGGCATTATGGCTGAGATCTGCGGCTCTAATTCTTTGCTGCCGAACATCAATCCCGCGGGATATTCATATTGCCCCTGCAAGATGGCCTGACGCAAGGCAGACATGGAACCAGCCAATATCTTCATGCCCATGACTAGATGCATGTGCCTGTTCTTGAGATTGCCGTGGTTGGCCTCTCCTTGCGGATTGAGCATGTCGTAAAGCTTTTTATATTCCTCGTTTTGAATGTCCAAAAGGCTCTTATCCACCACGCAGTTGCGGTTCAAGTTCACGTTGTTCTCTGTGACGTGCCTCAGGTGCTTAATACCCCAGGGATTCATCCCGTGGATAATAAGGATCCCAGTGGTATCTAGATGTTCAGGGTTCAAGATTTCTTCCATGGTCATTAATTGAACAGCGTTGCCCAAAAAAGCCTCGACCCCGTGGATACCTGATGAGAGGATGAGAAGATTATTCGAAGTGCTCTGTGCCGGTACATAGCAATAATCTATGGTCAAGTCAGAATCGACCTTGGAAGTCACAGGAATCTTTGAAATCTCCACCCCCTCATACTGAGAGCCAAGCAAGGTAGCTTTCTCGATAAAAGCAGACCGGCAATCCTCATAGGTTTCATGAAAATAATCGAGAGCCGCTGGTACAATCTCATGTTCGACCTCAGAGGGTTTGTATCCGTTGTAGCTGAACAAAAGAAAAAGGTAAGCGACAACGATCAGCCCTAATACACAGAAAAATGCAATCTTCAACACTTTTTTCATTGTCCCTCCATGTTTTTACAGCTTGTGGGATTCTACATTAATTTCCAATTTATTTAAACAATTACGGATTCTTGCCACTTCTCCCTGAGTTTGATGAAGCAAAAAAGAGGCTGGCTGCAATGAAGATCCATTGAACGATATGGCGCGAAATTGATTATTTCGCGACATATTTGAGTAAACTGTGCCCAAAGTGTGCACAAAATTTGTTAGAAATTTCGAAAAATACGAAAAAATATCGAAAGATATCAAAAACCTATTAAGCTGAAAAATCAGCTCTCAACAGAGG
>CAZLLG010000025.1:0-22223 GCA_964560275.1 uncultured Eubacteriales bacterium | reverse complement strand
AAAACCGGAAGTTTTTGCGTTGCCGAAAACCGGAAGTTTTTGCGTTGCCTTGACACGCCTGCTCCTTGATTTGACTTCCCATTTCTCCTGTAGTATAGACATTTTTGCAAATCTGAACAGGATCTTGGACTCCTACGGACTTAGCTCCCATTTGTTTCACTTCCCGGAATAAATTTTCCCGGAAGGATGTCAGAAGGTAGACAGGTACATCGGGCTTTTTCTTGAGAAATGGAATCAGGCTGCCCGTGTGGTCGTAGTGATCGTGGGAAATGACAATCAGCTCAACGCTGTTGAGATCGGCTTTGAGTGCCTTGACATTCCGGAAGAATAGTTCACTTTTTGTGCCCGTATCGAAGAGAATGGTCTTTTCCATTCCCTCGATGAGACAGGAAAAACCCCAATTCGTCTCAATTCCTTCCAAACCGGCATAGTTGTCGTAGAGGATCGTCACAAGGATCTTTTCTTTCTGCGAGGCGGAAGATGGCCCTAAGAAAAATAAAACAGTAAAAAAAAACATCAGTAAAAAAATTAGATTTTTCATGATTCTTCTCCACCTAATAATTATAAATAAATTTTATTCATTATACTTTTTAAGAACTCTAAGAGCATTATATGTGATCCATTTGCTAGGTTTGTTCATGACCTCTATGTTGACTTTGAAACGGCCAGAGTAAGTGTGTTCCAGAATCCACCAGCCCTGCTCATCCTGTTTAGACAAGACCAGGTCAATTCCCTCCTGCATCCGTTTATCCTTATAGCCTAATTTAGCAAGAATACTTAACATTTCAAGAACATCGGTATCCCACATCCAGGGAAAGCCAAGCTTTAGCCATTTGGGTTTGGCTACTCTAGACAAATTATGACTTCTCTTGTAGAGATGGTGGTTGAGCACATATTCGGCTCCTTGCTCAATTGTCTCTTTTACTGCAGAACTTCGCTTTTTCGGGGGAATTTCTGCCAATGCTTTAAGAGACTTAACTATGGCTAAAGAACATGTGTGCTTCCCCCAGCACTGCGGGAACTTTTCGTAGGGCCAGCCCTGAGGTGCATTATCGATGCCGTCGTCGAATCTGAGGTAAGAGGTGATCCACTGAAGCCCTGCCATTACTCTTGGATCTTCCAGATACCCAAACCTGATCAAACTCCAGATCATATTTCCAGTCAAACAGGGAATGACTCCGCTGTGGTGGCCACCGTTTTTTTTTGTGCCGAGGTAGGCAAATCCTCCGCTTCTCCGGTCTTGAGAATAATTCAGAATAAATTCACAGGTGTCCTTGATCCGGCTGTCTTTTTTGTATGCGTTGAGCTCTGCAAGGATAATAAACTGCCAAACAGTCCCATTATACTTGGTGCGGATGTAGAAATTTTCTGGTTTCCCCCAGTATCCACCTTTTTTCTGCTTGGCTAAAATCTTGGGGACTACTCCCTGTTCCATGATGTTGTTTCGGCTCTGGATAACTTTCGGATTTTTTTCTTTTTGCCCCAATATTTGCGTTAGGGTGAAATATCGGACAGATGGATTTTCCTCTTCGAGCAGCCAATCCAGTGGATCCGCCTTTAAATTACTTCTCCAATCTCTGCACATATGATCTCCGATTTTAAAATATTAAAAGTTGTCGTCTGATGCTACATATTCTCAGTTTTTTGGATAAGAAACTCTCGACTGGCAATGAGTTTGTCATCGATGAGGACAACAACCGTCCAGAGGCCGATAAGCTTCTCCTTATCGCGGGCATTGAGTAAAAGCTCATCGTAAGCTGTCAGAGTCTCAAGATACTGTTCTTCCCGATTTATGACAACATTTTCACTGTCTCGTGACATCACTTTATCCGGTGCATACCATTTCCAGCGCATTTGAATCCTGCGGCTGATGTTTTTGAGTTCGATAAAGCAAAAAACACTTTCGTCTTCAGATGTGTATTCACTTTTTATTTCCATCGGCACCAAAAGCTCACCGCTCTCATCGACTCTAGAGCAGAACACCATGGTTTCTACATGTCCTTCCAAGGGGAATGAGGGGATAATCCGGAAAGAGATGCACCCAGAAGCGCAAAGTCCGAAATAAAGAGTTAACACAAAAACTACAGCTTTCCTCATTTGGGCACCAACTCGATGAGAAATTGTTTGGACAGGCTTCTCCATATCAGGCGGATTTGGAAACGTCCTGAATCACGGATCAAATACAGATCGACATTATTTAATTTTTTCAGAAGAAAGTCATAATTGAGCAGAGAGTGAAAGTTCCAGGTTTTAAAAAATGTAATGGAAATATCCGCAAAGGACTGCCGCAATTGCCTGTTTTTCGGATCGTAGGAAATGGACACCCAACTGTCTATGCTCTCGATTGGATTAATCCTGAGGACAGTACTCAGGTCCTGACTAGTCGTTCCCTCGATAAACCAGTTTTCCGATTTTCTCCGGGATTGGATGTTGTAAAATCCCTCGAGAGCTATCCCTTTGGCGATCGACTGTTTGACATTGAGGATAAAACCACCGGAAGTGAAATTTCTCCCTTCCTTTTCTAAAAATTGTTCCAGGGCGATATTAAAATTTAAAGAGAGACTTTTTTGGACATACAGCGGCTGACTGGATAAGCTAAAAATCATATTGTTGCTGAATGTTTTCTGTTTAAATGCATCGAAGCTGAAGGAATTGTAGATGAAGACATTGGACAGATTGGCGGAGAGGAGGCCGTCGTAGAAACGGAAGGTGTTCAAACCGAACCGCAGTTGGGGTTGGGAGAGCAGCTGATGTCCAAAAAGGTCATGGTTTAGATAATAATCTGTGGCCAGGTTAAAGATCTTCGACTCATAGGACAACCGGGCATTGCCTGTTAAGATCTTGGAATACTCAGAACTTTCACCGACTCTCAACTTGGAGTAGGAAGAATTCAACTGGAAATTGATCTTTTTTAAAAAGAGATTGCTGTAGGTGAAATTAGCCAGGATTTGGTCCTGGAACTCATACCTTCCTGTCAACGAGGTACGGCCCAGTTTTCCTCCGTCAAAGGACGATTCCATCCCAAGCCAGAACTCGGAATCTCTGTTTATGGGCTTGTTATAAGTGAAGTCAACCTGTGTTTGGCCCATCTCGCCCCAATCCTTGTTCAGAGCAAACTGAGTGTTCCACTGGGTACTCGAATTGAAGTTGCCGGTTATCCCGGCGCTGACATTTTTTCCGAGTGTGAGGGTGGTCGAAGTCATCAAATCCACTTGTCTTTT
This sequence comes from uncultured Eubacteriales bacterium, assembly GCA_964560275.1. GTDB lineage: Bacteria > Acidobacteriota > Aminicenantia > Aminicenantales > Aminicenantaceae > JAUWVG01. The sequence continues at coordinate 19,002 of CAZLLG010000025.1, read as the reverse complement.
CAGGCCGATGTAATCTCTCAGGATAGAATGTTCTTCGAAATAGACCGTGGACAGACTGTTGACTTTGTTTTCTTTTTCAAAGAGGAGACCTGCTTGGGCAATGATCCCCTGGGCTCTGTTGTACCAGATTTTATCCAAATAAAGCCCGTTTCTTTGTTGACGGATCCCTTCGGACATTTTAAATTTTTTCAAGCCGACCGATTCGAGCCCCTCTATGTAAAAAGTGATTTCATAGCCAATGACATCAAAGTTTTTGGTGATTTCAAAATGTTGGCCTGTAAAGGAGATGAACGATTTTTTTATTCTTGTAAGATTTAGACTGTCGAAGACATTAGCTTGAGTCGATAACGTTGTCTCTGGCTGGTTTCCGATTTCCTTAAATTCAACTTTATCCTTGTACCTCACTATTGTTCCCTTATTCGAAACCGGATTGAAGATGAATTCATCTCCTCTATAGGTTTTACCTTCTTTGACCACGACAACATTCCCGATGGCGATAAAGAGCCGAGAAGGGATATCAGCCTTGAAGTAGTCTGATGTCAAGATACAAAATTCAGAATATAATTCGACATTCTGCCCGTAAATCTGGTTGTAATCGTAACTGTAAGCTAGATATGTACCCTGAAGATCAAAAAAGGCTTCTTCTGCTGAAATATTAGGAATAAAGAGGACTAAAAAAAGTGCGGCCAATACATATCTTTTTATTTTAATCATCAGTTCTGGACTCTCAGCTGATAGATCTTCTGGTCGCTGTCTACGCTCCACAGGAAGTTACCGTCAAAAGTTAAACCCTGCGGTGATTGTCCAGGAGAAAGGACAACTCTTAGGACTGTTCCGTCTGTAGTAACCTGATAGATGGTCAGGGCATTCGGATCAGAAAGCCAAAGACTTCTTCCGTCAAATGCAATCCCCCGTACAAAGGTCCCTGGATTGGGGAACGTGGCCGTAACTTCAGCTGTCTCCGGATCGACTCTAAGAATTTCATTGGACAGAGCGTCGGCCAACCATAGGGAATCCAAACCGAATTCGATGGCAGAAAAGGATCCTCTTTGAAGATGGAGCCGCTTCTGGATATCGCCATTAAAAATGCTGATTTTATAGACATCTACAGAGGTGTCGCTGCATACCCATAGATCCTGGCCGTCATAAGCGATTCCGGTTGTTGTGGGCAGAGGTGAAGTTAGAGATCTAACTAATGCCCCGCTGAGCCTGTTCAGACTGTAAACAGTATTGGCGTAGCCATCGACATTCCACAACGTGGAGCCGTCCCAACATAGTCCTCGGGGCACAAAGGATGAAGTCAGGATAGTATTAACAACTTCAAAAACAACAGTGCTGACATCGGGATCAAAGGGATTGTCAAAGAGCCGATCCTGACAAGAAAAAAGAAAACAGAGAGAGAGAACAGTCAGAAAGAGTAATGCCCAACCCTTTATTTTCACAGTCCTCTTATCTTACGCAGAAATGCACTGAAAAAGAAGGATTATTTCCTTGACAACAAAGTATGATTTTTGTATACTACATAAAAAATGAAGCATATAGAGCACAGGAGGCGATATTAAAATGAAAAGTTTCTATTTGAATTCTACGTTAAGAAAAACCAAACAAATAAATAGGGCTGCAGGATTATTTTTATTTTGTTTGTTTGTGCTTCTTGCCAGTGAGATTTATGGCCAAAAAACTATCGAAATACCTATGAGGGATGGAATAAAACTGGCAACAGACTTGTATTTTCCCGATGAAGTGGATAAATCCCTTCCTGTTATACTGATGAGAACTCCTTACAATAAAGGTATGCTCAAAGATTATGGGATCTATTTTTCAAGACAAGGTTATATTTTCGCAATACAGGATGTCCGGGGCAGGTTTAAATCTCAAGGGGAATGGGAACCGTTTATAAATGAGGGAGAAGACGGCTACGACACCATCGAATGGCTGGCAGCACAGGACTGGTCAACGGGTAAAATCGGTATGTACGGAGGGTCTTATTCCGGTTCTGCACAGTTTGCCGCCGCGATACTGAAACCACCTCACCTCGTAACCCTTATTCCCAATATCACTTCAGCCATGCCGTTCGATAATATGCCGTATGAAGGTGGTGTGCTGGTCATGGGAGGGGATATAAGATGGGTAGATATTGTTGAAAATTCAAAAACTGTGGAGGACATACAGAAAAAAGCACAAGAAGTATTAACAAAAGACTGGTACAGTCTTTTGAGCGATCTTCCCGTCATAGATCTCGATAAAAAGATCCTTGGGAAGGAACTTCCCTACTGGAGGCAATGGATAAAACACAATACAGATGATTCGTACTGGGAAAAAGTCCATTTTCTGGAAAAGCTCCAAGATCTCGATATCCCTGTATTTCTTCAGTCAGGATGGTACGATCCCGGTAACAGAGGAACAAAACTTGCCTATTCCAATCTCAAACAGTCTAAAAACAAATACATCAAAATGGTCATGGGGCCATGGGCACATTCGGATCAATCGTCAAAATACCTTTACGGACAGGACCTTGGAGAAGATGCAGACATCGGTCTGATCGCTCTGTATATAAAGTGGTTTGATTATTGGCTCAAAGGCAAAGACAACGGAATTATTAAGGAACCACTGGTGCAGGTCTTTAATTTTGGCCCAAACAATTGGTTAAAAGCTGATACCTATCCATTACCGGATACGTCTTTTGTCAAGTATTACATAACCTCCGAGAACGGGGCGAACACGGCAAACGGCGATGGTAAACTGCAGTTACAGCAATCCTCATCAAATAAAGAGTATGATACATATACCTATGATCCAGGCGATCCCTCCCCCTGTTTTATCGATTTTTTAAAAAAGAGAGCATTAAAATCCTATAGCGATTTGGTCAGTTCTAGGGAAGATATCTTAGTCTACGAAACGGTTCCCTTTGATGAGCCTCACACGATCGCCGGACCTATCTCGGCCACTTTGTATGCTTCATCATCCGCTAAGGACACCGACTGGTGTGTGACGTTATATGTCGTTGGCGAAAACGGAGAAATAAGTCCAGTAGGCATGACATGGGGAGTGCTCAGAGCGCGTTTCAGGAACTCGATGTCAACTCCTGAGTTTTTGGAAAAAGATAAAGTTTACGAATTCACTATCGACCTGAGTCATACAGGGAACACATTTTCTAAAGGCGAGTCAATCCGTATGGAGATTTCATCTGCTTCCTTTCCTGAGTATTCCCGAAATCTGAACACCGGAGGCCATAGTGAAATGGAAACAGAGTATGTTTCGGCAGTTCAAAAAATATACCAGAACGAAAAATACCCCTCCCATCTTCTGTTACCTGTTATAAAAACGGAAATCCTCGATTCTCGGTCCGGACCTGGCAATGAGGAAAAGGCCGGTAAAGACATTGGCCGTTACGTTGCTCATGAGGGGCAATACACTGATCCAGAATTAGGTGAACTCAAAGTTTTCGAACAGAATGGTAAGTTAGCGCTAGATATCCCGAAAAGGATGGTCTTGACCTTTAATGATCCGGATGAAGAGGGAAAATGGACCTGTCAGCTTTCAAATCAAATAAATTTAAAATTCAGCAGAGACGATTTAGGAGAACTGAGTGGATTGTCTCTCATAATCAAGACAAGACTTCCGAAAAAGGCAGATGTGGGAACTGTCAGTGCCGAAGTTCCGGAAGAATATAAGCCCTATCTTGGCATATATCCTGTTCCTACGGAAGGTATTGAGCTGACAGTTATTTTTAAGGATGAGAACCTTGCTATTGAAGAGGCTGATGGAGAGGTCGTCCAGCTTAAAGGGTCTGATGAGGAAGGGCTTTGGATTTACAAATCAAGCGGATACAAGATATCCTTTGAATTCGGAGACAAAGGGGATGTTAAGGCGATGATTGTCCACCAGATATACGAAGCTCCAAAAGTAAGAATTACTTCAGGAAAAAAATGACATCCCAATAAAGGAGAGTTAAAGATGATCAGCCGATCAAAACTCCGGGGGCCTATAGGGCGAATCGGGCCGTATGCAGCAGCTGTCTTTATTTCTGCTGGACTCATCGAAGGCATATTCACTTTAAAACCTCTTTATTCAGCTATTGCATTTGGCTTATTTTTAATCATTTTTGGAATTTTTGAATTCCATAGGACAAAACTGGTCACCTATCTGATCTTAGGTCTGCTGTGGGGAACAGGGACATGGCACAGTTTAGTCCAATTCGTAGATTCTTTTTTGTCTCTTAAGACATACATTGCCCATGTCATTGTCAGCTTTGGAGCACTTGTATTGGCCTGGTCTGTTTTCTATGGACATGAAAAATTGGAATCCAATGCCCGCAGGCTGTTTATTTTGGCTGCTGAACATTTGGATGAGGCATCCAACGGATATACGGACCGGCCCTATTCCGCCTCAAAAGCGGATTATACAAGGGATGAGGTTTTGGGATTTGCGCGGTTTCTAGGAGGCAAGAATATTGTCAAATCGATCATTCAGGAAAACGTTGTTATACTTGCCTTTTCCATGGGGATAAGCCCCTTGAAGGATCCCGATCTCCAGCAGATCAGCTATGTCTCCTTTGACAGTGAAGGAAATATCTCTGTCCACATATCCGAGTATGACTACAAACGTTTTAAAGAAGAGCTGACATTTGACCAGCTTTGCGCATCTTTGGGTGATGTCTTCAAGCGATTTTTAGAATACTATAAAGAAGGATTGGAAAAACGGATTATCGTCGAATTGAAATCAGGTGCGAAGTAAAAATGGATTTTAAAACAGCCGCAAAATTGGGAGCCTATTTTTCGAAGAACTATGCTGAGGATATTTTCAGACTGCTCGTAAATTATGCAGATATTTCTGCCTCAGAAGCAGCGTCGAGGCTGAACCTCCATATTCAGACCGTCCAGGATTTCCTGGAAGCTATGACCTATTTAGGCATTCTGTCAAAAAAAGAAGTGTACGAAAAAAAGCGTCCCTATTTCCGGTACTCCCTGAACAAGAAAAGAATTACCATGGATATCGACCTTGCCTCCTTGTTGGAACAAAAAGAGCCTGAAGGGAAGTTGTCTAAGAAAATCCGTGAGAATAATGATTCAGGAGCCAGGTTCACGACAGCACGGTATGATCCCTATTTCAGCAGTGTTGTCATCTGGATCGGAGAGGGACGGGATCGGAAGGAAAGAAAAATCAACCTGACTTTCCCACAGGGAAAATTCCTCTATCAACTGCCTTTCCCCACTGCAGAATTCTTGACAATAGATGAGATTATGCAAAAAACAGGCGTGGATAAAATTCATTCTCCTGAAATCCTCGATATTGTAGGACTGCTCGAAAAGTACGGCGTTATAGAAGTGAAAAAACAGAAACATTCCTGATCAACATGTAACCGATTAGTGGGATTGTTTTTTTCCAGTTAACAATAGTTAATTAGAGAACACGAATTGCTTCGGATTTTCTAATCTCTGAGATCAGTTCTGTAATCTAAGACTTCCAATTCTTCGGGTTGGAATGAGGTTAAATAGCCGAGCCGGATGTGCCCGGAATCGAGATAATCGAATTCTTGAAACGTCGTGTCTATGGGAATCCAACCTTCCTTACCCATATAAACTTCGTTCCACCCGTGTTGTCCAAAAGCCCCTCCTGAATCTTGGAAATATACTCCTCCCATGACCATCCGGGATGGGATACCCACGGCCCGGCAGAAAGCGGTGAAAAGTCTGGAGTGTGCACCACACTCACCCTTACGGCTGTCAAAGGTCTGCCGTGCAGATCCTCCGGGAATCGCGCCGGCAATTTCCGTCCCCACCCAGCGGGACAGTCGCTTAACGGCATCCCAGCTGTCGGTAGCTCCTTCAGTCAACTCTTTTGCCTTTTTAATCAACACCGGATCATCCGACTCAATCAACAGCTCTGGTTCGAGAAAGGGCTTCAAGTCTTCGGTGTTAAAAAATTCGGGAGGGAATGGAGGTGCATCACTGCCGTTGTATTGCCTGTGTTCGATTTCAAACACACCTTCGATCACATTATCGGTTACAGTTCCCTCAAAACGCTGACCAGGAACATTTAAAGCCTCGAAGGAAATGACCTCTCCTGCGGATCGGATTACGGCTTTGACCTTCATATAGGAAATGGCTTGAAAATCATGGATCTTGGTGTCCACCTTAGCCAGGATTCTGTCGTCGATGCTTGCACGCTGGATCCGGGTTCGGACACTCGCATCGGTCAGATAGGTGACGGTGTCGTCACTCTGGTGAGTTCGGATAGGTTGATGGTTTTTTTTATCTAACCAAACTCTGCCACTGACACCAAATGTCAGGTCTTTCCAGGAGAAAAGCTGGCATTCATAGCTCTTTCCTTCGATAAAAATTGTTTCTTCATTAATATATGTGTAAATCCTTTCTATGATTCTCCCTTGGGTAGGATCTACAATTTTATAGGTTTTTTCTTTGAGTTCATCTTTACTTAGTTCGGAAGCAAAAAGTTGCGTCAACTGATATTCATTGGTTGAGACTCCCGGTTCAAGGGCAATTGTCTTTGTAGCCCCTCCTGCTTTTGGAATATATTTAAGATGCTCGCCCTCTAAAATCAATGTTGCACCTGTATGCATCTGACCTGCTCTGACATCCGCGTCATAGTAGGTCATTTTGGATGTGTCGGGATCGAAAAGGCATACCTCCCGAGTCTGAAAATTGAAGGGTTGACCAAGCAGAGTCAGCATGGCTATTGTGTTGGTGTCTGACTTTTTGAGATTACTTGAATCTGCATTCCTAGAGGAAATGGTTTTCGAATAACCCACTAGATTTCCTGAAATCTCGATGGCGTAGTACGTTTTTTCTGTTTTAGAACAGTCAACTAAAAAAAAGGTTAAAATACAGATGATTGGAATCAGTTTCACATAGGTTTTCGTATTAAAAAATTCGTTTTTATTTTTCATGTCTCTGTCCTTGCTGAAAGGCTGATCTCTGCATAACTTTTGAAATCTCTTCCAATTTATTAAAAATCCATAAAATGTTCAATAATAATACTGTTAAACATAATTTTTTTTGTTTTCTTTGAGATTTATGAAAGATTTATTCCATATCAATACGATAGTGATGTAAGAAGTAGTTTTTGTGAAGTATTTCTAGGTCTTCTAAAAGTATTTTAGTATAATTTACCTTAAACTTAAATTTGCAAATTCGAGTGAAATGAAAATTCAACCATCTTCTTTACGGACAAAAATTATTCTCAGTTTTCTTATGGTCCTCATTGTTGGGGGTTTGCTGACATTATTTTTTGGCTCACGTCTGGTCAAGAAGACCATCATCTCCCAAGCTCAAGGAAAGGTCGTTCACGATTTGGCGGCAGCATGGATGGCATTCAATGGAAAACTCAACGACATCAAAGATATTGTAAGTTTTACTGCTGCAAGTGAAACCCTGAGTGAAGCGATTAAACGGAATGATAGAGATCATCTCTGTGATTATCTGTGTACAATTCAGGAAGAGAACCAACTGGATATTCTGACACTCATCGATAGCAAAGGAAATGTTGTTCTCAGGACCAGAAATCTTGAAGTTTATGGAGACTCTCAGTCTCAGGATGAAATAGTCAACAAGGTCTTGAAAGGGGGGACCTGTTCTTTCCCTCAAATTGTCACACGGGCTGAACTCATGAAAGAAGATCAGACACTAGCTGACCGAGCATACATAGAATTTGTAGAAACTCCCAAGGCGGCACCAAGGCCAGAAGAGAAAGAAGAGAATGGCATGATGCTCAAGGCTGCCTCTGCGGTTGTGGATGAAAACGGCCATGTTCTCGGTGTTCTCTATGGGGGGATTCTCATCAACCGCGATTATGAAATTGTCGACGGGGTGAAAGAAACTGTCTACAAAGATGAGCAGTACAAGGGTCGAGAGATTGGAACAGCGACAATATTTCAACACGATCTTCGTATTTCAACCAATGTTAAAGACGAAAAGGGAGAACGGGCCATCGGAACACGTGTCTCAAAAGAGGTGAATCAGGCTGTGCTTATTGAAGGAAAGCCTTGGATAGACCGCGCTTTTGTCGTGAATGATTGGTACATATCTGCCTATGAACCAATCAAGAACATTGCTGGGGATATCATCGGTATTCTTTATGTGGGAATGCTGGAAAGACCATATATCGATACAACAAATCGAGTCATACAGGCTTTTTCTATCATCGCGGTTCTGTGTGTTGTTTTACTACTAGTCCTTCTCTATTTTTTGACTACGCGTATCATTTATCCAATGCGGGCAATGGTTTTCGCCACTCAAAAAATAGCTGAGGGAGACCTATCCCACAAAGTCAATGTTAAGTCTAAAGATGAAGTCGGCCTGTTGGCCGATTCCTTCAATCAGATGACATCCGATCTCAAAGCAGCCAATGAAAAACTTATTGATTGGGGGAGAACACTCGAAAAAAAAGTAGAGGAGAGAACAAAAGAATTAAGAGAGACGCAGGCTCATCTCATTCAGACAGAAAAACTGGCTTCTTTAGGAAAATTGGCTGCAGGAATCGCTCATGAGATCAACAATCCTCTTGGCGGCATACTTATCTATAGCCATCTTATCCTCGAAGACTTGGACAAAAATAATCCTTATTATAAAAATTTGGAAAAGATCGTCAAAGAAACCACACGATGTAAGGACATTGTCAAGGGACTGCTTGAGTTTGCACGGCCCAAGGAGCCAGAGACAACATCTACAAATATCAACGAACTTTTAAATAAATCACTCTCTCTTGTTGAGTCTCAAAGCCTATTCCAGAACATCCGGGTGGAAAAGAGGTATTCGCCTGACCTTCCGATGATAGTTGCAGACAGCTCTCAACTCCAGCAAGTGCTCATGAATATCATCCTCAATGCTGCCGATGCCATGCAAGGAGAGGGCCATTTAATATTGAAAACGTCATTGGATGAAAATGGCGAGAATCTGATCATGGATTTTACAGACACAGGACCGGGAATCAGAGAGGAAGACAAAAAAAAGATTTTCGATCCATTTTTCACAACTAAAGAGGTCGGTCAGGGAACTGGGCTGGGACTTTCGATCAGCTACAGCGTTATAAGAAAACATCAAGGAACGATTGAGGTCCAAAGTACGTTTGGGAAAGGTTCAACTTTTACGATTAAGCTTCCTGTTTCCGGAGAGATTCAAAATGAGTGAGCAGGCAAAAATCCTCATCATCGACGATGATGAAGCCGTTTTAGATTCATGTACTCAGGTTCTACAAAAGGCCGGATATTCTGTCAAGGGAGCTCGAGATGGCGAAGAAGGTCTCAAACTTTTCATCAGCGAATCCTTTCAAGCAGTTCTCCTTGATTTAAAATTACCGGGTTCGGACGGACTTGAAGTCTTGGGTCGTATAAAAGCGGAAAATCCTGTAACGCCTGTTATCATCATGACAGGTTATGCAACCGTGGAGTCAGCCGTTGAAGCCATGAAAGAAGGTGCTTTTGATTACATCGCCAAGCCCTTTAATCCTAAAGAGCTGCGGGTGAACATCCGAAAAGCCCTTAACAACCGGAAAATGCTCATGGAAAATCTTTACCTGCGGAAGGAGTTGGAAGCAAAAAGTGAATTCGACCTGGTCGTGGGCAAGAGTAAAGCCATGAAAGAAGTGCTGGATATGGTAAAAAGAGTCAGCCCGTCAGAAAGTACAGTCCTGATTACAGGTGAGAGCGGGACAGGCAAAGAGATGCTGGCCAGAGAAGTACACAAATATAGCTTCAGGCACGATGGCCCTTTTGTTGTGGTGGATTGTGGCGCTTTGGTGGAAACACTTTTTGAAAGTGAACTCTTCGGCCATACTAAAGGTTCATTCACTGGAGCTTTTGAGACAAAACACGGCCGGTTTGAAGTCGCCCATGGAGGCACGATTTTCCTGGATGAGATCAGCAACATCAGCCTCAACATCCAAGCAAAACTTCTTAGAGTCATACAGGAAAAAGAGGTCACACGTGTAGGGAGTACTAAATCCATAAAGATAGATGTGCGGATCATAGCCGCTACTCATGAGAACTTGGCAGAAGCTGTGGAAGCAGGTAAATTTAGGGAGGATCTTTTCTACCGTCTGAGCGTTGTGCCCATCCATCTTCCTCCCTTAAGGGAGCGTAAAGAGGACATCCCCCTTCTTGTGGATCATTTCCTGCGAAAGTACAACAAAAGGTCTAAAAAAGACATTAAAGGAATAGATCAGAAGGCTATAAAGCCTTTAGAGGAATACCACTGGCCCGGGAACATTCGGGAGTTGGAAAACACAATAGAACGTGCGGTTGTGCTCGTACGGAACGATCAAATCGGGCTTGAGGACTTGATCTATCATGGGATCGGATCAAGGTTATCTTTTCTTGAACCAGTTGGAGGGAAATACAAATCTCTAGATGGTGTTGAAAAAGAATACATAAAGGCCGTTTTTTACAGCCAACATGGTAACAAAAGTCAAACCGCTAAACTCCTTGGAATCGATCGGAAAACCCTCCTCTCCAAGCTCAAACGATATGATATCCAATAGAATCCGATATTCTTAGCTTATCTATCCGAGTATGTCAAAACTGTATAGCAAGTAGGGAATTCTGCCTCATCTTTCCCCCGTGTCCCTTAAATCTTGATTTGTCGATATTTTAGACAACAACTTTTTTTCTCCTAACAAATCCAAAAAAAGGGATTTCTATTTAAATTTTAATGTTTTGGCATGCAAATTGCTTAACAACTTCATCTGAGCCGACTGATTCTAATATTTTAAAAGGAATAACGAGATGAAAATAGTTAAACTCAAAAAAGAAAATTTATTCCCCTTCCTTGACGTCATCTCTGAAGATGCAGACCTATGGGCACCTGTAAAAAAATCCAGCAACAGTCACGTATTTAAAATCGTTGAAGACTTTTCGCAGATTGACTTAGACTACACACGCACCCTTCTTCCCCCCCGTAATATAATTCTTCCTCCTGAAATAAAAATGTTCAAGGCAGAGGCTGCAGGGTATGAACCGAATTTTTCCCATGTTGCCAAAAGAATCCTTTTTGGAGTTCATCCCTGTGACATCCATGGCCTTCTCAAAATGGATGAGTTTTATTCTCACATGTATGATGATCCCTATTATTTAGAATCGCGAAAAAACACAATCATTCTGGGACATTCCTGCTGGCCCGATGAAAACTGCCTGTGCAAATCTACCAACACTCAGATAGTCGAAGAGGGATATGATTTATTTTTTACGGATCTAGAAAAGGATTATCTGGTTTGGATTGGATCCAGCCAAGGAGATGACCTCATACGATTGAACCCAGAACTCTTTGAGGAAGAGATCTCCGATAGTGACATCAAGAAATTCATTCAAAGGCGAGAGGAAAAGGACAAGGCTTTCCAGGCTGAGATCAATTTCACAGCCATGCCCGATTTAATGGAGCTAAAATACAACGATCCTGTTTGGGAACAATTGGGTGAGGCCTGTCTTGCGTGTGGTTCGTGCTCCAATGCTTGTCCCACCTGCAACTGTTACAATGTAGAGGACAAACCTGTTTTGAACAAGAATTGTTCACACATCAGCCGCTGCTGGGATTCTTGTACTCTTGAATACTATTCAGGAGTCGCAGGGGGAGAAAATTTTCGGGAAAAACGGTCTGACCGGCTAAAACTCTGGTATACACACAAACTCCAAGCCTATATCTCAAAATATGGAAAACCGTCATGTGTCGGTTGCGGCCGATGTGTGGCGACTTGTCCTGTGGATATTAATGTTTTAACAGTCGGAAAAGCCCTGGATGGGAATGGCATGAATTCCTTTTGGGCCAGACTCAACAAAGAGGTGTCAAAATGAATTGTGAAGCCAAAGAAAATCAACAAGGCAATCCCTTCCTTCCTGAACTTGCACGAATCGTCAACACCTATTATCTCACTAAAGACGTCAAGTTTTTCCAGGTGAGATTCAGGGATATGGAAAAGGCTCTCTCATTTAAATACGGACCCGGTCAATTTGCTATGGTGTCTGTACAGGGTTCGGGAGAAGCCCCCTTTTGTATATCGTCGAGTCCCTCTCGACCCGGATTATTGGAATTCTGTATTCAGAAAAAAGGAACAGTGACAGACGCACTTTTTAGGCTTAAGGAAAATGACCTCATCGGAGTAAGAGGCCCTTACGGGAATGGCTTTCCTATAGAGGACATGGAAGGAAAAGATGTGCTGATTGTTATGGGGGGCCTTGGTGTAGCTCCTCTTCGCTCTGTTCTACTCTATTGTCTGGATAACCGCGATCGATTTAACCGGGTTATCCTCTTCCATGGAGCGAGAACTCCCTCAGACATGATATTTAGGGATGAGTTTTTAGCTCTTAAGGAAAGAAATGACTTGGAGTGTTTGCTGACTGTAGATCAAGATGACTCAGGAGAATGGAAAGAAAATATTGGGGTTGTCACCACCATGTTTCCGAAGATCGAAAAGATCGATCCTTCGTCTACCTATGCATTAGTTTGTGGACCTCCCATAATGTACAAATTCGTCATCGAGGAATTCATCAAATTAGACATTCCAAAAGATCAGATCTTAATGACATTGGAAAGAAGAATGAAATGTGGCGTGGGCAAGTGCGGCCACTGTGCCATCGATTATACATACACTTGTACGGATGGTCCTGTCTTTACGTATTGGGATGTTATTCACATGCGAGAACTCATTTAAGGTGAAAAAAATGAACAATAATAAACCTAAAATTGGGATATACGAACTCACGGGCTGTGCAGGAGATGCTCTTCTCATTCTCGATTGCGAAAAAGAGCTTTTAGATATCTTTCAGGTTGCTGATATCCAATCTTTTCTAATGGCCAAGAGCGATAATATCGATGGAGAACTCGATGTGGCTCTTGTCGAGGGATCGGTAACAACTGAGAAAGAAATCGAAGAATTGAAGGATATCCGCCAAAGAGCAAAGATCGTTGTAGCCTTTGGATTGTGTGCAGCAGTTGGGGGGATCCAGGCTCAATTCACGGACTCTGAAAATTGGAAAAAAAATCTTCTAGACGTGTACGGGGATGTAGAAATGACCCATGTAAAGGCCGTACAGTCCAAGCCGATCGACGCCTATATTGATGTGGATTTTTATCTGCCCGGCTGCCCTGTCGGCAAAGAGCAATTTTTGAATTTTTTCACACGTTTAGTGGGAGGAAGTCCACCAGAAAAATATCCTCACCCCGTCTGTGTGAGCTGTAAACTGAATGAAAATGAGTGCCTTCTCAAAAGAGGTCTGCCATGTTTAGGGCCCCTTACAGCAGATGGATGTGGTTCGGTATGTATCAATCATAACTTACCGTGTTTGGGATGTTGGGGCCCAGTAGAGGGAGCCAATCCAACCTCTGAGTTCTATCTCCTCAAAGAAAAGGGATTTGAAGTTGACTATATAAAGAAGTTGATGGCCAATTATTCAGGTACAAAAATCACATCATTCTTTGATCAATTGGAAAAGGAGCAATCATGAAAAAGATAAGTATAAATGCTTTGGCTCGTGTTGAAGGCAATGGGGGCATTTCAGCCACGATTGATGGAAAGGCGGTCACAGATGTGAAGTTTACGATCAATGAAGGTCCCCGTCTAATCGAGAAATTAACTGTGGGGAGAACTCCGGAGGAAGACGTGAGCATGTCGCCTCGAATCTGTGCCATTTGCTCAATTTCTCATAAAAATGCCGTGCTCCGTGCTATGGAGAACGCCCTCTCTGTAGAAGTTCCTCCTAAAGTAGTCCTCATGCGGGAATTGATGCACATGGGTGAAATGATCGAAAGCCACGCGCTTCACACATATTATCTAGCACTACCTGATTATGTGGGATTCCCCAATGCGATTGCGATGGCCTCCAAATACGATTTCGAAGTCAAGATCGCTCTTGAGATGAAAAATTTCGGAAACCACCTCATGAAAGTTATCGGTGGTCGTTTTATTCATGGTGAAAATCCAGTCATAGGTGGTTTTGGAAAACTCCCCAAAGAACAAGAACTCCAGTGGATAAAAAGCCGGGCGATCCAATTTATGCCTTATGTCTTTAAAACCCTGAAACTGTTCTGTGAACTTGACTATCCGGATTCTCCTGAAGATGAGACTGTATATGCTTGTTGTGATCCAGGAGAAAATAAATATGGCTTTTGGGGTGATGAAATTCTGCTTTCTACAGGAGAAAGATTTTTTCGCGATGATTATAAAAAATTGACAAACGAATTTGTTGTCTCTCACTCCTATGCCAAGCGCAGCCGGTATAAAAACGAACCGTACTCGGTTGGCGCTCTTGCCCGCGTGAATATTATCGGTGACAGGTTGGAAAAGGAATCGGGGAAGATGTATAAAAAATACTTCAACGATCGTTGGAAGAAAAATCCTCTTTTTCACACTGCGGCACAAGCTCTTGAAATTCTTTACTGCTTTGAGAGGATACCCGATTTGGTCGATGAAATCGTTCAGTACCATGAAGATCCTGCCATTGTTCCTTACAAGACTAAAGAAGGCGCCGGTACAGGACTGGTTGAGGCTCCTCGAGGACTTCTCATTCACCATCATGAAATAAAGGATGGGCTTGTTTGTCACGCCGATATTGTCACTCCCACTGCACAAAATGCCGAAGATATTGAAAGGTATTGTTATATTGCCGCTCAAAATCTTCTTGATAGCGGGAAAGAGGAGGATCAGATCAGGGATCGGTTGGAGCTTGTTGTACGGGCCTTTGATCCCTGTATCAGCTGCTCTGCACACATGGCCAAGGTCAAAAAGGCTCCATCAGATGACTGGAAGAATAAAATTAATAAAATAAAAAAAGAAGGAGAACCTGTATTCGTTGGAGTTGGAAATCCTAATCGATCAGATGACGGAGTTGGCGTCCAGCTTGCCCTTGAATTAAGGAAGCATGGGGAAAGCACTGTTATGCTTGAATCTGAAATAGAGGAGAATGAGACCTTATGGGAAAAAAATGCTGACCGACCTTTAATATTTCTGGATGCTGTCGATTTCCAAGAAGAAACGGGGAAAGTAACCCTGCTCTCGATGAATCATGTGATGAATAATGTAGGGCTGAGTCATAAACTTTTGCCGATTGTTTCGGGCTTGTTGAGCTATAAGCAGCTGAAAAATGCTTATATGCTTGGCATTCAACCTCGCTCTGTCGAGAATGGAAGCGAAATCAGCACTCCAGTACAAAAATCCATGAATGTTGTTCTTGAACAACTTCTGGATGGCTTGAAATCGAATTGATTTTTGGTGTAAATACAAAAATGGACTCAGAAAAAAGAATTCTAATCATCGACTCTGATGAAAAAGATAGGAATGTCATAGCCACATTCTTGAAGCAACACAATTTTTCAGTTGAAACAGAAAAAGGTCTTTCGGGTGCATTCCAAAAAGTCTCAGATGGCTGGTTTGACTGCCTTATTATGGACGTGGACCTTCCGGAAATGAAGGGTTTTGATGCTGTATCAATAATCCGAAACCTCGATCCAAATATCAAAATCATTATGACTGCGAAAAAAAACAGCATGGAACTTGAATCTAAAGTCCGGGAACAGGACATCTATTATTATTTCATCAAATCATTCAATAAAGATGAACTAAGATTGGTTATCAACAATGCTCTTAATCAATAAAGGAGAAAAAGATGGAAAAAACAGAAAGAAAAAAAATTATGGTGATTGACGACGATCCCGATTACAGGGAATCAGTGACTATTATCCTGAAATCGGCGATGTATGAAGTCGTGACCGCTTCTAATCCAAAAGAAGGTAAGGAAAAGGTGCTTGAAGAGATGCCCGACCTGATCCTGCTCGACATTATGATGGATAGTCTTTTTGACGGCTTTTCTTTGTGTGATGCCATAAAAAGATCCCCTGAATTCGAAGATGTAAGAAATACTCCAGTGATTTTTATTTCAGCCGTAAAGGAGTTGACTGGTTCTAGATTTGAGTTTGACGGCATGGATCAAGGGATGGCAGGACCTGATGACTATCTCGACAAACCTGTTAACCCCGATGACCTTTTAGCACGAATTGCAAAGCTTTTGGAGAAGTGACACGAAAGAAGAGTTTATCAAGGAAAAGCCAATGGACAGTAAAAAATTCAAGGTGCTCGTGATCGATGATGAAGAGTCGATGAGGGACTCATGCTGTATGATTCTGGACAAGGAAGGTTTCGAAACAGATTCTGCAAAAAATGGAATTTTAGGTTTAGAAAAGGTCGAATCCGACAAACCGGATTTTGTCATTATTGACCTTAAAATGCCCCGAATGAGTGGACAAGAAGTGCTGAAAAAAGTTAAAGAAATTGATCCAGATATAATTCCTATTGTTATCACGGGATACGCGACAGTGGAATCAGCAGTGGATGCGATGAAAAAAGGTGCTTATGATTTCCTCCCCAAACCTTTCTCTCCAGAAGAGCTGAGGATTATCATGAGGCGTGGACTTGAAAGAAAAAAACTTATTCGCGAAACAAAAAGACTCCGTAAGGAAAAAAAACTTATGGAGGAAAATTTTATCACGATGGTGTCCCATCAATTGAGAAGCCCGCTAGTCGCCATCGTTCAATATTTTGAAGTCATCCTTGCAGGGATGGTGGGAGAGCTCGAAGAAAAACAAAAGGAAATGATTCTTAAAGCTAAGGAGAGATCGGAAGGCCTGCTGGACTTGACCAATGATTGGCTGAGTATAGCCAGGATGAACGGCGGGCAAATCGTTGATAAGCTGAGACCAACATCTCTGGGTGATGTTATAGACAAAATCGTCGATTTTTTGCTGCCCATTTCACAAGAAGAAAATGTCTCCCTTAAATTCGTAAAATCGTCTGGAAATGACAAAGTACAAGGCGATCCAGAATCATTGGAACAGGTTTTCTCAAACCTGATCAACAATGCAATCAAATACAATAAGCCCAATGGGGATGTGACAGTCTATATAAAAGATCATGGAGACTCTATTGGAGTCGATATCGAAGATACGGGTATTGGGATTGGTGCTGAGCACATTCCAAGTATCTTTGATCAGTTTTACCAAATCGACAGGAGCAAACGAAAGGGTGACAAAGGTTCGGGATTGGGTCTCTCCATCGCAAAAAAGATTGTTGTTGCCCATGGAGGCTCCATCAAAGTCTCTAGTGAATTAGAGAAAGGAACTGTTTTTACTGTTATCTTGCCAAAAGCAGACCAACACTTCAAATGAAGAAATACAGAACTGATTTGATATATTTTTTATAGATCTACTTATTTGCGGGATTATTCGGATTCGTCAAGTTTAAGAAAGGCCCGGATGCGGGCGAAGAATGTGTCCGGGCATTCTTGCCAGTAGTGCCCACATCTCTCCAAGATAATGAAAGTGACTTGAGCGTTGGATAATGTATTTATAATCGATTCAGCCATGGGCATGCCGAATGGATCATCCTTACCCCAAAACAGAAGAACTGGGTGAGTAAGTTGGGAAGCTTCTTGACTGAAGTCCCAGTTGCCGAGCGCAGAAAATGTCTGCTGGTTCACTTCTTGACTAAAACTAGTCTCCCTGATTTCGGTAGGAATTTTGAATTTGGGATCTGAAAAGTAGGCAGGAAGAATAGCTTCCATAAGGGATCCTAGGTCCTGCGGAAGAGTTTCTGGAATGATCCCTTGTGATCGGAGTGACGCCAAACGTTGACTCAATCTGGCTTGGCCTTCTTGAGCGGCCTGTCGGGTCGGAGGACCGCTTCCCAAAAGAATGATGGATCGAACCCTGTTTGGATGGACGGTAGCGTAACGCATTGTCACTATTCCCCCCCAAGAGTGGCCCAAAAGGTGCACCTGGTCGGCTCCAATGGCCATCCGAATGGCTTCGAGGTCTTCAACATATTTAAGGAGTTCATATCCATCAGTGGATTTGGCTGACTTCCCTGTTCCCCTCTGATCGTAGGTCACTAAGGCAAGACTGTCTCCGACAAGCTCCCCGATACTGTCCATGTAGCGGCCGGACTGCCCTGGTCCGCCGTTTGTTGCGATAAGAACGTTTTTGGCCTTAACATTCCCGACAATTTTGGCATGCAGCGTGATGCTTTCGGTCGTAACTTTGAGCTCCCTTACTGAGGTTCTATCCCAGACGGTGTCTCCAGTTTCTATCTTTCCTTCCAACACCGCAAAACACAAAAGAAGTAAAGCAAGAAATAAAACTGAAATTTTCCAAAAATTCATTCTTGCCTCCTGAGAACGATAGTTTCAAAAATCTTGCGGACCAGTAGCACGCTTGACCTTCTTTCTCCTAAAGTATACGTGAAATCGAGGAATATGTTCAGTCCAGGGGCGAAATGAAGCGTTTGTCTTCCATATCGTACTCGTTGACCGCCCTTTTAGCCTGTGATATAAGCAAGAGGAATCCCGTGTTTCCATGTCGTTAATAAGCACCATATTTTATATCTCTGGAGGTCTGTGATGATAAAAATTACTCATTTTTGGGTGTTTTTTATTTTTTTGGTTCTTTCTTTGGGACTTTTCAACTGTCAAACCGTTAAGAAGGGCTTGGATGAAAGAAATTATAATGGTTCCTATTCCGGATCTTTTCTAAACCGAGTGGCCTTTCCCATCGGCGGCATCGGGGCAGGCATGTTCTGTTTAGAAGGGACAGGGGCTATGTCTCATGTATCGGTCCGAAACACGTTTCAGTTCTTTCACGAGCCCTGTACTTTTGCTGCTATTACTATCAAGGAAGAGAGTAATATAGCCAGAGTATTAGAGGGGCCCGTACCTGGCTGGAAAATCTTTGGCTCCCAACGGACGGGCAATGGAGCCGCAGGAAGCAGCTACGGCCTTCCGAGGTTCGAACAGGCCACTTTTCTGCCAAGGTTTCCCTTTGGTATCGTTTCTCTTGAAGATCCCAAGATCCCGTTGGAAGTAACCTTGACAGGATGGAGTCCCTTCATACCAGGGGATGCCGACAATTCAAGTCTGCCGGTTGGAAGTCTTGAATACTCGTTTAAAAACAGAACCAATTCGACAGTCGAAGCGGTCTTTTCCTTTAACACAAAAAATTTCATGTCTAC
>CAZLLG010000024.1:0-22420 GCA_964560275.1 uncultured Eubacteriales bacterium | reverse complement strand
TTCTGTGAGGGGCATTAAACCAAAAGGAGGTTGAAAATGTCTACTCGACAAAAAACAGGTTATTTGGTATTCCTTTTAATGTTAACACTTGCTGTTTTTAGCTGTGGAAGTGGAGAAAAGGTTATCCCTGAAATGAAGGCATTTATGGCTGAATTTGATGGAACCTACCAGGCTGTCGAATCCGCACTTAAAAAGTATGCACCAGGCGTTGACGATCAAGACATGGATCTCTACGACTTGAAGAATCCTAAAATTGTTAGTACAGAAGAACAAGGTGACCAAGTATGCTATACATTGGAAGCCAAAGCAGGAATAACAATCCGCACGTATATCCTCTGCTGGAAAGACGGAAAAATCCTTTCGATTGCAGATAAAGGAATGCGGTGAGTAAAATGAAAAAAAAGAATATTTTGACAGCTATTTGCTTGGTTCTTTTGCTCTTTTTTATATTCATCAATCAAGCATCGAGTTATTCCACTAATGACGAAGATCAAGCCGCTATCCGTGTTGTGAAAATAGAAACCGAATACTGGGTTATTGAAGCCATGACCGAGTTTTATACAAAAGCCATGAATGTGGCCTTTAATCATACCAACTCAGGAACAAAGAAAATTGAACCGGGTCAGCAAGTGTTAGGAGTGCAGTTTGCACTTCATAATCCTGGAGAAAAAGACATAAAAATACGGCGCAACGATTTCCATGTCAACGGTGCAGATATCAACCACTTTATTGTCCAGGAAAAAACTACACAGCCTCTTGTTGTGACTGTTCCTGTCGGTGAAGCCATCGGGATCACGAATTATTACATTGTAGATGCAGAATTGCAGGACATTAAAAGTCTTAAAATCATCTACACTTCTGTTGACAAAGCGTATAAAAAGCTTGAGATAGGAATCCCACTTTTTCAGGATAAATAACAGCATCTTCTGAAAAACGAAACACAGAGACGAGCTGAAGAGCTTCCGCGCAGTTGAGGCTAAGGGGGAGTGATATTTTATTTGATATCCCCTATAATGGCCGTGGTTAAAATCCTTGAATGGAAAAATATAGATTATATGGAGATCCTCCATTTCATGTGGCTGTTCTACACGGCGGACCAGGAGCTCCCGGACAGATGGCTCCTGTTGCACGAGAACTCTCATCTAAATGGAGCGTGATCGAACCGCTTCAATCAGAACTCACTCTTGATGGACAAGTGCAGGAGCTTCACTCAACATTAGATCAAGTCTATGTTTCACCTTTCACCCTGATCGGTTCTTCCTGGGGAGCGATGCTTGGATTTATTTTTTCAGCAAAATACCCGGCCTTGGTAAAAAAACTCATCATGATTGGTAGCGGTCCCTATGACAAAAATTCTGCTGAAAATATTCAAGAAACACGCCTCAGTCGACTCAATGTGAGGGAGAAAGAAGAAACCCAATCTTTGCTTTATCAACTCTCTCAATCTGAGGGCGAAGAAAGTAATAGGCTTTTAAGCAGACTGGGAAAACTTTTGAAGAAGGCCGATGCCTTTGATCCCTTAACTTTGGAGTCTGATGTAATCGAACCTCAATACAAGGTTTTTAAAAGTGTTTGGGCCGATGTCGTAATAATACGAAACAGCGGAGAGCTCTTAAATTTTGGCAAAAAAATAGAATGTCCTGTTGTCGCAATTCATGGTGACTATGATCCCCATCCTTCAGAAGGGATAGAAACACCTCTTTCCACAGTGCTTCGTGACTTTAGGTTTTTGCGGCTTAAAAACTGCGGTCATCTACCATGGATTGAAAAAGAGGCAAAAACTGAATTTTACGAGATTTTAAATAACGAAATATCCGACTAAATACAGAAGACAACAGACTGTACACAAGCGCACACATCTTGTTTCGCCAGTGGACACTTTTAATTATCAGAATATATAAACTTCAGCTTGATGGAGAGTGGCATGTTTCTTGCTTTTAAATATGGCGATGCTGTAGGAGACTAGGAGTCGGACATGTTTAAAAATTATTTTAGAATTGCCTTCATCAACTTCAAAAAACACAAAGCCTATTCTTTTATCAACATTCTTGGGCTTGCGATTGGAATTGCGTGCTGTATTTTAATCACGTCCTATATTTTTCATGAATTAAGTTATGATAAGTTCCATGAAAATAGGGATAGAATTTATCGGCTCCGCGTGGATTTAAAGATATCTGATGACCACCTCGAAATTCCAAAATCAAGCCCTCCAATGGCCGAGTACTTCACGCAGAATCTTCCGGAAGTCGTGAGTTCTGTCAGGTTACAGACCATGGACAGACAACCGGTGCGCTATGAAGACAAACTATTTAATGAGGACCGCATATTTTTTGCAGACAATTCAATTTTCCATATTTTTTCATTTCCTCTTGTCAAAGGGGATCCCAAAACAGCTCTCATTTCAGCGAGTTCCGTTGTTATTTCTGAGGATACAGCCAGTAGATATTTTGGTGAGGAAGATCCAATAGGCCGCATACTGAATTTTAATAACGAACTGGATTTGACGGTAACCGGTGTTGTAAAAAATGTGCCTCAAAATTCTCATTTTTCTTTTGATATGCTCTGCTCCTTTGAATTGTTCGCAAAAAACAACAAGCGGGCCATGCAAAATTGGCTGTCCATCAATAATTACACCTATATTCTTCTCCAAGAAGGATATGATTTCAAGTTACTCGAACAGCAATTTCCGGCAATTATCGAAAAGCAAGTGGGTACGCTGCTGAATTATGTCAAGGGGGAACTAGCCCTTTATATGCAGCCTCTGACCAGTATCCATCTTCATTCGAATTTCAAGCAGGAAATTTCCGGAAATAGCAATATTGTCTATATCTATATTTTTGGTGCCATAGCGATACTCATATTGGCTATTGCTTGTTTCAATTTTATGAACCTTTCTACGGCCCGCTCCGCAAACAGAGCCAAAGAAGTGGGGATGAGAAAAGTTTTAGGAGGAAAAAGGCGCCAAATCATCACACAATTTCTATTTGAATCGGTTTCTTACAGTCTTGTTTCCCTCATTCTTTCGCTTCTTCTTGTCGAACTTTCTCTCCCGTTGTTCCATTCCATATCCGGAATTGAATTGAGCCTCAATTACATAAGGAATCTATGGCTTTTTCCGACTCTTATCGGATTGACTGTAATTGTAGGACTTTTAGCAGGCAGTTATCCCGCTTTCTTTCTATCGGCATTCCAACCTCTGAGAATTGTGAAAGGAGCGTCCCCATCTGGATCATCAAATTCCCGATTCCGCAGAGTTCTTGTAACTTTTCAGTTTGTTATCTCCATTGTACTCATCTTCAGTACATTGACTATATTCAAACAACTCGATTACATGAAGAAGAGACATCTTGGATTTTCAAAAGAACATCTAGTTGTTTTTCCGATAAGTGATGACAGTACAACAGATTCGCTCCTTCCGCTCAAAGAAGAGTTAAAAAAGGAAACTGGAATCCAAAATGTGGCGGCGTCATCGCATATGCCGGGGGGGACAACCTACGTAAATCCTTTTATTCCAGAAGGATTTTCCATGGAACAAATGCAGTATATGGGAGAACTCTATATCGATTTTGATTTTATCCCAACGATGGGCATCGAGCTCGCTGAAGGGAGAAATTTTTCAAAAGAATATCTGACAGATGTCAATCAAGCCGTCATTATCAATGAGGCCGCTGCTGAAAAATTTGGATGGGATAAACCTATTGGAAAGACGATTCATGAACTTTCAACATCAGGACAAACCACTGGATATACGGTTATCGGTGTAGTTAAGGATTTCCATTTTGAATCTCTTCATAAGCAGGTTTCTCCACTTTTCATCGGAAATACTAATCATAATTTAAATTCTATCGCCGTCCGGATCAGACCTGAAAATATATCAGACACAATCGCATTAATAAGAAACAAAATGAAAAAATTCTTTCCTCAACGTCCCTTTGAGTATGCCTTTCTCGACGAGTCTTTTGATGCCCAATACAGAGCCGAAGAACGATTAGGAGAGATCTTTTCTTATTTTTCAATATTGGCGATTTTTATCGCTTCTCTGGGCTTATTTGGCCTGGCCTCTTACTCAGCTGAGCAGAAAAGATATGAGATTGGCATCCGTAAAGTTCTGGGAGCAAAAGTCTCCGGAATACTGGTTCTGCTTTCTAAAGAATTCACTAAGTGGGTTCTTGTTGCCAACATAATCGCTTGGCCGGTTGCCTATGTGTCTTTGAGACTATGGCTGCAGGGATTTGCCTATAGGACAAGCATATCAGTAAAAACATTTGTAGCTGCGACACTTTTATCGCTTGTAATTGCACTGATTACAGTCAGTTTGCAGGCTTGTAAAGCGGCTTTGGCCAATCCAGTGGATGCGCTTCGCAACGAATAATGGATAGAGCTATTTTCCGATTCTGATATCTTTTGAAATGACTCCACCTCGTGTTGATGTGTATTTGATTGTGCAGTCCGTACCACTTATGCCGTTGAGACGGAGTTTGAATGTCACAGTGACAGAATCGTTGCCCGGTATTCGATCGATATCCATGTAGTTCAGAATTCTTGAAGGTTCGAGCATTTCCACTTTTGATTTTTCCTGTGGTTCTGGTTTCTGGGCCGGTTGTAATCCCATGCCTCCGAATCGACCTCTCTGTGAGCGGCGCACGGGAAGCATTCCTTCTG
The DNA here is from genome assembly GCA_964560275.1 of uncultured Eubacteriales bacterium. GTDB lineage: Bacteria > Acidobacteriota > Aminicenantia > Aminicenantales > Aminicenantaceae > JAUWVG01. The sequence continues at coordinate 17,758 of CAZLLG010000024.1, read as the reverse complement.
GAAATTCCAGGGTAATCCTGTCAGGACGGACAATTTTGACAAGCTGTGCTTGTTTAAGAGCTGTCGGCAAAAAACCCTTATTTTCCACTTCAATTTCTAAAGTGAATTCATCGTCTTTTTCTTTGATTTTAGGTTCGTGGATCACCACTTCAGGCAGGCTGCCGGCCAGCATCAGGTTAAATCGGGCCTCTTTTTCAATCCAAATCTCCAAAAGCTCCGGAGGAGGATTTTGTCTGATAAACTTAGAATCCCATCCACCCACCTCCACCTCTCCATATTCCGGATGGATCACTTTTGTCCATTCCCTGAACCGGCTTACGGTCAGCTCTTTGTCATTGTGTTGTATTCTGTCCCATTCATCCGATGTGCCATCTCCGTCATAATCTCCAATCCGTCCGCCATTCCAGAGTTCGTCACCATACCAGATTGCGCCATAGTACCAATATCCAAAATCAGGGCTGTGTCCAAACAAAGGACGTCCTCTTCCATAATCCTGATAGACATCTCCGGCTCTTTCGTATCCGGAAATCTCGCGCCCTTTATCATCAAAATGTTTGTATAAAGCCAAGTCTTCAGGATACATACGCTCCTCACTGGGAGATGTCGAAGGAGGCCTCAAATGCATGGGAACGGTTGTGTCCATGGTGTTCATGATAGAAATATTGGGGTGTTCGAGTAAAAATACAACAAGAGATCGTGTTTCTACTTCAGAGAGAGGATAGGCTCCCGCACCTCTCTGAGTCCAACCACGGCCTGTGGCTTCCTCCATGGGGCGCCAATTTTCTGCATAATTTCTGTGAAGATCAAGCCCTCCGACTCCGTCTTCATTGACTCGACCGTCGCCATCATTGTCAATGCCCTCGGACACAACGTTATAATCACCTTCTCCACTGCTTGCTCGAGTCATTAAGCGTCCCTTGGGATCTCGAGGATCTATAATATAGGTTCCTTCTCCTTTGGCTACCTTAATTCTCATCTGTGTGCTTCTTCCATCTCCATCTAAGTCTTCAGAGGGATCTTCATCCAAAAGCCCATCCCCATCATTGTCATAAGGGCGGATTGTACTCCTAAGGCTTTGAGCTGTTTGCAAATAGAGAAGACTGCCATCCGGATTGTTTTTTGGCCGGAAATAAAAGGCAAATTTATCCAGTAGCCGAGTTATTTCGGGATCACTCCCATAGTTTTTCAGCATATAATCTAGCATCCAAAAAGCGGATTCAGCTGCTGTAACTTCGCCAGAGTGGCGGTTGCCGTCAATGAACATGGCAGGTTTGTCCGTGTCTTTTCCGGTTTTTTTGTTTGTCACAGTTAGCTGGTAGATATCCCTCCCTCCAAAACTTTTTGCCGCCACATAGAGGTCGACCAGGTCTGGATAGTCTTTGGCCCACTTTTTGAACCACCAGATCATCTCGGTGTAGGTATGGTAGTGTTTATAATCCATAACACCTTCTTGAAGCGGTTTTATCGCATTATAAAAACTTTTTGGGAAAAAACTTGGTCCATGACGGAATCCTTCTATTGTCCAGTATTTTGATTCCTTTTGTTCCTCAGATTGATCTTGTGCATAGATCAAACAGAAAGAAAAAACAACACAGCAGAATAAGATTAAAATCAAGAGTTTCCTATTTTTTGTTTTGTTCATTTTGTCCTCCTTCTTTAGCGAAGGTCTGAACATATCACACGAAAAATGATATGGTCAATATAAAATAGTAAAGGAAGAGCTGAAAGGATTATGCCGTGACAATCCCTAGGGGTTTACGTGTTTTCCATTTTCCTCGTGTAAAATCAGGGAATTCGATGGAGGTGCTGTTTGCGGCTATGGATTTTTCGCTGAGAGCTACAACCGCACTGATGGCCGCTCCCTCATACACATCAGAATCTGTGGGTTTTCCCTCCCTAAGACACTGGATAAGGCGATAGTCCTCTATAAAGTCCATTCCCCCGTGTCCGGCACCCTCAGCTTTTTCTTCCAGGGATGTCAGCAAAGGATGTTTGTATTTTTCTTCGTATGTGGACAGATCTTCCCATCTATGGCGTTTTGAGGTCCCCTCGATAAAGATTTTTTGTTCGGGGTATTTTCGAGCCAGTCCTTTCGTTCCTTGGATTAAAATTTTACGGCTGTAAGGCCTGGGGGAGTTGGTGTCATGTGTCACCAGGATGGACTGTCCCTTGTATGTTTTGATAAGTGTCGTGACGACATCCCCTAAAGCATAGTCTGTTTTTGCCAAAGGGTGGTCTTTTCCAAGACGCTTTATGGCTTCTAGTTTCAAGCTGAGGGAAGGACTAGGACTGCTCATAGAGACCAGGTATTCGAATTTGTTCCCGCGTGTGATATCCATCCACTGAGAGACCGGGCCGAGTCCATGAGTCGGGTAGAGGTCGGCATTACGTTTGATGGAGTATTGAAGACGCCAGTCGTGGGGATAATAGGCCTCGCCAAACTTCCAACCTCTCAGGTCATGAAGATATCCACATTCTGCATGAAGCAGGTCGCCGAATAGGCCCTGTCGTACCATATTGAACAACATAAGCTCTGTCCTGTCATAGTTGCAGTTTTCCATTGTTAGGCAGTGTTTTTCATATTTTTCTGAAGTCTCTACGAGTGCCCAACAACCCTCAATCGTGATAGCACCCGGAACTTCAGAGGCGGCATGGGAACCGGTTTCCATGGCTTTGACAGAGATAGGAACATGCCATGCCCAGGGTGTGGCGTTGTAAACCAGATCCAGATCTTCGGTATCACACATGCGTTTAAAGTCTTCTGTACCTTTGGAATAGGCCGTTGGCACTGGCTTTCCGGCTTCCTGGCACTGTTCCTGAGCCCAGAGAGTCCGTTCTTCCCTGATATCACAGACGGCCTTGATTTCGACCCCCTCGATACGAAGCAGGTTCCGGAGATGCCCGCTGCCCTGATTGCCAATGCCGACATAAGCCACTTTCACCGTTTCTATTGGTTTTGTTACAAGGTGTTCTATAGGTTCAGTTTGTAAATTTGGTTGAGGCAAACTTGTTTGGTGTCCTTTAAGGGCCACGCTTCCAAGAGCTACGCCTAAGCTGGCAGAACTGCTTTTCTTTATAAAATCCCTGCGATTCAATTGTTTTTTCATATAGAGACCTCCTTTTTTTGTTTAAGTATTATAATCAAGCAAATTTTCTTTTAAAAGGACTATTATAAAATGTGATCACTCACCGATCCCTTCGAGAGTTTCTCCTTCCATTCGAGCCACAATCACGGCTCCACAGCTGTCGCTTAGGATATTGATGGTTGTCCTGAACATGTCCAAAATACGGTCTACGGCTAGAATAATGCCCACACCTTCGAGGGGAAGGCCCACAGCTTTGAGGATAATAGACATCATAACCATGCCGCTCATGGGCACGCTGGCCGCACCGATGGACGCCAGCAGTGCTGTGATGACAATAATGATTTGTGCACTGAATGTTAATTCGAATCCATACACTTGTGCGATAAATATTGTGGCCACACATTCATACAGAGCCGTACCATCCATATTGACTGTTGCTCCAATGGGAAGAGTGAAGCCTGCGATTTTTTTGGACACCTTAGAATTTCCGGTCACGGCCTTCATAGTCAAGGGCAGAGTCACCATTGTAGAGCAGGTCGAAAAGCCGAATAATAAAGCTTGAATCATTCCCTTATAATGTTTGAGAGGATTTATTCGGCCGATGAAGACCAGTAAGAGGGGGAGATTCACAGATGCGTGGACAGCCAGACCGATGAGAACGACAATAAAATAAAAACCCAAAGATCGAAATGATTCAAAGCCTGTTTTTGCGACGATTCTTGCGATAATACCAAACACGCCCAGCGGAGCGCTCCAGACGACAAACAGGGTGAGCTTCAGCATCGCCTCAAAGGCGGCTTGAAAGAACTCACTCAGTTGGGCCCTGGGCTTTTCATTCAATTTGGTGATAAAAAACGCAAAAAGAATGGAAAAGAATATGACAGGCAGGACATCTCCTTTAGCCATAGAGGCGATAGGATTTTCAGGAATGATATTGAGCAAAAGATCCTGAAGGCTTTGTTGGGAGGCGGCTATTTGTGCTGGGGCTTCCTCCAGTCCGATATTAGCTCCTACGCCGGGTTTTAGAATATTGACTAAAATTTGTCCTGTCAGGATCGCCATCAAACTGCTGACGATGTAATAGCCGAATGTTTTTAGTCCTAACCGGCCCAGATGCCCAACTCCCACAACTGCAGATATGATGGACGTGATGATCAAGGGAATGATGGCCATTCGTAGCAGGCGAAGAAACAGTTCCGCTAGTGGTTCTGCAATAGGTAAAATTCCAAGACCGAATATCCAACCGGCAGCAATGCCCAAAAAGAAACCGATAAAAATGTAATGCGTCAGAGTAATTTTTATATTTTTAATTTTCATCCGCGACCGAAAACTAAAATGACCATATCACACCCAAAACAAGCAGGTCAATTCTCAAGTTTTTAGGAAAAGTATTTTCATTTCCATGAAATAAAGAACGAGTTCTCTAAAGTGATTCAAAATCACGTTGCGCTTTCCCTAGGCCATCCTGGCAACCTTTAGTTGAGTCGTATGGACGTCGTATGTCTGAATTCATCCACATTCGTATGGGAAGGAGGCAGAATGCGTAACGGGTCACGGGTCCGACTTAAAAAAAATTTGGAGGAACCATGCTTGCTAGTCCTCCGATACGGATTTCTCAATCATGCCTTCCTGGTTCCCAGGACTCAAAAAAATTCGTGGAAATGAATTTGTTTTTTTAAAGAAAAATCGATTTTTTTGGCTCAATTTTTTAAAATATCAGGGACTTTAGAAAACTTTATGTGTATGATGTGTTGAGGACAAAAATTGAGAAAAGCATTTATAAAAGGCACTATCCTGCAGTTTATTATTCTTTTGGGCTTGTGGCTTCTTTTAAGTGGCAAATATGACATGTTTCACATTATTCTGGGAGTTGTCTCTGCTCTTATCGTTACTCTTATCCAACTGCGGATAAACAAATATCTTTACTATCAGAAAAAAATTGCCCAAGAGAATTCTCTAAGCTGGGGCCGATTGCTTTTTTATATCCCCTGGTTGATCTGGCAGATTATCCTGGCCAGCCTTCAGGTTGCCTACGTTGTTCTGCATCCCCGGATGCCCATCAATCCAAGTCTTTTAAAATTTAAAACAAAACTCCCAAATATTACTGCAAGAGTGATTCTCGGCAACTCCATCACCTTAACTCCTGGTACTTTAACCATCAATATTGCCGACGATGAATTTCTGGTCCATGCGCTAATGGACACATCTCATTCCGGAATTGTGGATGGTTCACTGCCTAAACAGGTTGCGAAACTCTATCATCGACGGCCGACAACGGTCATCGATGACATCCGTGTGGAAAAAAGGATGAAAAGAAAGTAATGCAAGATTTTTTCACTTATCTTGCCGTAGTTTTAGCAGTTATCATTTTCATCCCTCTTTATCGTGTTCTTACAGGACCGCGTCTCATTGACCGCATGTTGGGTGCGGGGGCCATCGCCACAAAAACAATGGTCATCATTATGCTCATGGGTTTCATCTTTAATCGTGAAGAAATGTTCATTGATATCACATTAGCCTATGCCTGTTTAAATTTTATTGGAGTGATAGCCGTAGCAAAGTATATCGAAACAAGGACGCGCACAAGAAAATGAGCTTTTTTGATCTGCTGTCCATTCCATTGATCAGCGCAGGTGTTTTCTTCCTTCTAGTGGGAAGTATCGGCCTTATCCGGCTTCCGGATTTTTATTCCCGCAGCCATGCCACAGGAAAAGCCGATACACTGGGAATCCTTTTGATTTTAAGTGGTTTCATTATGTTTGAGGGATTGACTCTCAATAGTGCAAAAATGCTGATCATTTTGGTCTTTGTGGCTCTGACGAATCCCACCGCAACGCATGCTCTCGCACGAGCAGCCTTTTTCTTTGGCGTCAAACCAAGATTCAAAGAAGATTCTTTAAAAAAATCGGAAAAATAAATGCATTGGGAAATTGAAATCACGCTGTTTATTGTTTTAATCCTTACAGCTCTGATTTCACTCACCGTACGCAATCTGCTCACGGCTGTCGTGACTCTGACTGTTTTCAGTTTCGCTGCAGCTCTGCTCTATGTCGTCATGGGGGCGATAGATGTGGGATTTACAGAAGCCGTTGTCGGAGGAGGGATAACCGGTGTGCTGCTCGTGGTTCTCATATTTAAAACATCCCGGAGGAGTTCAGATTGAAATTCATCAACTCTTTCATTTTACTCGTCTTCTTATCTCTATTGATCTATGCCTCGACCGGACTTCCCAATAGAGGGACCGTCGATGCTGTTGTCAACCAGGAAAGCAGTCCCTCAGGCACACAGAATGCTTCTTCCTATTATATCCGCAATGCATATAAAGACACGCATACACCAAACATGGTCACTGCTATTCTGGCAGATTACAGGAGCTACGATACACTTGGGGAGGAAACGGTGATAATGACCGCAGGCCTCATTTGTTTTCTGCTTTTGCGAAGGAAAAGGAAAGCCGATGAAGAGTAATGAAGAGAATCCGATCACCGCATTGATCAGTTCGATCGTCGCTCCATTCATCCTGTTATTTGGGATGTATATCATCGTCCACGGTCACTACAGCCCCGGAGGAGGATTTCAAGGTGGAACGATGCTGGCCGCGAGTATCATTCTTTTACGGCTGGTTCTCGGAAGTGAGATCGGCCAGCTCCAGTTCAACAGCCGTTGGGGAACTCCTTTGGGTTCGCTTGGAGTCCTGATCTATTTCGGGACAGGTTTGGCGGCTGTTTTTTTTGGAGGGACATTCCTCAACTATCATTTCTTGCCCGTTGCCCAAGAAGCCTCAATGAAGAGGTCTTTTGGGATCTTGTTTGTTGAAATTGGAGTTGGTCTGGCTGTTATGGCCATTTTGATCGCTATCTACGATGACTTGTTAGGGGAGGAGCCCGATGCTTGATGTCCTTGTCGGGCATTATGCCTATTGGTTTATTATGGTGCTGTTGGTGATCGGTCTCTACGGGATGGTTTTTAAAAAGAATCTCGTGAAAAAAATAATTGGCATGTCCATTTTTCAGGTCTCGATTATCCTTTTTTTTGTGGCCTGTGCATCCAAGTGGAATGCCAATGTGCCCATACTGGAACACGGCAGACAAGTTGGATCTCCGGATTTGTACATCAATCCTTTGCCTCATACGTTGATGCTGACTGCTATTGTCGTGGGTGTCGCAATCAGTGGAGTGGCCTTTGCATTAGTCATCCGGATCTATCGCCGGTACAGAACACTGGATGAAAACACTCTTCTAAAGAATATGAAAGATGATACAGAATAACGCGCCCGCTCTGGCTCCATTGTTATTCCTTTTTGCAGGCATTATTATCCCTCTGGTGGCCTTAAAGCTGCGTTCTTTGGCCTACACTATTGCGCTTGCTGCCACTCTTTCCTGCGCTGTCGTTTCTTTAAACAATGTGTTTTCTGTATTAAATACTGGACCCGTTAGATATTTTTTTGGCGGATGGCCTCCGCCGATAGGGATAGAATATGTCCTTGATCCACTGTCCGCATTTTTGACGGCGGTCATTAATGGGATCGCTTTTGTTGTGTTGATCCACGCAGGGAGAATAGTTAATAAAGAAATCCCGGAACACAAGAGAGCTCCATATTACGCCCTTGTTATGCTGTTCCTCTGTGGCTGCAATGGAATTCTTTTGACAGGAGATTTTTTTAATCTGTATGTGTTTCTGGAAATTTCTTCTTTGGCCCTCTACGGCATGGTGGCAGTTGGGGACAAAAAATCACCTATTTCTGCTTTCCGCTACTTGATTATGGGGACGGCTGGCGGAGGTTTTTATCTTCTTGGAGTGGGTTTTCTCTATATCCACACGGGCTCCCTTAATATGGCAGATATCAAAGAGATTCTTCCGGTTTTAGGAACTCAGCCCGTAGTCATTGTGGCTCTATCCCTGATGGTTTTAGGTCTAGGCATCAAGATGGCTTTATTTCCTCTCCATGGATGGCTTCCAGATGCCTATACTCATGCTCCTTCGGCCTCTTCGTCGATCATGGCCCCTATTGGAGTCAAGATTGGAGCTTATGGGATTCTGCGGATACTTCTGTTTGTTTTTGGATTAAAATTTATAACACAGGTTTTTCCTATCGCTCAGATAATAACCTGGTTGTCTGCGGTCGGCATTTTATACGGATCAATCCTGGCTATTTCTCAGGATGAGATGAAAAGGATGCTGGCCTACAGCAGTATTTCTCAAATCGGTTATATTGGGCTTGGTATTGGCCTTGCTAATCCTTATGGCATTATTGGAGCTGTTCTTCATATCCTGAATCATGGTTTGATGAAGGCCTGTTTGTTTTTAGTTGCCGGGAATTTTCGATTTAAGCTGGGACATTCAAATATTAAGGAATTTAATGTGTCTCTGCGGAAAACAATGCCGTGGACGACAGCCGCTTTTGTTGCTGGGGCTTTAGCGATGGTGGGTATTCCTCCAACAGTGGGATTTTTCAGCAAATGGTATCTTGCCCTTGGGACAATTGAAAACAAAAGCTGGTTTTTTCTAGCGGTCATTCTTATAAGCAGTCTGCTGAATGCCGTTTATTTTTTTCGTATTATCGAAAAAATATACTTCAAATCTACGAAAGACCGCCAAGAAGAGAAAGAACAACAGTCTCTAAAAATTTCTGAAGTGGCGGCTTCTATGCTTATCCCAACTCTTATTTTGGCTGCTGCACTTTTTGTCTTCGGGCTTTTGAACACATTTATTGTGAAAGGAATCTTGATGAAGGTTCTGCCGCCTGGAATGTGATATTTATATGAATATGTCAGACATTTATACTTCGGCTGTTCCACTGTATGCAATAGGGGTGTCTCTTGCTGTGGTCCCTTTGATCTTACTGAGCCATAAGAAACCGAATCTACGAGAGTTCTGGACTATTGCAGCCGGTGTCATCAAGTTTTTACTTGTTCTGACACTGCTCCCCAGCGCTCTTGAAAACAGAGTGGCGACTATTCATCTTTTCGAGATTACACCAAATATTCAATTGGCCCTCAAGGCGGATGCGGTGGGAGTCTTTTTTGCTCTAGTCGCTTCCGGTCTTTGGATTCTCACCTCCATTTTTTCAATTGGGTATATGCGCGGATTGGGAGAACACAAACAAACCCGGTATTTTTCTTATTTTGCGGTCTGCCTGTCCTCGACTATAGGCATTGCTTTTGCCGCTAATTTGGTGACCTTTATCCTTTTTTATGAAATCCTGACCATCGCTACCTATCCTCTTGTTATCCATAAGGAAACCAAAGAAGCGATCTACGCTGGGCGGAAATATTTGGTTTACACTCTAACAGCCGGTGTATTTTTGATCGCTGCTACCGCATGGACCCACCAATTAAACGGGAATCTGGATTTTGTTCCCGGAGGACTGCTGCAGGGATTCGCTATGACTGCTGGCACATCTGTGCCTCTTTTTTTCCTTTTTACGGTTGGCGTGGGTGTGAAGGCTTCTATCATGCCATTGCACAGCTGGCTGCCAACGGCTATGGCTGCACCAACTCCGGTCAGCGCTCTTCTCCATGCAGTTGCTGTGGTCAAAGCCGGAGTGTTCGGGATAATTCGCGTATCTATGTTTATATTCGGTCCCGATATTATGGCAAAATTCGGTTTAGATAAGATTCTTATTGCAGTTGCTGTGGTCACCATTTTAGCGGGATCACTGTTAGCTCTCAAGCAGGATAATCTCAAGAAAATGCTGGCGTATTCCACAGTTGCACATCTGTCGTATATTGTCTTGGGTGTGGGGATAATGAGCTCGGTTGCATTTATAGGAAGTCTGTTGCACATCGCGTTTCACGCCACAATGAAAATCACTTTATTTTTTTGCGCTGGTGCGATCTATGTCCATTTGCACAAAGAAAACATAAGTGAAATGGATGGGATAGGAAGGGCCATGCCATGGACGTTGGGGGCCTTTACTTTAGCGTCTATAGGATTAGCCGGGATCCCCCCTGTCAATGGATTTATCAGCAAATGGTATCTCGGTGCCGGTGCCGCTGATTCCGGTTTGCCCATTGTCATTGTTGTCCTTGTCATAAGCGGAGTACTCAATGTGGCCTATTTTTCACCAATTGTATATCGCTCATTTTTCCGTAAGGGACAGACTCAGGAACATATTTCAGAGGCTAAACCCGCCATGGTTGTACCACTTGTTTTAACCGCCTGTCTTTCTGTTGTTTTTGGACTGTTCCCAAATTTGTTTTTTAATTTTTTCAAATTGGCTCTTCAGGCTGCTGCTTGTGTTTTTGGAGGACTTTTGCCGTGAAAAAATGGGGCATATTGATTCTAGTGATTCTGGCAACCCTATCCCTCTTTGCTGAGTTGGGTTTTCCCGTGGATGCCGGACACCGACACTGGTGGAACAAGATTCCTGGATTCTTTATATTTTTTGGCTTGCTGGGATGTCTTCTACTCATCCTTGTGGCCAAGACACTTGGGAAATTTTGGTTGACCAGAAACGAAAATTATTATGATGATAAATGATCTAGCTATTCCTCCCTCTTTAGTGATGCTTTTTGGGGCATTTTTGATCCCCTTTCTCCCAAAAAAAATACGTTCGGCAGCCTTTGTGTTTTTTTCCTTTGCTGCTCTGCTCTATGTCTGGTTCCTCCCGGAAGGGAAAACCCTTGCCTCTAATTTTTTGAATTTTGAATTGATCCTCTGGCGTGTGGATGGTTTAAGCCGAATTTTTGGAGTTATTTTTGCTTTTATCGCATTTGCAGGGAGTCTCTATGCTTATCACCTCAAAGAAAGCTTTCAACACTGTGCGGCCCTTTTATATGCCGGAAGTGCCCTAGGTGTGATCTTTGCCGGTGACTTTTTTACACTTTTCGTATACTGGGAACTTATGGCTGTAAGTTCCACGGTTCTCATTTGGGCCAGACGAAACACAGATGCGAAAAAAGCAGGTTTCCGTTATCTCCTCTATCACGTATTTGGCGGTGGAATTCTGTTTATGGGGATTTTGATGCACTTTTCAGAAACCGGGAGTCTTGCCGTGACTTCATTGACCCAGGGAGGCCCTCTGTCCTCGTGGTTGATTCTGCTGGGAGTGATCATCAATGCCGCCGTTCCTCCTTTTCACACCTGGTTATCTGATGCTTATCCAAAGGCCACTGTCACAGGTGCCGTGTTTCTCAGCGCTTTCACTACAAAAGCGGCAGTTTATGTTCTCGTCCGTGTTTTTCCCGGCTGGGAGATTCTTCTTGTTTTAGGAACAATTATGACCCTGTACGGCGTTATTTTCGCAGTTCTGTCCAACGATATACGGGGCATTCTTGCTTACCATATCATCAGTCAGGTCGGATACATGGTTGCAGGAGTTGGCCTGGGTACGGAGTTGGCTTTAAATGGATCCACGGCCCATGCGTTCAGCCATATTCTCTACAAAGCTCTCTTGTTCATGGGGGCGGGTGCTGTTCTCTATGCCACAGGGGAAAGCAAGCTGACAAAATTGGGCGGCCTTCATAAGAGCATGCGTCCGGTTTTGATCCTCTATATGATTGCCGCATTTTCAATATCCGGATTCCCTCTTTTTAATGGATTTATCAGCAAATCTATGGTCACGGCTGCGGCAGGGGAGACCCACCAGGGACTGGCGATGCTCCTTATGCTTTTGGCAGCTGTGGGAACCTTTCTCAGTGTTGGGCTTAAGCTGCCTTATTTTACGTGGTTGACCGAACAGAAAGGCCTGAAACCAAAAAAAATACCAATAAATATGATTCTGGCTATGGGATTGGTCGCGTTTTTTTGTGTTCTTCATGGTCTAGTGCCATCTCTCCTTTACAAAATGCTGCCTTACCCAGTTCATTTCAAGCCCTATTCCATTCCACATCTTGTTGAAAGTGGACAGATCCTCATTTTTACTTTTGTCGGTTTCTGGCTGTTTAGAAAAAAACTCCAACCCCATGCGGCGATCACCCTGGATTTGGATTGGTTCTACATGCGGCCAGCCGGAGTATTTCGAAAAATTTTTGTGGAGGGAATAGATTCAATCTTTAAATGGACAACCGACAGAATAATGGCTCTTGTTGGGAGAAGTACAAGAATGGCTAAAAATCCAATGGTTTTATTTTCCAGAGGTCAAACAGATTCTTCATACTCCCCAGATGAGTCCAGGCCTAAAATACAGTCGATCCTGATTTTGGTACTTCTCACTTTCATAATTCTTGTTTTGATCGGGATTCTTAAGTTCTAATCCGTGTTTTTCTTCGGTTCGAAACCTATCCTGTCAAAAGGATTGACGATACTAGTGGTGGTATTTCTTAAATGTGAATTGATACGCTTGAGCCAGCGGATATAGAGGCCCAGAGCCACCGCATCTCCACATTTAATAGTCCTATCTTCTTCGGTGACTAAACTTGTGACCAATCTGTCGCAGGTTTTGTTGATATAGAAGTATTTTTCGAGCTGTGCTTTTCCTTCTTCCGGATCATTAAATTCCAGGCAGTGTTTAGTGACCTTAAACTGTTCCGCCACATCGTCTTCAATCTTATGGATTTCGTCTTCGAATTTGCCTCCCGATAGTTTCCCAGGATGTGTCATGGCCAGCTCCACCATATTTTTGGCATAGTCTCCAATCCTTTCGATGTCAATAATAATGGTGATAAGAGCCAGACCCGAAGACAGAGTCGATGTCCCTCGAACAGCCAGATGATTAAATACATCTCGTCGGACTTCTCTTTCGTATTTATTCACTTCGTGATCCTGATCCCGGATGTCGATGTCTATCTGGCTGTCCTCCATCTGCCTGAGCGATTCTCTGGATTTGATAAACATGGTCCGGGTCAGATCGAGCATTTCGTAAGACCTTTGGAAGGCGCGGTCCAAAAGAGTGTCTTTTTTGAATATTTCTAACCATTTCTTAAACATGTTTATTTCTCCTCTATCGGAATAAAACAATCAAAAGTATCGGCAGTACAAAGAACACCACAAAGATATAAAGCACGGGAATGATTTTCTTTTTTGTGGAAAAATCTGAGAATTTCTGTGCGAGAAAAATCGGGAGTGCCTTAAACGGCCACAAGATAACGATCCCTGATATATTAAAAAGAAGGTGAGAAAAAGCCACGATAATAGCGGCTAAATTCCCAGTGACTAATGCTGTCAAAATGGCCGTAATGGTCGTGCCAATGTTTGCGCCTAATGTATAAGGAAAGATTTGAATTAAAGTCAGCAGACCGGCACCAGCGAGCGGGACAGCCAATGAGGTGGTGATCGAGCTGCTCTGAACCATAACTGTCAACAAGAGTCCGACAAGAAAGGCTCTTGGGGCAGTTTTGAACAGATATCTGTCAAACCAAGCTTCCGCCTTGTTCACGATAATAATTTTTAAGGCCTTGACCATACGGGTTAGAGAAAATAAGAGCAAAAACAGAGCCAAAGCGAGAAGAATCCACGGATTTTTTCCGATTATGTCTTGAAGCGCACCCACTACGGGTTTGGTGATGGCTTTGACCGGACTGAGGAAGTTTAGTCCTCCGATGTTCTGAAATTCATTGCCAAGAAACGTAGCTGCTTTTCCAAGGAAATTTGTAGAATACTGCAAAGGGAAGATAACGAGAACAGCCAGAACGTTGAAGAAATCGTGGACAACAGCCGCAGAAAACGAGCGTTTAAATTCTAAGCTGCGGTTGATCTGAGTCATGGATGCAAGCGTATTTGTCACTGATGTGCCGATATTGGCGCCCATGATGATGGGAATGGCATTGGCCACATTGAGCGCCCCGCCGGCCACAAGCCCCACAACGATGGATGTTGTTGAAGACGAAGATTGGATGACCGAAGTGGCCAGGATACCTATAAACAATCCCACGAGGGGATTGGTTGTTGTTTCGATAAGAGTTGTGGCAAATCCTTTTCCAAACAGTTTGAGTGCCGTTCCCATGAGCTCCAGGCTGAAGAGGAAGAGATAAAGAAAGGCCACAAGAAAAAGCAAGTTGAAAAAGACTCGGTGTTTTTTATAGAACTCTTTCAAAAATGTCATAAAAATTTCAAATAGAATAAATTTTTCCTGTTCTCAGGAAAGAAAATATGTAAATAACTAAGTATCATAACTCGGTGTGAAATGTAAGAAATATTTTAATCTTTAGAACGGACATAGAGAACGGTCCGGCCGTCTTCATCATTAAAACGGAGTTCGAATTGACTTGTGTATTTCCTCAGCAGCTGATTCAACTGTTTAAATCCGTAGGTTCGTGGATCGAATCCGGGATCAAGCTGCCGGAGGTAAAAGCCAATAGTAGCCAGGTTAGCCCAGCCATCCTCTTGAACAGCCATATCAAAGGCGCCTTTAAGAAGAGGCAGTGGATCGATCCGCTCTCTTCTCTCGACTTTTTTTTTGCCTGCGGTTTTTTCTTTGGTGAGCATTTCTCTGGGGACAAGATTTTCTGTGTAGATGAAGATGTTGCAGGCCTTGACAAAAGGTTTTGGTGTCATCTCCTTACCGATCCCAAGGACAAAATAGCCTTCCTCACGTATCCGGGTTGCCAGCCTGGTATAGTCAGAATCACTGGACACCAAGCAAAATCCATCGACAAGGTCACTGTGAAGGATATCCATAGTATCGATAATCATAGCACTGTCGGTGGCATTTTTCCCTGTAGTGTACCTGAACTGCTGAATGGGCTGGATGGCGTTGATATTGAGAGTGTCTTTCCACCCTGACATACTGGCTTTTGTCCAATCTCCATAAATTCTCCTTACGGTCACAGTCCCATATTTCCCGGATTCTGCAAGTATCTTCTCGATCAAAGAGGGTTGTGCATTGTCGCCGTCAATAAGGAGGGCAATTTTATTCAAGGGGGTTTCATTTAATTTTTTAGTCATAATACCTCGTTTTTATTAATTTTAGCATACAGGAATGTGCCCATTTTAATCAATAGTAATACCAGATGGAATTGTAGTCTGAAATATTTTCACCGTAGGATTGGAGTTTCTGGAGATAATTGTAGATGGAAACATCAGTATAGACAAAGGTGTCCGCAAGGGCCAACTTTTTCTCCCAAGGGTGAAATTCATAGACTCGTCTGCCACTGGGAAGAATGGAAATGACATCATGATGCTGAACGGCACGCAGGTAGTTCTTTCCCAACCGAGGGACATTAAAGACAACCTCATCCGTTCTGACAGTTCCCGGCATCAGCCTGGCTTCTTCTTTTTGTTCTTGAAGTAACCTGGCAATGGGCACCCGGAAATCCTCTGTTTCCTCTTTCCCCTTCGCACTGAAAGTGTAGTAGGGAGTTACACCGATAAGGCGCAACTTATGACGCAGCATTGCGGCTTCAAATTTACGGGAATTATAGAATGTGTAAACCAACTGATTGTAAACTTCAATTCCATGTCTCCTGAATTTCTGAACAGCCTCCATGGACTGCTGAGTGATTTCATATGGGTGTTCAAAGTGTGTGACGATTAGGATCTCTCGTTTTCCCGGGATATGGAAATGACTCACATCCTTGATCAGTGCTTCGGTGATCCTCTGTGGAAGTGTCACTAGGGTTCTGGATCCGATCCTTATCCTTTCCACATGTTTCATCCGGGACAATTTGAACAAGAGGTTCTCGATTTTTTCGTTAGATAAAATAAAGGGATCCCCTCCAGTGATCAGCACCTCGTTAATTTCAGGAGTATTGGCAATCCAATCTAGGGCCTTTTCCAGTTTGGGCTTGGATAAAGCGGCCGATCGGGAATGGACATCTTCAATCTCCCAGTTTCTCTGACAATAAACACATATCTGAGGACAGGTCACAACAGGTTTGATAATGGCAATCCGGGGGTAACGTCGTGTGATTCCTTCGATAGGGGAAGTGTCCTGCTCCAGCATGAAATCCATAGATCTTTCGTCGTGTGCTCTGTGCTCCATCAGCATATGAATATAGTGCATGGATGGAATCACCTGGGCGCGGATGGCATCGTCTCTGCCTTTTCCCGGAATATAATCCATTAAGGACAGGTAGTAGGGCGTGATGCCGAATGGAATCCCGTGTTTCTGAGCCAGATTGACTGCATTGTATTCTTCGTCAGTCAAATGAACGAGGTCTTTGATTGTATCGGCATCTTTAACTGTATGGCTGAGCTGCCATTTCCAGTTGGTCCATTCGAAATCCGTCCCTTTAAAGTAGCGTAGAATACGCTGTTTATTGTTATATCTGCGGCGTTTGGCATCATCGTCCAGACCGCAGGGATAGCGGTCGATGAATTTGTTCGCATCTCTGGCCATGTTTGAGAGCAAGGTTGACCTTAAACGTGCAGCTTTAGCACCCCTGTGCTTTATAAACGCGGGAACACTTTTGGGGTACACTTCGGCCTCGCCCGTAATTCCACGCAAAAGATGATTCAATTCAGCAAAAAAACCTGGAGTTGGTTTGGCCACTGTATTTTTGTCCCCTTCATGGATCATATCGTTCAAATATTTAAGGAAACTGAATTCAGAAAGGGTTTCACTTCGAAGCGAAATAAGCCTTCTAAAAATTCCTATGGCATCTCGGGTAAGCACCCATTTGAGTGAAGGGATTTCTGGCGAATCATCAAATGTACTGATGAGCTTCTTGGCCAGCAGTTTCCGTATCTTTTTGCGCTTCACCTCCAGAGGATCAAAAGAGATCATAATTTCTTTAAGAGAAGGGATTTGGTCTAAAATTCTCAGAAGTTTATTTTTAAGCCTGACTTCCATGTCTTGTTTAAGAGATCGTATCCCGAATTAATCTGTTTAGTGCAGTAACGAGAGCATCTCGCTTAAAGTTATTGTAACATGATTATTTCTTTGAAATCAATTTCTATGAGAAAAGGTTTTTTTTGGCCCTATTCCTGTAGATGTTTATCTACGGTTTGCGCCAGCCGATTTCCATATTGTGTTTTCCCCGGGATTTGATCTGTTCGTGAATGTCTAACTTGAGAATATTGGCTTTGTTGCCAATTTCTATGGCTGTCAAATAGACCAGTTTTGTCACTTTTTCGAGTTTTCCATAATCGGCTCTATCTTCAGTATCTGTACCTTGATGGTAATCCTCAGTTGTACCGCAAAAAAACCAGACTCCGGGAATGCCGTACCGGATATAAGGATATTGATCACTCCTAAAGAAAAAGCGATTGGGATGAGCGGGATCTTCGTAAGTGTAATCCAAATTGAGGCGCGTGTATTTGTCGTTCATCTTATGGATGGAGGAATCGAGTTCTGTGCTCAATTTATTGGACCCGATGAGGTAGATGCTGTTCGGATCGTTTCTGCAAATCATGTCCATATTAAGCTCTGCGCTAATCTTTTCTATGGGAATGGGACTGTGAGCCACAAAATAATATGCCCCAAGAAGACCTTTCTCTTCACCCGTATGCCAAACAAAAACCATAGAACGTTTAGGGCGCTCTACCTTGAGCGCCTCTCCTAGAGCAAACATAGCAACAACTCCTGAGATATTGTCATCAGCACCATTAAAGACTGTATTCTCTCTGTAACCAATCCCGTCATGATGGGAGCCAAAGAGAACATATTCCTCCTTCAATTTTGGATGAGTTCCTTCCAAATAACCGACAATATTGTGAGATACTCCTTTTTGAGTTTTAACAGCCACCGATACTTCTATTGTTTTTCCTTTGATCTCTCTGGATTCGACACGCTGCCCCCTGTGAAGAGTTTCGTAGAACTGGTTCAATTCTTCTAAAGTTACTCCCAGTAT
>CAZLLG010000023.1:0-22579 GCA_964560275.1 uncultured Eubacteriales bacterium | reverse complement strand
GTTTTAGTCCTCAACATTTAAGGAGAAAGAGATGAAAGGGATGGCAAAAATACTTTTCTTCGTTTTTATACTCACCGTTACAACCTGGACTGTTGTTTTAGGGATCTCATCTCAGGCAGGTCTCCCAGAAACTGAAATCCCGGTTCTCATCACATCTTGCGGACAATGCGCCGGAACAAATATGGTCAAAGTCCTCTTCATGAGGGCTAAAATCCAAGCTGATATTCCCGTCTATGAGATGAACGAATTTGCCACGGCCGAGGATTTATTAAAAGCCAAAGACGGGGGATCACCGTTTAAATCGGTCATAATCGTTATGGGAGCAAGCCTCAAGGGGATGGGAGCGGCAGGCATCGACATCGATGATGAAATTGAACGGACCTCTCAGCTGATACAGGAAGCTCGAACTCAGGGCATAACAATTATTGGCGCCCACATTACAGGAATAAAGAATCGGGCACAGGGTGCTTCTCCTGGTGATAATACAGATGAGCTCTCTATCGACGCTGTCGCACCCCAATCAGATCTACTGCTCATTAAAAAAGAGGGCAATGAAGATAACCGATTCACCATCATTTCCGAGAACAAACAGATTCCGATGATCCAAGTGGAAAAAAATCTCGAATTTTTGGATAAAATTAAAGAATTATTCGGTCAATAATCGGCTTATATGTCGATCCCCATAGTCCTGTTTAAACGTGCGATCGAGAGATTGTAATCAATAGCTGCCCTGAGTTCCGCACTCCTAGCATTGGCCAGGTCTCGTTGATATTGGAGCACAAGATAATTTGTGGTCAAACCTACCATAAGCTTTTTCTCTTCGGCTTCCAATTTTTTTTCGGCCAGTTCTCTCGCTACTTTATAGGCCTGGATACGTTTAAAATCCGTTTGCACGGCCCTCACTCCATTACTGACCTCTAAAAAAATCTGCTGCTCTTGGTTTTGCAGCCGAAGTTTGGATTGTTCCAAATTCGCCTTGGTTTGGGCATAGAATGCACGGGAAAAAAAAAGTGTCTATAGGCAAGGTCAAGGTGAGGCTGGCTGACCAATTCCGGTAAAGAAATTTTACTGCATCTTTTAAGGCCTCGGAAGAACCCCCAGGAATCGTCCCCACGACAACATCGGTGAGGGGATTATTATCCTGGTATAAAATCTGAGTGCCGGAAATCCCAGGACTCCAGTAGGAGGCGTCAAAACTTAGAACAGGAAGCATTTGATTTTTTGCATACGCAAAATCCACATCTCTGCTTTTAATCCCCAAGCGCAGGGATTCCAGATCCGGTCTGTTGTCCATAGCTGTCTTGAGCGCGTCATCAAGGCTGATATCCTTTCTTGTGTTTAAAGGCATATCGACCGGAATGATCTTGATTGAACGAATGTCTCCATCTGTATCTAGGTTGATAATCGTTTTGAGAATTTCATCATTGTTTTTGACCAAGGTTTCAGCCTGAAGGATATCCGCTTCCCGTGTGGCCACCTCCGCCTCTGCGCTTAATATTTCAATAGGCGCCAATGTTCCCACTTCGACCTCTCTTCTATTCTTTTTAAGAAGATCTCTTGCCAGATCCAAGGACTGTTGTTTAACTCTGAGGTCTTCGATGCTGAATACTAAATTCCAGTAGGCCTCTTCCACACTGTACACGGTATCCAAAAGGGCTTGATTGAGCTGTATGTTGGATATTTCCCTGTTGTTTTTGGCGATGATGATCTCTCTGCGATTGACCCGAAATCCGAAGTTTCTTAAAAGAGGTTGGGAAAAATCGAATTGAAGAGTGCTACCGAACCGCGGATTGATCGTTTGGAATCTCGTATTGGTCTCATTCTGGTAAGAAAATAATGTAGCGGATATAGATCCACCCGTCGGAAGGTTCTGCTGGAATTGTCCAGCATAGTTATTGAATTCTGTAGTGACCTGCCCGGCAGCATCTATCCAGGAGAACGAAGGCGTGTTTGTTTCCTGAGTGAAGTATCTTATAGAAAATTGAGGGAGAAATCGTTCTTTTGCCAAAGTTACGGAGGCATCGGCTATTTCCGGATTTAAAATTTCAACAGCAAGACCCAAATTATTTTTCAGAGCCGTCTTGATACACTCATCAAGGGAAAGCTCTCTCTCGTTTTCCTGGGCCCATCCCCCAACAGACAACATTAATATTATTAAAATGGTTATCGCACTTCTTGTTTTCAGCATCTTTGACCTCCCGGCATTTATAAACCTTCCTAGAGTTATCTCTTTAAACGTCATTCATCTTTTTGGATCCATCCATCAAGAAGACGGATGATCCTTTTTCCGTAAGCAGCTTTTTCCTCTGAATGGGTGACTTGGATAATGGTTGTTCCCTGTTCATTAAGGCTCTTGAGGAGCTCCATGACCTCAATCCCTTCTTCAGAGTTCAAATTTCCCGTAGGTTCATCCGCCAGTATCAATTGAGGATTGGTGATAAGAGCACGGGCTACAGCCACCTTCTGCTGCTGGCCGCCTGACAATTGATTGGGAAAGAGGTCTTTTTTGGCCACAATATTGAATCTATCGAGCATATCTGCCACACGGCTCTTACGCTCCGCTCCTTTTACTTTTTTATATAAAAGAGGAGTCTCCAGGTTTTCATAGACCGTTAAATCATCAATGAGGTGATAGCTCTGGAATACAAAACCGACATGGTGCTTGTGAATCTCCGATCGTTGTTTTTCACTCAATCTGTGGACTTCTTTATCATAAAATAAAAACTCCCCACTGGAGGGGACATCCAGCATACCCAGGATATGGAGAAGGGTTGACTTGCCGGCCCCTGAAGGCCCCATGACCGTTACAAACTCGGCTTCCTCCACATCGAGATCAACGTTTCTGAGGACAAAAGTCTTGACGAAACCCGTAGAATAATACTTGGTGATGTCTCTCAATTTAATCATACTGATCCTCCTCGATCGAGCTATTTTTCCTCATCCTTTTTCTTTATTACGGCCTAGTGCTTTCCCTTGGGCCAAAAACGGGAAATGGAAGACAAGCTGTCGAAACTAGATCTTAAATTCCTTATGGATATTTTCAGACACAACATGTCCGTCAAAGAGATGAATGATACGATGACTGTGTTCGGCATATGCAGGAGAATGGGTGACCATGACAATTGTGGTACCCGCCTCGTGGAGATCCTGCAGTAATTTCATGACTTCTTCACCGTGAGCAGAATCCAGATTTCCCGTAGGCTCGTCAGCCAAGATGAGTTTTGGTTTGGCAACAACGGCCCTGGCAACGGCTACACGCTGCTGCTGTCCACCGGATAATTGCTGAGGGAAATGACCTTTCCTCGCGATGATTTCCATCTGCTCGAGCGCTACGTTCACTCTTTCTTTTCTTTCCGATGATGAATACCCAAGATACAGAAGCGGCAGTTCTACATTTTCATAGACTGTCAGCTCATCGATTAGATTAAAACTCTGAAAGACAAAACCAATATTTGATTTTCTTAAACTGGCTCTCTGCCTTTCGGAATAGCCGGACACTTCTTCCTCGAAAAAATGATACTTCCCCGAGGATGCCTTATCGATCATCCCGAGAACATTCAACAGAGTGGATTTTCCGCATCCGGAAGGCCCCATGATGGCTACATACTCCCCCTCTTTGATTTCAAGGTTGATGTTGTTTAAGGCCGTTGTTTCCACATCTTCTGTTGTGTAAATTTTCTTGAGATCTTCAGTTCTAATCATAGTTTCCTCCAAAAAATTTTAAACTCTTTATTCTTATCGGTTTTCGCTTTGTCTTTTTAAGACCAAACGCTCCATGTTTCCATAATTTTCATAGCCCGAAGTGATAACCCGGTCCCCGGGTTGAAGCCCTTCGAGAACCTCATAGACATCGGTATTCCACCGCCCAACTCTAATGTTCGTTCTTGTCGCTATGTCACCGGATTCATCCAGAATATATATCCAGTTTCCTCCCGTTGTTTGGAAGAATCCCCCCCGGGGAAGAAGAATGGCTTCAGAGATGTCCCCCAATTCCAGACGGATGTGGAACGTCATTCCTCGAGTGATATTCGAAGGACCTTCCCCCACAAACGCCATATCGACTTCAAACCGGCCGTCCATGACCTCGGGATAAATTTTATCGACGCGAAGTTTGTATGACTGATCCGCAAGATCAAAAGTCCCTGCTCTATTGAGCTCCAATCGAGGCAAATAGTGCTCATCAACTCCTAAAACAACTTTAAACCCCCTAAGAACATCAATCTGGCCAAAAGGAGTTCCAGCATTTTTCTGTTCTCCGATTTCTGCCTGCAATGAGGTCAAATGACCTGAAACGGGCGCCCGGACGGTTAAGTTTTCCTGCTTATCTTTGACCACTTCCAAGTTGTCCTGCATTCGTTGAAGGGATGCCTCCAGGGCATCGATCTGGCCCTGCCTGAATTCCAAATCGTTTTTCTGGCTTTCCAATGTCAGCTGCTTTCGTGTTTGTAAATACTGATACTGGTCTTCGGCTATCTCGAATTCATGTCTGGCGATAAGATCATCTTTGGCCAATTCTTTGTACCGGTCAAACACCCGCTTCTGCTGCTGGAGCATGTTATCGATGTTGGCCAATTGCTGCACCAACTCCAGCTTGTACTGATCCATCGAGAGACGTGTGTTCCGCAGATTATTACTCTGCTGGAACAACTCGGCCTCTCTCCACATGATATCCAGAAGCAGATTTGTGTTGGCCAACCTTAAAATTTTATCGCCCTCCTGAATCATCGTACCGGCTTCAACAAATATCTCCTCAACCCGACCACCGTCAGAAGCCGTTAGATAATGGATGTCCTCGGGTTCAGCGTTCCCCATAACTGCAATGAATTCCTGGAAGGGACCTTCTGTCACAGTTGAAATGGTGAGGCGTTCGGCATTGACATTGAGGGTTGATTTGCTGACTTTAAAGATTAGAAGATAAGCGACGATCCCAACAAATGCGACAATCGACGCCAAAGTGATAATTCTTTTCGGAGGCCATTTTTTTTTCTCGATTTTCCTGTCCATTCCCATGGTGTATCTCCTTATTTGTAATCCGTGTTATCCGTGTTCTACGTGACACACAAGTTTTTGTTCACTTCTATTATTAGACGCATTTAAAACCGTTTCGGTTCACTTTATTTGCAATATATGTGCCATAAAAAAAATCACTGAGAAAACAGACCGCATTATTTTATAATCAAATAAAAAAGTGTCCACCTTGCGACATCGGGTGTTCATTTTCGGACATTTGATTTATAATAACGTTTCTAGAATTTGAATACTCATTAGAGAATAGGGTATCTATGAAAGTCGGCACATATATTGCATTACGTTTCAAGATCCGCTTCAAATAATACAGGAGAACTTGAAAATGGACAATAAAACTGGAAAAGTACTCATCATCGACGACAATGAAGATATCCTGCAGGCCGCCAGGCTGCTCATCAAACAATATGTGGCTCACATTCATATCGAGAAAAGCCCGGAAGCTGTCCCCTCTCTTATAAAAAACGAAAACTATGACGTGATTTTTTTGGATATGAATTTTGCCAAGGGGGCTACCAGTGGAAAAGAAGGATTCATCTGGTTGAACAAAATTCTCGAGATCGATCCGACAATGGTCATCGTGTTGATCACCGCTTATGGTGATGTGGAAATGGCAGTCAGGGCTATCAAAGAAGGTGCCACTGATTTTGTTCTCAAACCCTGGCAGAATGAAAAACTTATCGCTACCCTGTCTTCAGCAATGAAGCTGCGCAAGACACGATTGGAGGCGAAAACCCTCCGTTCCAGACAGAAACAGCTCAGTGCTGATCTCGATCAACCCTTCCATGACTTTATCGGAGTCAGCCCTGCCATGCAGGATGTTTTTGCGACCATAAAAAAGGTCGCACTGACCGACGCCAACATTCTCATCCTGGGAGAAAATGGAACAGGTAAAGAACTCGTCGCCCGTGAACTTCACCGGCAGTCCTCCCGGGCAGAAGATGTCTTTATCAGCGTAGATATGGGAGCACTGAGTGAAACCCTATTCGAAAGTGAACTCTTCGGACACGTCAGAGGAGCATTCACTGATGCAAGAAAGGACAGGGCCGGACGATTTGAAATTGCATCCGGAGGAACTCTTTTCCTCGACGAAATCGGAAATATTCCATTGACCCTTCAAGCAAAACTCCTTACAGTTTTAGAAAATCGTACGGTTATACGCCTGGGTTCCAACAAATCGACAGTTATCGATGTCCGCCTCATCTGTGCCACCAATATGGATATCCGAAACATGGTTGCCGAAAACAAATTCAGACAAGACCTGCTCTACCGAATCAACACAGTGGAAATCCAACTGCCCCAATTGAAAGACCGTTTGGAGGACATTCCTTTCCTTGCCGAACACTTCATTAAGATTTACTGCAAAAAGTACAATAAACCGCTAAAGAGAATGAATTCCTCGACTAAAAAAAGGCTGGAAAAGTACTTGTGGCCAGGCAATGTACGAGAATTGCAGCATGCCATCGAAAGAGCTGTTATCATGAGTGAATCCCAGGTGCTCCAAACTGAAGATTTCTTTTTTCCCACGAGCAGTTCTGACAGCGAATCCCTGTCCATCGGGGATTTTAACCTGGAGGAGATCGAAAAACTCGTCATCCATAGAGCCATAAGCAAATACAGCGGGAACATCAGCCACGTCGCAAAGGAACTTGGACTTTCACGTGCTTCACTTTACCGCAGATTGGAAAAATATGGTCTATAAACGTTTCAGAATCAATTGTGTTCTGCGTATCATTTTCCTTGGCCTAACACTCGCTCTCTTTTTTTTCCTCCTCTTTAAGACAACTCTCCATGCTGCATTATTCATCCTGGGCGTGGCCATCCTCTATCAGTCCTATGCTTTGATTCATTATATCGAGAAAACAAATCGTGATCTCACTCGATTTTTTCAATCCATCAAATTCAGCGATTTTTCTCAATCTTTTAAGGACAGTGGCCAGGGAAAATCTTTTGCCAATCTTAGGGCAGCCTTTAATGAGGTCCTCAATGCCTTTCGAAAAGCAAGATCTGAAAAAGAGGAACACTACAGGTACCTGCAGACAATCGTGCAGCACGTGGGCATCGGGCTGATCGCATTCCAACCGGACGGTAATGTCGAACTCATCAATACGGCCGCAAAACGGTTGCTCGGTGTTGCACAATTGAAAAACATCAAATCCTTGGAATCATGGAGCTCAGACCTGGTCAAAACGCTATTTAAACTCAAACCAAAGGAAAAAGCACAGGTCAGGATTGAAAATAATAACGAACTTCTCCAACTGGCACTTTATTCTACAGAATTTAAACTCCGAGATCACACATACACATTAGTCTCCATCTAGAATATTTTCACCGAGCTGGAAGAAAAGGAAATCGATGCATGGCAAAAACTCATTAGGGTTTTAACTCATGAAATCATGAATTCGATCACTCCCATTTCTTCTCTAGCCTCGACAATCAACGAGTTGATCAAAGACAGCGTCAAACTAAAATCTAAAGAGAATCAAACTGAAGATGGGGAAACATTAACGGATATCTGCGATGCCGCTCAGACCATCCAAAAAAGAAGTGAAGGACTGCTCCATTTCGTAGATGCCTACAGAAACCTGACTCTAATCCAGAAACCGAATTTTCAGATATTTCCCATCCAAGATCTCTTCAACAGAACATCTAAACTCATTCAAATAAACCTAAAAGACACAAATATTGAACTCGAGACAAAAATCGCACCCAAAACTCTCGAACTGGCAGCAGATCCGGAACTCATCGAACAGGCACTCATCAACCTTCTTCTTAACGCCCTGCATGCCGTCGAAGGACGAGAAAATGCAAAAATCATTTTACTGGCACGGCTGGATGGACGATCGAGAACAATCATTCAGGTTAAAGACAACGGTTCCGGTATTTCCAAAGATAATATGGACAAAGTCTTTATTCCTTTTTATTCCACAAAAGAAGGCGGGTCTGGGATTGGACTCAGCCTTTCCCGCCAAATCATGCGTCTGCACAACGGAACCATCAGCGTGCAATCCGAACCTGAAGTCGAAACGACGATCACTCTAAGATTTTAATCGAGCCATTCCTGCAATCCATCGATTTCTGTCCACAGCCGCACATGGAGTGTACATCATCGGACATTCTAATCCTTTTAATGGAATACTCATCTTGAATGTCCTCAGAGGGTATTCTGGCATAATTATTGCATAAGGTTTTATCATGGAATCTAGTTTAGTCTCACGAATAACCATAGGAGGCCTATCATGAGAGAAGTCGTCATTCAAATCCCCACGTTTGAAGCCGAGCAAAACATCGATATCGACGTGAAAATCAATGGAAAAAGAAGAACCATGCACTATCGTGTGGAAATAATAGATTGGGAAAACGAAGAGGAAACAACCGAAGAAAAGATATCCGTTTTGAGGCGGGTCATCGATGAACATGAAAAAGATTGGGAATTGATCCAAATCGGAGCCCCTATTAAAAACAACATCCCCATCACATTTCGGAAAAGGAAGGATTCAGATCGACAGAATTCCGCAGAAGTTCCTCCAAGCTGATATCTTCCTTCATCACAAAAACCTTCCAATCCGGACGGATCCGATCAAGCAATCTAGCCTGCGCCATCCCACTTAAATAGAATCGATAATCTCCATCCTTTTGTCCGAGTCTGCTCTTTATCCTTTTGAATTCCATTCTCCAATGAGGAAGTCCTTTTTTGTAATTGAAAATTTCAGAGGATTTTCCCTGAGAAGCCGCCAATTCATAAAACTTGATCTCGGCATACTTGGCAAGCCCTTCCAGCCATTCCAATTCTCTTTCAAAGGAAACAAGCTCCGGACTTAGAGAGAACTTTTTTCGTCTGTTTTCTCGGGCGCTTAGAAACCGTCTGATCCATTCGTTCGATTCAGTATCGTCCTCTGCCTCTAAGGCCTTTGAAAGAAAAGAGCCTTCCTCGTTCCAGGACTCGATGAATTGATCCTCGGTGAAAGGATAGTCATCTTCAAAAGCATAAACCGCATTCGCTTTTAAAAAACGCTGAGGTCGCTCTTCAGCCTGAAATGCGTGAAATAATTCATGAAGAACACTCACGATATATAGTTCCTTGCTAAGAGAAGCCCATCCGTAAGGAAAAAAAGGAGCTAAAAATGGAGGAAGCTGGTCTCTCGCACCCAGGAAAAAATCCCTGTTCATCATATCTCTTACACCCAGACTGGCTGCCCAGCGATCTTCTATTTTTAGAGCAAAAGCCTGAGGATTATCGGCTGTCCGGCGGTAGTACGGCTTTGCATAAAATTCATCGTCCGAGACTTTCGACCAGACAGAAGACACCTTGGAGGCTTCTACTAAAAATTCATATCGGTCGTTAAAAAGTACCACTAACCTAAGAGATTCTAGTCCAGGCCACACGCGAAGACCGAACTCTTTTTGGAGACGCATGGCTTCTCTCAACAAACCTTTTTCTTCATCATTTAATCTGTCTGATTCATAGACACGATCCCTTTTTAAAGCTTCGCGGTTATTGCTGATAAAAAGCAGAACCAGTGCAAGAATGACCAGTACAACTGTTGTCAAACATCCAAATCCAAGTTTCTTTTTCAAAACAGCCTCTTTCTCAATTTAATGGAGTTACTCTACAAAAAGGATATTTATTCAAAAAAATCTATCGATAGTAAAGATGTTTTCTTTTCCAAATAAGCTACCGGATAATCCTGAAATCCGGTTGGCCTTCTTCCAAGAGAAGATTTTGGAATAGCGAATAGCTGCGCAGAGAATCCCAGGTCGGATCAATTCGCAGCAATGCCTGAGAGTAATTATTGCCGCTTGGAATAGACAGCAACAACTCAAGTTGTTCGATGGATTTGCCTCTCTCTCCAACAAGAGCATAAATCTTGGCTAAGTTAAGAATATAGCGTGGTCCTTCAAATGCATCTTTAGAAATAGGGTAGAGATTGACGGCTCGGAGGCCTTCACGAACGGCCTCTTCACTTTGACCTAAATACGCATAAGTGAGCCCGAGTGCAGCAACAAACCTTGTATCCTCCGGATTTTCACCTATGGCCTGTACCAACTCTCTTCGAGCTCGTTCTGCGTAGGATCTTCTCAACTCGATCCGATTCATGGCAGAATAAACGGAAGCATAGGCCAGATTCTTGGGGATATAAAACTGGGCTTCAGCAAATATTTCGTAGGGAGAAACACGGAGTCTGTCAAGAACCTCCTGATAATTTCTTTCCAAGAGACCCAGTTCATACCAATTGTATTCTGTCAGCACATGCTGGGGCAGGGCATCGAGTCGCAACCTAGCCTCCTGTATATCACCATCACGGAGAAGGGGAAGCCGCGCCTTCCCTAGTTTAGAGTAGTAGAGGTCGGGATAGATGGATAGGGCCCGGTCGAACCATTCATCTGATCGCTGATACTCAAAGATCCATGCATAGCTTCGACCCAGAACATGGGCCAGAGAAGAAGACAGGGGATTAAGCCTGAAGGCTCTTTCATAGTTAGCGATCGCATCGATCCATTTCCCTTGGAGCCGTTGGATATTTGCCAGGTAGGCCGGTGAAAGATTCGGGCGGACTTTCTGGACGGACTCGAGTATTTCGAGCGCCCGATCAAAATCTTGAAAGATATGCATCGCATGAATCCCTATGGCCAGCTGTACAGAGGGCAAATCAGGTTCGAGCTCTATGGCGTTATCCAAGGCTACCCGGATTTTAACCAATCTTTCCTCGCTGCGGTCGATGCCGTCAGTATACAGATGAAGATGAATCTCGAATAGACTGAGAAAAGCCTGAGTAAAATCTGGATCTTCTTTTACGGCTTCTAACAAAAGATTTATCGCCCGTTCATAGTCTTGAAGATTTTGCCCTAGGTAGGCCTTTGCTGAAACATCCTTGGACTTAAGATAGAGATCAAAAGCCTCAAGATTGTTTGTGGGTTTAGAACTCAGCGCAGTACGAGCCGGATCTAAAAGATAAAGGTCCAATTTTTTTGTAACCTGTTCAGCGATTTCAGTCTGGACAGAAAAAATATCTTCAATCAGCCGGTCAAAACGCCCCGACCAGAGTTGAGAATCATCAGAAACACGGATAAGTTTGCACGTCACTCGGACCCGTCCTGTACCATCCAGCCCCCGATTCCACGTGACAGTTCCTTCCAGCACATAATTAACATTTAATTCTTTTCCAATATCCTTTATCGTCTTCTCTGTTTTTTTATACTGGAAGGCACTTGTCCGTGAGATAACACCGAGATCACTGAGCGCGGAAAGCCGGCTCATGATCTCATCACTCAATCCATCGGAAAAATATTCATCTTCCGGTGGCCCCAAGTTTTCAAAAGGAAGAACAACCAACATTTTTCCCCCGGGAGCAGCCGCGATCCTGTCTTTTTTAAAAATAAAAGTAAAGGCTATCACGGCCACTAGAATAAAACTGAGTCCGAAAAGCCCAACCCACAACTTCGGGAATTTAATCACCGAGCCCATGAGATTCGTTGTCTTTTTTCGGATAGCATTCTTTTGCGTCGAGGCGATATCCTTTTCCAACCGGTCCAATTCGACAAATAATTCTTTTGCATTCCGGAACCGTTTGTCCTTGGCTTTTTCCAGGCATTTCAAAATGATCCTGTCGAGTCCTTCTGAAATCCTGGGATTGATCGATCTTACACTTGGAGGGTTTTCAGTTTTTTGTTTTACAGCAATCTTAATGGGTGTTTCTCCTTCATAAGGAAGCCGTCCTGTCACCATCTCATAGAGAATGACACCCAAAGCATAAATATCGGAACGCAGATCGATCTCTTTATATTCGGTCTGCTCAGGAGACATATACCCGGAACTCCCAACAATAACACCGGTCTCAGTTATTCCCTGTGCCTCAATGGACCGAGCAATCCCAAAATCCACTATACGCACCAATCCCTCTCTATCAATCATGATATTACTCGGCTTTAAATCGCGGTGGATAATTCCCGCACGATGGGCCTCTGAGAGACCTTCACACACTTGCTTAGCCAAAGAGACAGCTGTGCCCGCCGCCAACTGACCAGTTTGCCTAATCAATCCTTTTAGATTCTGGCCTGGAACATACTCCATCGTGAAGTAAAACATCCCCTTTTCATTACCAAGGTCAAACATCTTACACACATTTTTGTGGCTCACCTTCCTGGCCAATCTCATTTCGGTTTTAAAACGTTCGATGGTCGTTTGATTAGCGGCAATTTCCGGATTCAAAACTTTAAGTGTCACTTCTTCATCCAAGTGAAGGTCAACCACTCTATAAGCACTTCCCATTCCCCCCTGCCCTAAATTTTCAATAATTTCATACCTTCCAGCAAAAAGATCTCCCCTCTTAGGCTTTTGAACGGGGAGTTGCAGAGTTTGTGTGGATTCGT
This sequence comes from uncultured Eubacteriales bacterium, assembly GCA_964560275.1. Taxonomy (GTDB): domain Bacteria; phylum Acidobacteriota; class Aminicenantia; order Aminicenantales; family Aminicenantaceae; genus JAUWVG01. The sequence goes on along the minus strand of CAZLLG010000023.1, from coordinate 10,183 downwards.
CCCAGATCTCTCCGGCGGAAATTAAAACAGCGCCGCAAAAATTGCAGAAATCAGTGCTGTATGATACGTCTTTTTGACAGTTTGGACACCGTGTGGAATTCATTTTTTTTCGTCTCAATCATTTTTTTATGCCAGATTTATGCCAAAACAAAAAAAAATTGATTTTATAAAAAGAAAGAGGATTTATTTTAATTCTTTAATCCAGATTCTACTGAATTCTACATGTGACCCATGCCCCAAAAAGCCAATGTGCCCCATGTCTCTTTTGAGTCCTGGATGTTCCCTCCCGTCCAGCGTTCCGTTTTGAATGGCATCCGTGATATCGGCATCCAAAATGACAGTGCCATTGAGTTTGACGGTTACCCTCTTTCCTCTGGTAATAACTTCCTCCGTGTTCCATTCTCCCACAGGATTGAGATAGCCTCTTTTGGCAGGAACGACACCATATATCGATCCATGATACTGATAGGATTTGAGATCCTTGTACTTATCGGCCGAGTTATCCAGGATTTGAAGTTCCATCCCCAAATAGGCCGCATCTCCATCCAAAGGAGCTCTAATCCCCAATCCATTGTTGGCTCCGGGTGTGAGTTTGAACTCAAACCGCAGGATAAAATCGCTGAATTGTTTTTCGGTGTAGAGATTCCCTCCCCCACGGGCAGGGACTACAACAAGTACTCCCTCATCAGCTTCATAACCGTTTGTATTCCCTATCCAGCCGGACAGGTCCCTCCCATTAAAAAGAGAGATGAATCCATCCTGTTTCCACAGAACTTCCAAATAATCTTTAATCCGATTTAGCACAGCTTCATCTTCTAGAATATCGGCCGCTTGTTTTAACGCTGCCTCTACTTTAGACCCAGTAAAACCTAGCTCTTCATCTTCCTCTGGGAGTGCGATTCTTGCAACAGCCCTTGCAGCATTCGATTGAAGCTCCGGATCTTGGAGAAAGGGCACAACATGCCAAAGCGACTTTTCGGATTTTATTCGGGATAATCCTGATATAATAACTTTTTTATCCGCTGGCTCGACCGCCGCAGCAATTACCTCTTCTAAAAGAGAATACTGTTCCGCGGACGTCAATTCCGATTCCTGAATAAGCCTGATGTAACCCTGAAGTGAGACATAACGAAATGTAGGATTTTCGGTTGTTTGGATAACTCTGCGCACGTCCTCCAGTGCAGCAATATCGGGCCAATTGGCAAGAGAATAGACAGCGACAGACTGAACTCGACCGTCTTCGCTACCTGTTTTTTCAATAACATATTGAAGAGCCTTTGTCCCTCCGATCCTAGGAAGGATTCTCAGCAAATCAAGAAAATTTTTCCCTTCGATCGGCTCTAAAGCTGCCAGAACCAGATCGGCTCTAGATTCCTTATCCGTGATCAAATTGGCACTGACAACAATGGCATTCTGCAGAAGCAAAATCTCTTTATTCTCCTCTGTTTCCAGAAGCATATCTATAAGGTGCGGAAGGTCCTCTTCTCTAGATAAATTTTCAAGAGCGGTTAAAGCTCCTTCTCGAAGAGATTCGTCTTCGGAATTTGCCTGGTCAAAAACAACATCAATATACTCTTTTGCCTGTCGATCGGCGATAATCTCAATCAAGGCAGATCGGGCCAGAGGAGGAACGTCATTCATGATCCTGGCTGCATGAGGAACGATAAGGTCTGTAGGGAAATTCAGGAAAGCCAGTTTAAGAACCTCGATCTCCTCTTTTGAATCGGATTGGAGCAGAGGCCAGAGTTTAGAGAGTACAGAGCTTTCTCCCAAATTCACAGCCGCGGAGATGGCCGCAAGACGAACAACAGGGGCCTCACTCTTTAGTTCAGAGAGGATAACAGGGAGAACAGACGTATCTCCACGTTTTTCCAGCATTCCGATTATCTCTGCTCGTACTTCCGGTTGTGAGTTTTCCAATAGTTCAATCCACCTCGATGTGACCTCCTGGCCAGGAAAACGGTCAGACAATTCAAGGGCTTTCATACGGAATTCCTTGCTGGGACTGTCCGTCGCAGCCAGGAGGTCGTCGAAGGCTTTTTCCTCAAGGATATCGACCATTTTAGCCAAGGCAGCACACGCAACATGAACCTCCTGAGGAGACATGTGAGACTGGATGAGCTCACGACAAATATCTATGCACAGCTGTTTATTTCCATGCTCTGCAAGTCTCTGAGCGTAGAGCAGATAAAGAGAGGGAGCTTGGGCCCGTTCGTATGGTCCGGCGGTTATAGCAAATTTATCGAGAACATCTGCAGCCCTCGGATCACCGATATTGGCCAGAGCAAAGAGAGTCACACTCCTGAGCTCTCTATCGCGGGTCGATGCAACCTTTAAAATTTTCTTCACCGCACGTTGGGATTTTAATTCACCCAAGGCTTTAATGACCGATGTTTTGTTATTTTGTGGCACTGAATTGAGCGATCTCAGCAGCATTGTTTCTGCCTTAAAAGACCCGATGGTTGATAAGGCTAAAACTGCCGGCTCGGAAAGAGTGGGATCAGAAAGGTATTTCTTCAAAGACCTCACTGCTTCATCTTTGCCACATCGCTGCAGCTGCCGAATGAGAAAAGCCTTTACATTTTTGTTGCCTTCAGAACCCAGTGCGTCAAGCACAGCTTTAGCATACAATTTGCGCAAATCTTCTTTTCCAGATTGGGAGACATAAGTCGTCAGCCCCCCAAGAGCGAAACGAACCCGGCTGTCATCCGCCTCCCCGGGAGGGACCAGTAGACCGCAAACCGATAAAATGCCATCTTTCCCCAGCTGCAGGATTTCAAAAGACTGCTTATCCAGTTCGGCAGCATTTTGGGCGGGATAATTCTGAATTATTTTTTGGATCTCTAATTGAAGGTCAACGTTTTTTTTCTGAGCCGTTCCAAAGGAAATAAATAGAATGAGAACAGCAATAAGGAGAAGGGTTAGTCTTTGTTTTTTCATTTTTTCATTCTCTCTCTCTGTGTTTCTAGATATGCCATGGTGCACGCATTGGCTGGTGGATGAGCCTGTTGGCCTCTTCATCTCCGATAAACAACTGCTTTGCGGGATCAAAATGCAGACGCCTGCTCAACCGGACAGCAATTTTACTGAGATTGACAATCGTGCAAGATCGGTGGGCATTGTCTTCATTGAGGGCAAATTTTTTCCGTGTACGGACGGCTTTTATAAAATCGGTCACTTGGGGTTTTGGATCAGGAAGAGAATTAATTTTATCCTTCAGATGAGGAATATTCGATTCCAAATCCGGGTACAGCTTTCCTTCCGGCCCCTCGATAAAAGCCGCATTTTTATCTTTATTTTCACCATCCAGGATAATCTCACAGCCATCTGCATACTTCAATTGTATCCTTCGCCATGAGCTGCAGGCGTCGGGATGCTGCTGAGGGCAATCGGCTTCAATTTCAACAGGACTTGTGTGATCTTTATCCAGTAAATACTGAACGGGATCGAGGTAGTGCATCCCCATATCGCCTAAACCGCCTCCGTCATAATCCCAATAACCTCTAAAAGTTCCATGCACCCTATGGGGGTGGTAGGGCCTGAAAGGAGCAGGTCCAAGCCACATGTCGTAGTCCAGCTCTTTGGGCACAGGTTTTGGTTTGAGATAAGTCTTGCCGCTCCAGTAGAATTTCCAGTCAAAACCGGTGGCCGCACTGACGATTACCTTTAACGGCCAGCCCAAAAGATTGTTCTCCACTACTTTTTTTATGGGTTTCACAGTTGTCCCAAAACCATAAAACTGGCCCCGAAACCGGAACCATGTGTTGATTCTAAAAATCCTTCCATTTTTCTGAACAGCCTCGACTACTTTTTGCCCTTCACCGATTGTTCGCGTCATGGGTTTTTCACACCAGATATCCTTGCCCGCTTCGGCAGCAGCCACAGATATGGGGGCATGCCAGTGTGGAGGTGTCGGGATGTGAACGATGTCGATATCCTTCCTCTCAAGGACATCCCTGAAATCCTTATAACCCTGCACTCCAGAGCCACTGATCTCGAGGGCCCTTTCGAGGTGATTCTCATCCACGTCACATACGGCCAGGAGTTTGGCTCCTGGATACCGTAAATGTCCGCGCCCCATTCCGCCGACTCCGATGACCGCTTTTGTGGGTTCATCGCTGGGTGCCCTAAAGCCCCCTCCTCCAAGGACAGAACGAGGAACGATTGTGAAGCCGGCAGAGACGGCTAAAGTTTTTTTGAGAAATTTTCGTCGGGTGAGTGATTTTTCCCCTGACATGTTCATCTCCTGTTTTAGAGCAATTCTTCCGGTCTATTCTAAAACAGAAAATGACAAATTTAAAGGAAGGAAAGCAGAAGATTTAGAAAAACATAAAATTCTCTAAATGACTTGAAACTTCACAATTGTTTTGCCATATTAATTGGGGAGGGAAAATGAGAAGTAAAATTTGTTGGAAGATTTGTTCAGCCGTGACTTTAGCGTTTTTGATTTTGCTGCCTACGGGTTGTTCAAAAGAAGAGCCAGCAGACGACAGTATTTCTGCGATTGAACAGACCGAGCCTGCTCCGAAGAAAGAGATGGTCTTCACACAAAAAGATCCAGGGCCTTGGAGCGGTAAAGAAGGAGCTCACGTGCCCAAGATCACGTACACAAAGACAGAGGCCGGGGGACAGGTCGTGGTCATAGTAGATCACGAAATGAATTCTGAAACACCTCATTTTATCATGTGGATTGAACTCAGGGATGGAGAGGATAAAACTCTTGGAGAAAAAATATTTCAGGACACCGATGAAAAAGCTGAGGCTACCTTTTCTCTTTCTTCACTACCGGGCAAAATCAAGGCAATTTCTAAATGCAATCTCCACGGTCTGTGGTCGAATGAAATCGACGTCCAACAAGACTGATCAAATTCTTTAAGCTGATTGAGATGAGATACATATCAAAACGAAATTTGCTGTGTTTTTTTGGTATTTCAATTTTGGCTATTTTCGCCTGCGTTGAGACTGCGCCTGATACTTCACTTAAAATTATGAGTTTCAATATTCGCTATGACAATCCAGGCGATGGTCAAAATGCTTGGAAAAACCGCAGGGACACCGTGGCACAAACCATCTCATTTCACGATGTCGATATCTGCGGGCTGCAGGAAGTTCTCGACCACCAGCTTCAAGATCTTGTAGAGATGCTGTTTGATTACGACTGGATTGGAGTGGGCCGTGATGACGGGGACAAAGAAGGGGAATATGCTCCTGTATTTTACCGCTCTGACCTCCTCCAACTTCTCGAAAGCGGATTTTTCTGGCTCTCAGAAACCCCGGAAGTTGCAGGGAGTTTTGGCTGGGATGCCGCCTGCACCCGCATCGTCACTTGGGGGAAATTTTCGATCAAAAGCACAGGAGAGGAATTTTATTTTTTCAACACCCACTTCGATCATGTGGGCCAAATTTCACGTGAAAAAAGTGCCGGACTCCTCCTGGAAAAAATTGAATCCAAAACCTCTTTTGCGCCAGTGATCGTCACCGGAGATTTTAACTGCACAAATAAAAATAAAGCCTATACGATTCTGACCTCTGGTATGGATGACGGAACACAGCTTCAAGATACTCAAATCCTCTCTCTAAATGGCCACTACGGGGGAACACAGACATTTAATGGATTTAAACCCGATCTCCGGCCCAACTCCATAATCGATTTTATTTTTGTACGAAACAGCGGGCCTGTTTTGAAACATGGAATTATTTCCGACCGCTGGGATGGACGGTTTGTCTCTGACCACTATCCAGTCTTGGCCGAAGTGGTCATCTCAAAACCTGATTAGCAACTTCGCTAAAACTATTTTAGAGTCGGACCCGTGACCCTCACGGATGGGAGAAAATGCAATGTGATTTCTATTCCTTGATAAGTGGAAAGAGGAATATTATACTATTTCAATAGACATCATAGGATTTAGTTGTTTTTTGAAAGATAACTTTATGAGATTTCAAAAAGCTGCATTTTTAGTTCTGGTATTTTCATTTTTGTTGGGAATCAACATCCGTGCAAGTGAGTTAGGCAAAGCGTTCAGCGAGGGGACATTTTCAGTCAACCTCAGGTACAGATTTGAGCTCGTCGATCAAGAAGGGATATTTCTCAAGGCCAAAGCATCAACGGTTCGACTCCGCTTGGGATATGGGACAGAAAAGTTCGTCGGATTCAGTCTTTATGCGGACATGGAATTAATTCGGGTTATGGGCAGGGAAGGGTACAACAGCACAGACAACGGCAAAAGGGAATACCCTGTAGTCGCCGACCCAAAGGATACGGAACTGAATCAAGCCTTCCTCTCCTACACAGGAATAAAAGGATTAGAATTCACTCTTGGACGCCAGAGAATCAAACTCGACAACGATCGATTCATAGGGAATGTCGGGTGGAGGCAGAATGAGCAGACATACGATGCAATTCGATTCACGAGCACTATCATCCCAATGGCGACCATCACATTCATCCACATCAGCAATGTCAATCGCATTTTTGGTGCACACCACAGCTCCAGGAGTGATATCGATTTAAATACAAGTGTACTTCACGTCAGCTACAATTTTCCCATAGGTAAAATAACAGCCTATAATCATTTTTTTGACAATCAAGATGTCCCGGAGACATCCCATCAAAATTTGGGGATACGTTTCACGGGAAATAGAAGGGTTTCAGAATCAGTTCGCCTTTTATACACTCTGGAGTATGCCAACCAGAGCCGATTCAAAGAGGGTGCTGTTGGCCTAAATGAATCTTACGGTTTTGTCGAACTTGGATTTTCTGCAAAAAACTTTACGCTCAAGGGCGGGTATGAATCGCTTGGAGGAAACGGAACACACGCTTTTTCAACTCCTTTGGCCACCCTTCATGCCTTCAACGGGTGGGCGGACGTATTTCTATCAACGCCCACTCACGGCCTTGTCGATAAATATATTTCATTCAATATCCAGTTAAACACGGAGCTTAGGCCCCTCACATTCAAAGCCGTTTATCATATTTTCGAATCCGATATGGACAAGCTCGATTATGGCCATGAATTGGACCTTTTGGCACAGATTACTTTGAAAAAAGATTTTCTCGTGTTTGTCAAGTATGCCAACTACCAAACAAAAGGATACGCAGCAACGACAAAAAAATTCTGGGCCGGCTTCCAGTACAGTTTCTAGATAAAAAAGTGTCCGCATACAAACACCAGGCGTCCGATTCCGAACACTCATTCCCCCTTTAACAGCCCTTATCTCAGCCGTCACTGTGTCAATAATTTTCTCCTAACTTGGCATGAATCATGCAATAATTCTGAGAGGAAGAATGCAGACGTCTAGACAAATGGGAAGAGAAAGGAGACGTTAAGAATGATCAAAAATCTATTCAAAGTTGCTGTCAGAAATATATGGAAGAAAAAACTTTTTTCCCTTATCAATATTTTAGGGTTGACGATTGGGATAACCTGTTTTTTTCTAATCATTGTCAATGTCCGAGACGAATTTTCCTATGACAATTTTCATCAAGATAAAGAAAGGATTTACCGCGTCGCGTTAGAAAGGATCTATCCGGACAATGTTGTTTTTTACGCCATAATTCCTTATTCCATCGGTGATGCGATGAATCGCGACATGCCCGAAGTCGAGGACATGACAAGGATCTTATTCACCCAGCAAGCTGCTGTCTTCCAGTATGAAGACCAAACCTATGAGGAGACCAAGTTCCTTTTTGTCGAACCCAATTTTTTCGATATGTTTTCCATCCCTTTGATCCAGGGAGATCGGGACTCGGCTTTTTCCACCCAAAATTCAATCATGATGACAAAGGACACAGCTATTAAGTATTTCGGAAATGACGATCCCATAGGAAAATCTTTGACCACTCCTCAAGGTGAATTTCTGGTTTCAGGCGTCGTCGAAAATGTGCCTAAAAATTCCCATCTCGAGTTCGACTTTCTTGCTTCGCTTTCAATTATTGGTTTTCAAAACCAGCCGAACTATGTTTCTTTCTCTGTACTGACATATGTCAAGCTCACAAAAAATGCCGGCCCGAAAGAGATCGAGACAAAAATGCCGGCACTTGTTGAACAGTATGCGGCCGGACAGATCCAGGCTCAGACCGGCGTCTCCTTCCAAGACTATACAGCCGCAGGAAACGGTTACAATTACTTCATGCAGCCCATAGAGGCTATTCACCTTCACTCAAGGTTGACCAACGAAATAAAACCCAATGGAAATATCACCTATGTCTATGTCCAAATAGCCATCGCTTTTTTTCTGATTTTCATCGCCTGTATCAATTTCATGAATCTGGCCACTGCCCAATCCACATCCCGGGCCAGAGAAGTTGGAATACGAAAAATCGTTGGTTCTACCCGCGGCTCACTTATCAGGCAGTTCCTTTTCGAGTCACTCGTGATGAGTCTCATCAGTCTGATCTTCGCTGTCATGCTGATACAGCTCATTCTGCCCACATTTAATCAGCTGATACGAAAACAGTTATCTCTTCAAAATTTGCTCGATCCTTTTAATATTATTCTTTTTCTCGCCATCGGCATTGTAGTGGGCATTTTTGCTGGAAGCTATCCCTCTTTTGTTCTTTCGGCCTACCAACCTGTAACTGTGATAAGGGGAAGATATGCGACATCCCGAAAAGGCACCCTGTTGAGAAATGTCCTTGTCATTTTTCAGTTCGCTTTATCGATCATCCTCATTTCAATGACAATTCAAGTCTTTAGGCAGATGAATTTTATTCAGAGCAGGGATTTGGGATTTCAAAAGGACAATGTGATTGTGATTGAACGAGCCTATTCTTTACAAAACAGAGGTGAATCATTCAAACAAGAACTGCTCTCACTTCCCGGCGTCTTGAGAGCATCTGGATCGGACACCGTCGTGCAGGGGGGATTCTATGCAGGAGACTTTTTTCGCTCCGATCGAGATCCCGAAGTCAAAACCACACGCGGTATGGTGATCGATGAGGATTTCATCAAGGCGATGGGATTGGAAATCTTGGAAGGACGGGGATTTTCTAAAGAATTCAACGAGGACAGAAACCTTCTCGTCAATGAAGCGACAATCAGAGAATTTGGATGGACAGATCCTGTGGGAATGAAAATCAGAAGAATGGGTGACCAGAATGATCCGACTATGGGAGAGTACACGATCATTGGTGTGGTAAAGGACTTTCATTATGAATCTCTTCATAAGGATATCGATTCTTTCATGTTTTTCTGCATCCCACGTGAACAGCAGGTCTACCCCCTCCTCAATATTAAGATCCAATCTTTGAATGTTGGAGAGACAATCGCCGCAATAGAAGATAAATGGTCACAGTTCGTTCCAGGCCAGCCATTCAGTTACTATTTTCTGGATGAAAGATTGGATGCCCTGTACAACAATGAAAAGACCTCGGGGCAGATCTTTAACATCTTTTCTGTTTTGACGATCTTTATTGCCTGTGTGGGACTCTTTGGGCTATCGGCCTATATGGCTTCACAAAGAACAAAGGAGATCGGTATCCGTAAAGTGCTCGGATCCACGAGTACAAAAATCGTCGTTCTGCTATCGAAGGATTTTTCAATACTGGTGCTGATAGCCTTTATTCCTGCAGCGATATCCTCCTATTTTGTAATGGTTGGATGGTTAAAAAGCTTTGTTTACAGAACGAATATCAGTCTCTGGACTTTCCTTTTGTCTGGATTGGTGGCCTTCTTAGTGGCCCAAATCACGGTCAGTTTCCAGGCGCTCAAGGCGGCCAATGCCCATCCAGCCGATGCTATCAGGACCGAGTGAGGTTATCCTCCAATCTTGATACCTATTATTTCTAATCCCTGCGCTTCGATCACAACGCGGCATTTTGAGTATTTTCCCTCGTCATCTTTGAGGAAGTAGAATTCAAACCGGCCCTGTTCAGGATCCTCTCCTACAAACGCAAATTCCAAATCTTCCATGGGCTCTAAAACAGCAGGTCTGCCGTCACCGGAATCTGCCCAGAGTTCACCCTCTTCAATATAGAACGTCAGGAACGCCGTTTCTCCGCCCATCTCAGAAAGATCAAACTCATATTCTCCAATGATTGCCTCATATTTTTTTTTGAGTTCTTCGTCCGCCTGATCCTGAGAGAAAACGATTCCATTTACACACAAAAACAAAACCGTGATTACAAAAACACGGAACGGCATCGAAAACTTCTTTTTCTTTATCATTTGGATCTCCTTAAAAT